>CAYTJN010000001.1:0-33061 GCA_964438125.1 uncultured Occallatibacter sp.
GCAAAGCGGCGAATTCATGTCCACATTTCATCCCCATCACCCCCCGGAAGATTGCATTAACTGTGAGCACCGCCATTTGCGGATGTTCTGCAATCTCACACCCGAGGCGCTGACCGACTATGACGGGATCGGTATCATGATGAGCCACGCGCGGGGCGCGAAGCTGTTTTCAGAGGGGGACCCGGCGCGCAATGTCTTCGTGATTTGCTTTGGCCAGGTCAAGATCTCCTCCACCTCTCGCGACGGCAAGACCATGATTCTGAAGATCGCCGGCCCCGGAGACGTGATGGGATTGAGCGCGGTGCTAGCCAATGTTCCTCACGAGGTCACAGCCGAGGCAATCGAGCCCTGCCAGGTTAAGACCGTGCGCAAGCAGGAGTTTGTCGATTTCCTGGGCCGCCACGGCATTGCCTCGATGCATGCCGCGCAATCGCTCTCTGGGGAGTACTTGACGGTCTTTCACGATGCCAAGCGGTTGGCGCTGTCTGGCTCGGCGGCGGGACGGCTGGCCCGGTTATTGTTGGACTGGGGACGCGCAGCGGCCAACGGACGACCGGAGATCCGCTTTACCATGGCGCTCACCCACGAAGAGATCGCGAATATGGCCGGAACGTCGCGCGAGACGGTCACACGGCTGCTCAACCAGTTTCGCCGTGACCAATGGATCACGATCAAGGGGTCCAGCCTGACGATTCTCAAACCGGACCAACTCGAGCGGCTCACCGCATAATTTCACTCAAAAATACCACTCAAGAATCGGCTCCACTTCTACTCGTGCTTCGCCACACCAGTCGGCGGAGCGAGCGCTGAAAAGGCCCTTTGGTGATCTGTCTCACAATCTTTTGAGAGTCGACCGTTTCTAAGAACGTCCGCCGTAACTCGAGCAATCATCAGGATCCTTTTCGTTAATGATCCGCGATTTCTTCATGAGATCCTTATACAGGTTCACGAATAATTCGAGAGAATGCCTGACGTGACACTTGAATTCCAAAGGAGAGAAATGACCAAGTACAAACTGGAATATATCTGGCTTGATGGTAAACAACCCATTCCTGAACTTCGCGGCAAAACTCAATTGAAGTCGTTTGAGAAGGCACCCACGCTTGCGGATATACCGCTATGGGGCTTTGACGGCAGTTCGACGATGCAGGCTGACGGGCACAAGTCCGACTGCGTGCTGAAGCCGGTGGCCTTGTATCCCGATGGCGCACGCAAAAATGGCTACCTGGTGCTTTGCGAGGTGATGCATCCGGATGGCACCCCGAACTCGACCAATATGCGCGCCACGATCGAGAACGATCCCGACCTCTGGGTTGGCTTCGAGCAGGAGTACTTCCTTTATAAGGACGGACGTCCGCTCGGCTTCCCGCAGGATGGCTATCCCGGTCCCCAGGGGCCTTTTTATTGCGGTGTTGGATACAAGTATGTCGGTAGCATCGCCCGGCAGATCGTCGAAGAGCATTTGGAACTTTGCCTGACCGCTGGGATCAATCACGAAGGCATCAACGCCGAAGTTGCCAAGGGGCAATGGGAGTTCCAGATCTTTGGCAAGGGCTCAGCCAAGGCCGCCGATGATTTGTGGATGGCGCGTTACCTGATGTACAGGCTCTGCGAAAAGTACGAAGTGGACTTTGTGCTGCACTGCAAGCCGATCAAGGGAGACTGGAACGGTTCCGGCATGCACACCAATTTCTCGACCAAGCACATCCGCGAAGTGGGCGGCAAGGAATATCTCGAAGACCTGATGGCGGCCTTTGAAAAGTACATTCCCGAGCACATTGCGGTCTATGGCCCGGATAATCATCTGCGTCTTACCGGCCTGCATGAGACGCAGGCGATCGACAAGTTCAGCTATGGCCTCTCGGATCGTGGCGCTTCGGTCCGCCTGCCTGTGAACTTCGTTCGCGACGGATACAAGGGCTACCTGGAAGATCGTCGTCCGAATTCTGAAGCCGATCCTTACCAGATCGTCTCGCGTATTCTCAAGACGGTCAAGACGGTTTCGACGACCGCGGGGGTTCTGGCGAGGTAATTAAAGTTGCATGGTTACCCAGGCTCCGGGTAAACGGGGCCTGGGAAAGACACCAAACGGACTTGTTGTCTAGATTTGCCTCCTTGTGGAAGCAGGCGGGGTGTTAAGCAAGAATGCTCTGCGATTTGAACTGCTCCGGCTGGGCGCATACCGCGCGGCTGGCAGGCAGTGGGCTATTTGTCTTTAAATTCGCTTCAATTTATCGAATCCACTCTCTATAATGTGTGCAACTGATTTTCAACCCCCATCCGTTGCGCCTAAAGAAGGAGAACGATGTCCACTGAATTTCGCAATTTTCTAGCTCTCTCTTATGAGGAACTGGAAGAGCTCAACCTGCAAGCCAAGGCTGATCGCGCCAATCGCGTTGCGGCCAACGAGATTCGCGAGAAGCGGTTGAAGTACCTGACCGACGAGAAGCGGATCAAGGCGGTGACCGTGCTGTTCTCGGATCTCGAGGGCCGCCTTCATCTGCTCGACTACGACAAGAAATTTCTGCTCGGAGCATACGAGAACCTGACCTTCGATGGCTCTTCGATCCGCGGCTTTACGGCCCAGAAAGAGAGCGATCTGCGGTTGGGGATCGACTGGAGCGCCTTCTATTGGGTGCCCGCCGATGTGTTTGGCACCGGCAAGGTGCTGGTCTTTGGCAATGTCATCGATAAGGACGGAACCACTTACTCTGGCGACATGCGCGGGGTGCTCAAGGCTTACGCCGACGAGCAGCACAAAAAGAACAACTACACCCTGAATGCGGCCACTGAAATTGAGGGCTTCCTCTTCGCCGGTAAGGATGCCGAGCAGAATTACCACCTGACCGGCAAATTCGAGTTCATCTCGTCCGGCGGTTATTATCACTCGCTGCCTCTCGATCCACTGCGCCAGTTCATCGACACATCGGCTGAAGTGCAGCGGGCGATGGGTTTCCAGAACGAGAAGGATCACCCCGAAGTCGCCCCCAGCCAGTATGAGATCAATTACAGTTACGCCGAAGCAGTGGGTGCGGCCGACCAGATTCAGCTCTATAAGCTGCTGACCCGTCAGATTGCCAACAATATGGGCTACACGGCCTGCTATCTGCCCAAGCCAGTGGTGGGCGTCAACGGCAGCGGCATGCACACAAATGTCTCGGTCTCAAAGGGCAAGACCAACCTATTCTGGGACGAGAAGGGTGAAGAGCAACTTGCCACTTTCGGTTGGAATTTCATGGATCGCATATTGACCAGTGCGCTGGATCTGTGCCTGATCTTCAATTCCAGCGTGAACGCTTATCGCCGTCTCGATCCGCATTTTGAAGCGCCGAATCAGATTCGCGCCTCGGCCGTCGATCGCGGCGCAATGGTTCGTGTGCCGATCGGCAACCATCGCTCGATGAGAACGGAAGTTCGCGCGGTTGCGCCGGATGCCAACCCGTATCTCTCGCTTTACGGAATCTTCAAAACAGGCCTCGATGGGGAGATCTCGAAGGCTGAGAATCTGCGTGCGGGTGGCCGCTACCTACCAGACAACATTCAGAAGGCGATTGCGGACTTTGAGTCGTCGGCGTGGATTGCGAAGATCCTGGGCAAGGATGTTCAGGGGCGCTATGCAGAGCTGAAACAGGCGGCTGCGAATCGTTCTCCGCGCGAGTTGGGAACGATCGTCAAGGCGTCTGAAGTGCAGTTCCATCACGCGGTCTATAACCAGTCGCTTTGGAACCTTTTTTAAGGGGAGGCGGCGGGAACGGGTCGTATTATGGGAGTCCGCTAACCGCTCCGGAACAGCGGAAGCAAAGATGCGGCGTTGCCCTCCAAGGCGGCGCCGCTTTTTGCTGTACGGGTGGATTTGCGTTTGAGGGGTTTCTGCTGTATTGTCATCTCGATCCTACCTGACACTGAGAATCCCAGATGAAACTTCAACGGCGGCGAGTAGCGGTTGTTGCAATCGCGGCGGCGCTTGTGTGCCTGGGGGGCTCGGGAGTTGTGGTTTGGCGCGTGGAGCGTGCGCTGAGCGCTTCAGCGCGCGATGCGGCTCAGAAGGAACTGCTGGGCTTTGAAGAACGCGTGCTGGGCAGGCAACCGAATCCTGGCTTCGAAGCGATCTCTGCGCCAGCCGTCTTCAAGAGCGCTGCGATGTTTCAAGGGAAGCTCTTTCTGGCCGGACCGGCCGGGCTTTACGTCTATTCGCCCGACGGCGCGCTCGATCATATCTATCGCGTGGGAATCGACCTACCCGCCGCTCCGCTGGGTCAAATGGCGGTTGGAATGCTCACCAACTCGCGCCAGCCTGAGTTGCTGATTGCGACGTTGGGCGCAGGCGTGGTGGCGTTCGACGGCAGCGTCTTTCGGCAAATTGAGGCAAAAGAAGATGAGGCGCGCGCCGTTACCGCTGTGCTGCCGCTGGCCTCTGGGCGTTTGCTGATCGGAACCGAGAAACTGGGGCTGCTAATTTTTGACGGCAGAACGCTGAAGCGATTCCATCCGACAACAAATGATGTCTATGTGACGGCGCTGGCGGGCACGGAGGCAGAACTATGGGTAGGCACGCTCAACGACGGGCTTCTTTGGTGGCATGGCGGCCAGACCGAGCGGATAGGTGAAGAGCAGGGGTTGCCGGACCGAAGAGTGGAACAGATTTCTCTTGGCGATGGGCGCGGTTGGGTGGGCACTCCGATGGGCGTGGCTGAGGTACGCGACGGGAAAGTGGCGCGAGTGCTGGCCCAGGGAAGGTATGCCCATGCTTTGCTGGCCGACGGGGATTCGCTGCTGGTGGGCCAGATAGAGGCCGGGGTGCTGCGCGTCTCGCTCTCTGGTCGGGAGAACGACGTCAGGGCCAGAAGGCCGATTGTGGCGCACTTTAGCGATGGGGAGATGACCGGAACACCTGCTGAAATGGGGCAGAATTCGAGTGGAATGGCCGATAAACATCTCTCAAAGGGAAAAGCCCCGGCCTACCTACCCGAATCTTTCACGGTGGAACAGTTTCTGGCTGTGGGAGATAGCCGCTATGCGCTGGCGAGCGACGGGCTTATGCGCCAGGGGCCGGACGGCGAATGGAGGAGGATTCTCGGCAATGATGCTTCGCAGCTGAAGGATGGCCACATTTCCGCGCTGTCGGTGGGCTCTGACGGCCGTCTCTGGGTGGGATACTTCGATCGCGGTCTGGATATCGTCTCCGCCACGGGCTCCGATGTCCAGCACGTTGAAAACGAGCATGTCTTCTGCGTGAATCGGATCTTGGAAGATGAGCGCCACGGCGCGGTGGACGTAGCCACGGCCAACGGGTTGGTGATCTTTGACCGAGACGGAAGGCAAAAGCAGGTTTTGCAGCGCGAGGCGGGTCTGATTGCCGATCACGTGACCGATGTGGCTCTCTATGGCGATGGCACGGCGCTCGCAACTCCGGCGGGAATTACATTTCTCGACTCAAGCGGAGCGCATAGCCTGTTTGCGTTTCAGGGCTTGGTGAACAATCACGTGTATGCGCTGGGGGCCAGTGGAGACCTGTTGGTGGCCGGAACGCTGGGCGGACTTTCGCTGCTGAAGGGTGGCGACGTTCGCAAAAATCTGACAGTCGCGACCTCTGGCCTGAAGCATAACTGGATCACCGGCCTGGCTGCGGTGGGCAACGAGTGGCTGGTGGGCACTTACGGAGCAGGCGTCATGCGTTTGTCTGCGGACGGCACCGTCACATCCACGGAGGCGACTATCGCTGGAGTGGTGGTGAATCCAACAGCGATTGTGGCTGACGGACGAATGGTTTTGGCCGGAACGCTGGGGCGCGGCCTGTTGGTGGGCGACGCTACGGGCACTCGATGGAAGACGATTACCTCGGGGCTGCCTTCGTTGAGTGTGACGGCATTGGCGATTCACGATGGCGTTGTTTATGTGGGCACGGAAAACGGGCTGGTGAAGATCTCCGAAGACAGGCTTTGAACTGTGATAGGCGTGTTCTTTGAAAGGAATGGAATGAGATTTACGGGTTGGGTGATGGGGCTGTTGCTCTTGATGCGGATAGCCGCTCAGGCTGATACTGGAGTGCTGATTCCAACCGACAAGCAGGCGCCCGACTCGGCAATTCTCTCGTTAACCGAGATGCAGGTGGAGATTCACGTCGACAACGGCGACGCGCGGGTGTGGGTGCGGCAGATCTTCACAAACCATACAGGCAGGCCGCAGGAGGGTAATTATCTGTTTGCTTTGCCGGGTGGAACAACGGTCTCGGATTTTGCTGTCTGGGATGGCCCGGTGCGCATCCCCGCAGTGATTCTGGAGCGTAAACGAGCCAAGGCGATCTATCAGGAGTTAAAGAGCCAGGCGATCGATCCCGGCCTGCTGGAGCAGGGTGAACGTACGGAAGATGGTGCGCGGCGAAGCGCGGTTTTCAGCGTGCATATCGTGCCTATTCCGGCCTACGGAACCAAGCGGTTGGAGATCGAATATCACGAACATGTTCCCGTCTCAGCGCGCAAGTGTTACTTCCTGTTACCGCTCAAACCGGATGCCAATGCCAGTCAGCGTGTGCAGCGTTTCAATCTCAGCTTTGAACTGCACTCGGCCGCGCGGATGAAGGATTTCGCGATTCAGGGCCATCTGCTGCCCTTTCATATCGAGCAGCAGGATGACCATACGATTCGCGGCAAGATGGATGCAGAGAATATTGACTTAGCCGAAGACTTTTCAACGGTCTGGACGCAAAACGAAACGGGCAATGCACTGGAAGTGATCGCATACCGCGACCCGAATCCGGTAACTTCGTTGTCAGAGGAGTTAGCGGGAGTGCAACCTGCAACTAACTCAGCGACCAATCAAAAAGAAAAACAAAAGCAGTTTCCGGAGCCTGGTTTCTTTGAGGCCATGGCGCAGCTATCAGCCCAGCAGGCGACTGGAACTCCGGAGTTGAATCATAGCGGCCGCATAGTCGTCGTGCTCATGGATACGTCGCTGTCGATGCAATGGGAGAAGCTGGAAAGGAGTTATGCTGCGACGGCAAAGCTGCTTGAAACTCTTGGGCCAAAGGATCGATTCAACTTATTGCTGTATAACACTAGGGTGGATCAGTTCAAGCCTGCACCAGTGAAGGCGGAATTCGCCAGTGTAAAGGCTGCGATGGATTGGGTCAGGCAGAGTCATCTTCGAGGGGGAACCGACTTACAAAAGGCTTTGGATGCCGGGCTTGATCAGATCGCCGGAACGGACCCGGCGTCGCCTGGAACGGCCCTGGTGTTGATCACCGACGGGGAGGCAACGCGCGGACTGATTCAGACCGGCAGGCTGGCCGATTGGTATACCGGGAAATGGAAGCAGATACCGATTGATCGACGCCCTAAGACCGATGTCTTTGCCGTAGGCGATGACGCGAACCTGCCTCTGCTGCGCATGTTGAGCCGCAATGGAGGAGTAATGGAGCAAGTGCTCGCTACCGAGCCGGTCGACTTCAAACTAGCCGCTTTTCTCGGAAAAGTGGGGCGGACTCCCATTCGGGATTTGCGATTTACAGCGCCTCCGCAGGCGGCAGTCGACAAGGTCTATTCGCTGGAGGATGCAGTCTTTGACGGGGGCGAAGCGCGCTGGGTTGGCGAGTATAGCAAGCCACAAAAGAGCGTCGGCTTCAGCGTGGAGGGCCAGCAAGATGGACGCTCGCTGAAGGCAGAGACCAAGGCGGAATTGCCTGCACTGGCGCTAGAACACGACCAGTTGCCCAGGCTCTGGGCGGGTGCGCGGGTGCAGGCGCTGCTGGATGAGATCGAGCGCAACGGAGAGACAGAGGACGCGATCAACGAGATCATTCGCCTGGCGCGCAGATATAAGTTTGTTACGCCTTATACATCGTTCCTGGCCGCTCCGCGCGCGCTCTTGAGGCCGCGCGTGATTCGGCCGGGAGATCCGGTGCTGCGCGTGCACACAGACAAGGCTATCGTCTCGGTGATTGCGTTATTTCCTTTCGGTCTGGAAAAGCCGCTGCGCTATCTGGGCGGCGAAGATGTGTGGGAGACACGATTTCTCGCTCCCACAGATATGAGGGATGGGAGTTATCCGGTGAGATTAGTGTTGCGCGACACCAATGGGCAGGTCTATCGGGAGTCGAAGAGCTTTGTGATTGCCTCGACTCCTCCCACGGTGAAGGTCCGGCTCGAGCGAACGCGCTATCGTGCCGGCGAGACAATTCCGCTGAAAGTGAGCGCCTCAGAGAGTACGCGGACGTTGACGGCACGCGTGGAAGGATTGGCGCCGGTCAACCTCCGTTGGGATCGCGAGCAGGGGGCAAGCACGGGGCAACTGTGGTTGCCGCAGTCAATCCCCGCGGGCGAGTATGTATTGGCAGTTACCGCCGAAGATATGGCGCACAATCTGGGCAGCGCGGAGGTGCGAATTGAAGTGGTTCCTTAGGCC
This sequence comes from uncultured Occallatibacter sp., assembly GCA_964438125.1. Taxonomy (GTDB): domain Bacteria; phylum Acidobacteriota; class Terriglobia; order Terriglobales; family Acidobacteriaceae; genus Telmatobacter. The sequence continues at coordinate 8,401 of CAYTJN010000001.1, forward strand.
CAAGGCTAATTCGAGAGAGACTCATGCGGGAGATGCGAAAGAGAAGCCTTCCTCAGAAGCTAAATCCCGGAGTTTTTTTGCCGGGGTAATATGCGGGCTCAAGCCGGCACCCTTCACCGGGACGGAGTTTCTCTTTACCGGTAAGCCTGGTTTCAGAATTACGCTTGGAGTTACAGCTCTTGGATTTGCAGCTCTTACTGCGTCCGCCTCGCTTGTTGCCTGGCAGAGCCCTGGATTAATGCTTGGCGCAGGCAACGGCCTCTCCCGTTGGCTGGAAAACGCCGAGGCCGGCTCGGGCGTGGAGAAGGCGCTCTACCGCATGATGAAGCTTCCGGGCGGCGAGGCGCTCTATAGGCGTTCACCACGGGAGGCAAGACCGGAACTGACAGCACTCATTAACAGCAGCAGGAACAGCGCCGCGCTCTATTCTCTGCGCGCGCTGGAGGACGAAAAAGCGCTCGACTTTGACGCTGCCGAGCGAGACTGGAAGAGCTGGACTGAGCGAGCTGACGATAAGTCGGCGGCAAATTTGGATTTGGCAGACTTCTATGAGCGCAGGCTGAAGCCGCAGGAGGAGTTGACAGCTTTAGAGGCTGTCGGCCATCCGGCTGCAAACCCTCGGGAACGTTGGACGGCGCCCGAGTACCAGCAATCCTGGAAGGCTTGGGAACGGACTCTGGCGGTGGTGGATCGGTACGCGTTGGGGCGCACGATTGCAGAACGGGAGTACGCAGGGTGGGAGGGACGTTACCCACAAGAAAGGGCTGTTTATGAGCGCGAGCTGAGCTTCGATCTGGCGGGGAAGGATTTTACTTCAGCATCATCTTTAATTGTGCGGTATCGGAAGCAGTTACCTGGCGACGCGATATTTCCTGTCAGCGCCGAGGCGGAAGTTGCCGCGGCGCGTGGCTCCGCTCAGGACGGATTAACGGTATTCGACCGCAGCTTTGAGCCGCTGTGGCCCGCCGAATTAGTCAAGAGTTACTGCGATCTTCTGAACAGCGGGCGCCAGACGCTCAAGGTTCGCGATGCGCTGCGGGCTCGACTGGCGGCCAACCCCGATGGCGGGGCGGAAGCTCTCAAGGATGCGGCGAAGCTCTTCTATATCTATCAGCAACAAGGTCAGCTCGAAGCAGGTAAAGCCGTGCTGTCGGCCTACCGCGAGAGCAAAGACGCCCACGGAGCCGCGTGGAACGCTGATGAGCTTTACGTGCTTGCCCGGCTGTTCGAGGGCGTTCAAGACTTTCCCGAAGCCGCGCGCTACTATTATGCGCTGGCATCGGACAAAAAGACCACCGACGCAGAAGAGAAGGGACTGGCCGGGCTGGCGCGCATTCTACTTACAGCCCCTGAGCAGCCGCTACGCGTGGGCGCGGGCAACCTGGGGCTCTATAAGAGCATTGCCACGATCGACCGCGGTCCGGGCTACCTCAATGGCATTCTCTCACTTTTTTTTAATTCACAGCAGCCGGCCTCGGAATACTCCACGCAGGACCAGCTTGCTCAGCCTTACTTTCACCGGGCCAGGGCGGCGGAGTTGCTGACCGAGATTGGCAAACGCTTCCCTCAATCTGCGGAGCGGGCGGAGCTTCATATGCGGTTGATGGATGCATATGGGGCTTATGGGGAAAACGAGGCTTTGATCCGTGAGGGCACGGAGTTCCTGGCGCAGTTTCCCGCTGACGCGCGCCGGGTGGAAGTGGCGCTCGAAGTGGGGGACGTGTATAGCCGGACCAATCAGCCGGAAAAAGAGTTCGCGCTCTACCGGAGTCTGTTGAAGGAGCTCGCCGCGAAGGCGGACGGGGTTCCTCTCGGAGTGCAGGGAGCCGAATACAGCAAACCGGTTGACGGTCAGGCGCAGAGACAAGTGACCGCTAAACCATCAATCGATGCCGATGCAAGTGCAGAACAGGGTGCGAAGTCCGCCGGCAAGGCTCGATCGAATGAGTATGCTCAAGTGCTGGACCGGTATCTCTCACGGCTGGTAGCCCTCAAGAGGTTGCCCGAGGCGCTTGAGTTGTTGCGCGGCGAGCTAGACCGCAATCCACAAGACCCTGGGCTTTATGAAAAGCTGGCGCAGTTTCTCGAACAAAACCGCTTGAATGCGCATCAGGAGGAGGTTTATCAGCGGGCCATCGAGCAATTCCAGGACACGAGCTTCAGCACTGGCTGGTATGCCAAGCTGGCACGTTTTTATCTCAGACAAAGACGCAGCGCGGATTATGAGGCGCTTTCGCGCAAGGTGACAGGGATTTTTTCCGGAACCGAGTTGGAAGAATATCTGCGCCGTGCGCCCGCGCCGGATAACTCGCTTGCGCTCGAAGTCAATCGCTACGCACACGACCGCTTTCCGCACGATCTTACATTCGTTCGCAAGCTGCTGGAAGAATATAGAAACAAGCGGAACGATCGGCCAGCAGAGGCGGAAAAGCTGCTTTGGGAGCATTGGGCAGAGGCTCCCGATCTGCGTGACCAACTTTTTGAGTTGTTGAGCAACACAGGCAGGCTTGATGGGGAGTTGGAGGTGCTGCGTCAGCAGACGCCTGAAATCGAAAAGGCGGAATGGACTGATCTGGCACGCGCCAACCCTGCGGCGGAGCGATTCTGGATGGAGTCGTGCCTGTGGCAATCGCATTTTGAGCAGGGCGCGGGCGCTGCCGATGCGTTGGCGGCGGAGTATCCGTCCGATGTGGCGTTGGGCGAGCAGGCGTCGTCGCTTTATCGTTCGCTTGCCTACTTCAGTCCACAGGATACCGATAAGGCAGTCGAGATTGAGAAGCGGCTGCTGAGCGCCAAGCCGGACGATCTGGAGACTCTCGCGAGGATCGGGGACATCTACGCCGATCGCGGTCGCGTGGCCGAGGCCGCTCCTTACTGGACGCGCATGGCCGAGGTGCACCCGGGAGAAGCGGATGGCTACCTGCAATCGGCTACGGTCTTCTGGGACTACTTTGATTTTGCATCCGCATCGACGCAGATGCGCAAGGGCCGTGAGCGGCTTGAGCAACCTGCACTCTTTGGCTATCAAGCGGGCGCAATTGAAGAGAGCCAAGGCAACCTGCCCGGAGCGATCAAAGAGTATGTGGCCAGTTCATTGGGAAACGACCCCTCCGAAGAAAGCCGCAGCAGACTGCTGGTGCTGGCGCGCCGGCCGGAGTTACGTGCGGCTGTGGAGGCAGAGACGGCAACCCTGCTGAAGGCGGCCGCACCGGACGGCGCATCGATTGAGTTGCGCGTTCGGGTGCTCGATGCGCAACATCGCAACGATGAGATGAAACAGGAGCTGAGTACGGTCGTTGCTCGGACTGACTCGTTCGATGTGCTGGACGCTGTGACTACGGTGGCTCGCTCTCATGATTTGCCTGAGGTGGAGCAAGCGGCGCTTCGCCGACAGATCGGCCTGACTGAAGACCCCGTGCATGGCCTCGAGTTGCGCTATGAGCTGGTGGAGTTGCTGCAGCGGCACAACCCGGCAGCGGCGTCGGCGGAAGAGGATGCGATTTACCACGAGCACAGCAAGATACTTGGGGTGGTGCGCGCCACGGTGGATTACGACTGGGGCCATGAGCGCAAGCCGCTGGCCGTGACCGTGCTGTTGGAATCGGCAGATGGAGCTTATCCGGAATTGAAGCAGAAGTTTCAATTGGAGGCCGCGCGGAAGCTGACGGAGCTAGGCGAGTATCCGCGCGCCAAACAGCTTTTGGATGCGCTGCTAACTCAGAAGCCAATCGACGAAAACGTTGAAGCTGCACTGGCAGAGAACTTCGCGCGCTCCGGTGATCAGGCGGGGCTGGAGACATTCTACAAATCCGAACTGGCCGCGGTGAAGGCCTCAGCTCTGGAGCGCGGCGAGAAGACGGTGCTGCTGGGAAAGTTGCGGCGAGGCATGATCTCGGCGGCTATGCTGCTGGGTAACTGGAGCGATGCCGCGGACGAGTATATCGAGTTGATCAACGCTTATCCGGAAGACTCGGCGCTTGCCCAGGAGGCGGCGCTGATGGCCGGCTCTCACGGGCAGAGTGAGAGGCTAGTGGCGTTCTATCGCAAGACCGTGGAGGCATCGCCGAGAGATGCTCGCTGGAGCATCGTTCTTGCCCGGTTGGAGACCGCGCTCGAGAATTTTCCGGCAGCCATTGGTGCCTATGCGAAGGCGATCCACGTGCGGCCGGAGCAGAAGGATCTGTATCAGTCGAAGGCTGACCTGGAAGAGCGCCTGCATAAGCTGGACGATGCCGTCGCCGATTACGAGCAGCTTTACAAGCTGAGCTACCGCGATCCGCAGTGGATGGTTAAGGCAGCGGAAGCGCAGGTGCGCCAGGGACGGAATGCCGAGGCAGTGAAGGCTCTGGAAGAAGCGTGGATTGTGGGCCGTCCGGTAAAGGCTGGGAATTACTTCGCGATGGCCACGCGGCTAGAGCAGTGGGGGTTGTTGGACGAAGCGCGGAAGTATGCTGAGCAGGGCGTGGAGGCGGCGGGCGCTGAACTGCTTGTGGATTCGGCGAATCAATCAGGCGCGATGGTTTATGCGCGGATCATGGGACGCCTGCGGCAAACCGATGCGGCGTTCACGCGCCTGGCAATTGCTCGTCGGAAAGCGGAAGAGGTTCCGCTGTCCGTGGTGGCGGAGCAGGTGGCGAAAGAAGGCCTCGGAGCAGTTACAGATGAGGAGTGGCGCAGAGTGCGAATCGCGCAACGTGCGAAAGCGGCAAGGGAAGGCTTCGCACAGGCATTGAAGTCCATGGCGGAGGCTGGGGGCGAGTTCTACACTCCTGAAGAGAAGGTGCAATTTGCCGCGTGGCTGCAAGGCAAGCGCGCCACGGCAGTTAGCGGAGATGAATTGCGCACGGTCTATTTGCCAGCGATCCATGCGGCTGGGCTTGTAGATATGGAAGCCGATCTGCTTTGGGATCTCGCCGAAGAGAACGGCGATCGTAAACACGGCCAGTTAGGGGAATGGCTTCAACTCGAGCGGCAACGCGTACATCTGGAGGGCGACGGGCCGAAGATTGAAGCGCTGGCGGCGTCGTTCCCGGCCCGCTATCGAGCGCCGGTCTTGTCCGAAGCCGTAGAGGTCTACCGAACGCTGGGAGACTGGGACGGCGAGTTCCGCGTGTGGGACAAACTGGTTTCACTCGGGCAGCCTGCGAACGAGCAGCGCTATTATGAGCTTTTGCTTTCCGCGCGACCGCAGGATTTGGTGAGGCGCGCATCCGGAATTTCTGCTGCGCGAAAAACCTCCGCGGATAGTGCGGCGCAATTCCTGGTCGCGAACGCAAAGCCGGATCTCGTCTTCAATGGAATTGTTGCGCGCGCGGCGGGCCAGCCGCCTGTGTGGAAGAAAGCCTACACCGCACTGACCGGGCTCTATCTGCGCGAGCACACAGCGCAAGTTCGTGAGGGCTTTAACGGCGCGCTTGGCGGCGATGCGACGATCGGCGAGAGGATTGCGCATCCGGCGGATCGTGATGAGCAACTTGCGGGCGAGGTGTGGTTCTATTATGGTTCGCGCTTTGGCGAATATCTCGACGAGGAAAAGGACACGCAGGCAGAATGTTATCTAGAGGCGGAGCTTGAACATACTCCGGAGAGCGCGAATGCCTATGCGCAGCATGCAGATTACTCTGCCGAGAGGGACAGAGCCGATGCCGCGCTGGACGATTATCAGCATTCGCTCGATTTGAAGAGCGATCAACCAGCCATTCTCGACAAAATCGCGGCAATCGAATGGAAGCAGGGACGGCAGGCCGACGCGCTGGCCACATGGCAGTTGGCTGTGAAGCGGTTGGCCGCGGAGATGGATGCGCGGCATGTGCCGGAGAGCTTCTGGGGAGACTTTGCGCAGGTGCTGGGCGATGTTGCCGCACACGGAGAGTACGCGGCGATCAAAGAACCCGTGGACGCGATGCTACGCATTTACCTGGCGCGCAATGGCGACTATCGCGTGGAACCGCTGCTCGAGGCCGGCTATAAGGCACATGGAGACTCGATGGACTGGCTCATCGAGATCACAACGGCAGCAACAGATCCGGGCGGAGTACTGAGCGAGATCCGCCAGAGCAACTGGATCGACAAAGGTCAGCAGAGCCGGTTGCTCGCGCGGATTGTCGAGTTGGAAAGGCGCAAGGTCCAGGAGAGTTCAGACGAAATGGGTTGGAGCCTTGAGTCGGCAGAGTTGCACCTGGTCGACGCGCTGCTCGATGAAAAGAAATTTGCCGAGGCGCGCACGGAGCTAGCTAGAATTCCTGAGGGGGAGCGGCTGACCTCACAGTGGCTCGACTCTGTGTTGCGCCTCGCTGAGGCCGAGACTAGCCTGCCGCTGTTGATCGCGGAGTGGAAGAAACAACCTGCCAAAGCTCCCGCATCCAAAGATCTGCAGAATGCTGTTCTCCCGTTAAGGGAGCCAGCGAAGAGGATCGTGATGCGGTTTGTCTATGAGCGGGCGCTCGAAACGCGCGAGCTGACCGCACCCAACTTCCTGGGTTTGGCGACCATCGATCTCGACGAGGGCGACGCGCCCGGTGCGGTCGCACTTCTCAAGCGACTGACGCTGGTCAGCAACGATCCGTGGTCCGACACAGATTCAGCGGCCAGCCTGCTTGAGACGCACAGCCGCTATGCCGAGGCGATCGAATTTCTTCAGCCGCTGGCGCAGGCCTCTCCATGGAATGTGGGCTACAAGATTCGGCTTGCAGTGGCGACGCTGGCCGTGGACGCGCATTCTCAGCAGTCTTTGCAGAAGCTGAAGGCAGTGGCTGCTGATCCGAAGGCGACCTATGCGGAGCGGTTGACGGCGGCCAAAGCACTGAAGGGAGTCGGTGCAGGAAATTCCGCGACGGGCAGCGCGGAGCTTGACTTGCTGGCGCGTGCCGCGTGTCCCACTGCGGACGAGGCCGGCAAGCCGTACTTCATCGAAGCGCGCAGGGCGGCCGCGGCTTGTGCGTCTGACGACAAAGCCCGCGAGCAAATCTTGAGTGCAGCCATGGCCTCTGATCCGGTCAGCGATGAGTTGCGCATCGAGTATGTTTGGGCGGCCTTTGCGTTGGGCCAGGATGCAAGAGCGCTGCTAGCTGCCGCGCCGATCCTTGAGAGCGGCCAATACCAAGGCTATTCGCAAGGGTCCGACTCGGAGACCGCGTCGCAGGGATTGCCAACGCTCGCCACCATGAAACCGGAAGATTTATCGAAGCTCTTTTGGTATGCGATTCACGCCAGGGAGAAACGTCATGAGTCCGAAGTAGCGCTGACTTTGGTGCGCACGGCGCTGTCCTCGCTGAAGGCCGAAACGCTGCGAAGCACTTTTGAAACGGAACAGAAGCGCCTGGAGTTCGAAGCACTCCGTCAGGAAGAGAACGAAGCGCGGGCTCCGAAGATCCACGCGGAGTTGGATCAGGACCGGGTGGTGCGTCCGCGATTGCTTCCGGGCATGCCGTTCACTCCGAGAAAAAAGGCTAACGATGAGGGGGATGCGGAATGAAACGACGTGTCTGGATTTCGATTGGTGCGGCGCTTGCAAGTTGCGGAGCAGTCTTTGCCATCGGCGCGTTGGAACAGGCGATGCAATCGAAGCCCGAGTTGCCGGCCCTATTGCCCGAGGGCGCATTGCTCTCGATCGAGGCGCGCAACTTTGGAGCTTTGTTGAAGGACTGGAACACGTCGGAGGAGAAACGCGTATGGCTCGCAAGCGACAATCATGCAGCCTTCAGCAACTCACGTCTCTTCGCTCGCCTGTCTCAAGCACAGGATGAGTTTTCCACGGCCGCCGGGCTTCCGGCGGACGAAAGCCTACTCGAAACGGTCGCGGGCAAGGAGAGTTGCCTCGGTCTCTATGACATTGGCAATCTCGAGTTTGTCTACGTCACGCGTCTCGATCCGCAGGAAATCGAGAACAGTCCTCTATGGCAAACACGGTCAAAGTTCGAGCAGCGCACCGAGGCGGGGACAGCATTCTACGTACGCAAGGACGCACAGTCTTCACGTGTAGCGGCGTTTGCAGCGCGGGATGGCTGGTTGATTCTGGGAACGAGGGAGGATCTGGTGGCGGGCGTTCTTGACCGATTTGCGGGCGCCTCTTCGCTAAATCTGTCGAACGAAGGCTGGTTTGCCGAGGCCGTTAAAAACGCGCCGGGCGAGCGTGGTGATCTGCGCATGGTCTTGAATTTGGAGAAGATTGTTCCCTCGCCGTACTTCCGCAGTTACTGGATTCAACAAAACGTCACCGAGATGAAGCAATATGCGTCGGCGGTGAGCGACCTCTATCGAAGCAGTGATAGTTACCGTGAGGAGCGTGTGTTGGTGCGTCGCGCGGGGACTGCCGCTCCTTTGCAGGGCGATGTGCGGATAATGTCTGCAATGGCTCCGGAAGACGCGGCATTCTATGCCGCCGAAGCCTCACCTGATCCGGAGAAACTGTTGCGGGTTTTGCGGGAAAATCTACTTGAAGTTAAACCGGAGCGAGCAATCAGCTCGAACGCGACCGCGCCCATTTCGGCCACAGCGGACAACGCCGGCACGGCAGCTCAGCTTGATGTGCAGATCGACAAACCTCCGGTTGTGGTCGCGCAGGGAGACGCCTTTCAACCCTTGCGGGTGTTGCTGCTCGCCGCGCAGCCGGATGGGGCTCTTGAGGTCTACTCCACCCGAGCTCCGCAAGACGGTGTTTTTGTTTCATTGCAAACGGCGATCGCGGTCTCCTCCGCGCACGACTGGGACGAGAGTTCTGTGCGAAGTGCGCTGACGCAGGCATTATTGCCGGGACTGACCGCCGGAAGCCTCGGCGTGCAATGGGAGAAGCGCGCCGGCGCCGACAAGCAATCAGGATCCAGCGGTGAGTATCTTGCGCTCGATGGCGCCGTGCCCCTCTATGCCGCGGTGCGCGGCAAGCAACTGTTGCTTGCCAATGACCCGAAGCTCATGGAAAGACTGCTGGCACGCTGTCAGAGAGGACCCTCGGTTGGCGGAACGGAAAGTGTGACTTATGCGGCGCTCTTCCACAACACGCAGGAACAAAGCGACTTCCGCAGGCTGATGGCGCAGTTGGATATGGCCGGGCACCGCGGCGAAGCAGGGCAAACGGCAACCGAAGGCGGCGAGAGCCCGGCCTTCTTCTCAGGCAATGCGGCTAGCTTTAGCCGTGTCTTTTCAAAGCTAGTATCGGAACGAATTGAAGAACGCGATCGGGGCGCAATTGTGGAGCAGACTGTTGTCTATCAGTGGGGTCGTTAAGTACGGGGGCGGGGTGCGAGCCTTTGTGCGGTTCTTGCCGTTTGCCGCGCTGGCGGCGGCATTCCTGCTCGCCGCAGACCCTCCCGTGCAAGCGCAAACTGCACATCAGAGCCAGTTTTCTCTGGGCGCAAGCGCAGTCCTGGAGCGCGAATTCGCCAGCGCTGATCTCTCCTATCTTTTGATGGACGCGTCGGGTGAGGTGTTAGCCGAGCGATGGTCGTCGGAACGGTCAGTCTCTCCAGGTTCACTCGTCAAGCCTTTCCTCGCCGTCGCTTATGGAGAACAGCATGACGGTCAGTTTCCTGTGGTGCGCCGCCTGGGCAGTCGCAGCCGCTGCTGGCTCCCGGCCGGGCACGGAACCTTAGTACTAGAGGAGGCGATCGCGCAGTCTTGCAATAGCTATTTTCTTGAGCTGGCCGCGGACCTGGATCGAAGTCGCGCGGCGGAAACCTTCGCTCGCTATGGACTTGCCGGCCCTCCGGCAGAAGCTGCCCCGGAGAGTCTGGTGGGACTGGGAAGTGTGTGGAAGGAGTCGCCTTTGGCCCTGGCTGGAGCCTACCTGCAACTCGATAAAGAGCAAGGCTCAGCCGTTCAAGGCAGGATTGCGATGGGAATGCTCGGCTCGGCGGCACACGGCACGGCGCGCGCGGTGGACGCGGTGTTGGGCAAAGACGCGGCCCTGGCCAAGACTGGAACGGCAGCATGTTCGCACACGCGGCGAGGAACTGCGGATGGCTTCACTGTGGTGCTGTATCCGGCGGCAGAGCCTCGGTTGCTTCTCCTTGTTCGCGTGCACGACGCAACAGGCGCCGAGAGCGCAAAGATCGCCGGCGCAATGTTGCGGTCTTTAGGAGCTGGGGAGCGATGATCCTTGCAAGATGCGTATGACCTCAAACGCACTTTTGTTCAAGCCGCAACGATTTACGTGCGGGATCGGGCGCTTCGGCCTCTGGGTTTTGGCTTTGCTCTTGCCGGCGATGGCGGTTTCGCCGGCAAGAGCACAGCAAGAAATTCGATTCGGCGTGCTGGGGCTTTTTCATCCCCGGGAAATGGTGCTGGAACCAGAGGGCCGAGGGGTTCTTTCAATTACCGCGCAAGGCGAAGCAGGAGGACCTGCGCTGGTGCTGAACGACGAACCTGGTCACCGCCAAATTGTTTTTCACGCCGAGGAAGCCCGCGTGGTTGCCGGGACTCACTCCGCCGACAGTTGGCTCGTCACGTCGCGGGGTGGCGGAATGGTGGCTTTCCAACTCATCGTGCCGGGTAAGCTTCGCCGTACATATGTGGGCCGCCTCACGCTTGAGGCCCAAAACGGCGAACTGCTGGCCGTGGTCAGCATGGAGCGCGAGACAGCGGTGGCCTCGATTGTGGCAGCGGAGATGGTGGGGAACTCTCCGATAGAAGCGCTCAAGGCGCAAGCTGTAGCCACACGCTCCTTTCTCACCGCAGGCCAAAGGCACCTTGACTTCGACTTCTGCGACACGACTCATTGCCAATTCCTCAAGTCCCCACCGGAGCCGACAAGCCAGGTCTTCCAAGCCGTCGAGGCTACGAGAGGTTTGGTGATTGCATATCGTGGTAAGCCTTTGGCTGCGATGTACTCCCCCCGGTGCGGCGGCCGAACGCACAGTCTTCGCGATGTGGGCGCTGATCCGGGAAGCGGGTATCCCTACTTTGCCGTGCCTTGCGTATGGTGCAGACGGCACCCTTTCACTTGGCAAAGCACGATCGGGAAGAGCGCACATGCCCCTGAACCGGGGAACGAGCGCGAAAGAATCGCACAGGCGCGCCAATGGGGCTGGAGCGCGATTCCGGGAAGCGATTTTACGGTGAGGGATGACAACGGAGGGTGGCGGCTAGAAGGCCACAGCGTGGGCCACGGAGTCGGGATGTGCCAACACGGAGCGGTTGGCATGGCCGCGGCCGGCAATAACTTCCGCGAAATTCTCTCCCACTACTATCCGAATACGCTCTTGCTTCTCCAGCCTTGAATGGTCGCGCGCTTTTAGAGAGCGGGCCCACCTTACGGGGCAACCTCCCCAGTTTGTATCCAAAACCGTGAAGGCCTCTCGTTTCCAAGAGGCCTTCACGGAGACACTGGAGAACCAAAGTTAAATCGTGCAGTGAAATGAATGTACCTTATTTCGGCAAGTCAAGATGGTCAAGATTGACCATGTCGAACAAGGGCGCGTGTCGACTGAACCGGGTCAGTTTGAAAATCACTATGATGTCCTTATAAGGGCGCAATTGCGGGGGCTCAGTATTTGGTTTACTAAAAGGTCGTGACGAGCCGGCCGATCACGCTACGCGCAGGTCCGATCGAATTGCCGGAAAAGAGACCTCCAAAATCAATGACGTTGAGGCGATTATTCAGGTTGTCGCCATCGATCTGAAATCGCAAGCTCCTTTTCTCATGCTTGAATATATCGAGCCCGATGGTGGAGTTTACCGCAAGCAGCGGCCTCACACGCCCTCGGGAAAAGTTGAGGCGGGCGATCATCTCAGGGCCATAGTTGGTGAGGGCTTCGCCTGGGGTTCCCTCATACTCAAAGGGCAGCCCCGACCCGTATGCAGCGCCGGCAGCCAGCCGGATGCGTGGTGAAAATGCATACACGAACCGGGTTCTAAGAGTGTTGCGCTGGTCCTGCGAGTCAGGTAAATGGCCGCTGATTCGGGAGAGCGCAGCGTTTGCGTCCTGACCGAGGAAGAGGCCTCCGGTAACCGGGAACCACGCGTTTCCGACCATATAGGAATAACTGAGATAGCCGCTCAACTGCTTGAGTTGCAGGACGTCAAGTTTTGCTTCCGCACCATAAATGACGGATTTATTAAAGGCGATGGGGTAGGTGACTCCGGTATCCAGAAGCTGGTCGTCATCGGCGTAGTTTCTTGCGTCGCGCCGATAACTATTCACATCGAGTCGCAGGTGATCGGAGAAGCCCTCCGTGAAGCCTGCTTCGTAATCACTGCCGATGGAAGGCCGAACCGGCAAGTGAAGGATCAAGGGATCAACTTGTTTAATCCATTCAGAGCTTGTGATCAAGATGTTTTCAAATGAAGGAGTTTGAAAGATTCGATCAAACGACCCGTGGACCACCATATTCAACAAGGGCAGAAAGCGTCCGACAGAGATGCGCGGACTCAATGCGTTTTTGTTGAGGAGGAGTTGATAGTGGTCCCATCGCAGGCCGGCGCTCGCTGTCCATTTTCCAAGGCGAATTGAGTCCTGCGCAAAAGCAGATTGCTCTAAGTCCAGGGCACTCTCGAAAAATGGATCAGGGGACGCGGGCGTACCGGGGTCAAATTGCGCCGGATCGGTGATTGTAAAGCTGAAGTTTTCATGCAAGAAGATCGCGTCCGATTCAGCCCCCGCTTTTAACTCCTGACGCCCCTGATGATGAGTGAATGTTCCCTTGAAATAAAACTCGCGAAAGTCATTATGCTGAACCGCGATGATCGGCGTCGATTTCTGATTGGAAAATAGGTCGTTGGCATTGTCCCGCGCCATGCTGGCGAATGCGACCAAACTATTGGGCGAAAGGATGTGCTGAAAGTTTACTGCTCCGATTGTTTCAAAGTTATCCCCATTCTGAATTTGACCGGACTGTTCCTGAACCAGCTCATTGGGAATCAGAAATCGCGAAAACTCATGCCGGGCACTGAAACTGATGTCGTCGTCGACACTGAGGCCTCGTTCGAATCTGGCTGAGAAGTCCCCGGTCGTACCCTTGTTGGTAAAGTTCTCGGGCACAACGGGATTGAGATAGTGGCTCGTCATGCTTCCCAGCGCGCTGACGCCAATGTTATTCGTGCCCCACGCGTTCTGTAGTTGACCATAGGATGACGCGGTATCAAAGCTACCCCCTGAGAGGACGAGTTGTCCGTGCAGTCCGGGAACCGTCTGTCGATTTGTGTTCAGCTCTACAACCCCACCAAGTTTTCTACCGAACTCCGCGGGAAACCCCGCAGTGTAGATACGAACCGAATCCAAATTGTCTGCCTCGATTTCCGGACCGAAGCCGGGTGAGCGATTATCGATAAGCGGGATGCCATCGATTACAAACTGTGTCTGATATTCGGAACCTCGGGGGTGAAGAACAGCGTTGCCTTCGCAGAGCCATCCTGGTTGTGAATTGACGAGATCTTGCACGGAGCGTCCAGGCAAGGATGATAAACGCTGCCGAATCTCGTTTTCGCCGATTTCGATGACCGCGGAAGGACGATCAGGATTGATCAGAGTATCTGTCGCTGACACGTGGATCTGAGTGACCTGCGCGGCCACGCGAAGCTGAATGGCCTCGTCGAGGAGTAAAGACGAGCTTACCGGGAATGTGGTTGAAAAAACGGCAAATCCTGCACGCCGAACCTGGAGCCGATAAACACCAAACGGAATCTGCTGAATCAAAGCGCGACCGTCGCCATCGCTCACGAAGAACTTGTCATAACCGTTGCCGACGGAGCTCAGCTCTACTGCGGCGCTCATCGCGGCGCCGGAGGGATCTGTGATCCTCAAGTGTATTTCGCCAGTATCGGCCTGCCCCGATAGGAAGCCCACTCCAAGCAGTACAAGCACAAACAGACGCTTCATTGGAATGTGACCTCGACACAAAGGGGTATCATTGACCGGATAAGATGGACGACTTATGCGTTCGATGCGCGTCAAATTGATTGAGGTTCTTTGTTGCGGTCTGTTTGGGCCGGAAAGGGCTCGGGCCGTGATTCTCATTGGACAGAAGACGGCCGAACCGAAAATATAATGGAGCAGTGCAGGTAATCCCGCATCCTTAAGAGGGAACAGTTGCTTCTCCGCCCAGTGAAGAAAAAGAGATACGAGAATCTTGCTTCCATTTTCGTTCCGATCTGCATTGGACCGAGACGAACTCATCTTTCAACAATAGCTAATCAATCGGGATGAATCAATCATTGAGCGAGATGGGTAGAGCGAAGGAACGCAATAGTGAATCGCGGCTTACTTAATACGATATTTCCACTTTGGGTGCTTGTTTTTTGTGGGGTTTTCGGCAACGCCTGCACAGCCGCTGAAAGCCCGGCGCAGAAATGCCCGGTCGTGATTGACCGAATTGATTTGACATATAGTCATCAGGGAGGGCAGTCCAAACCAGAGCTCAAGGTCAGTTTTGGCAACGCCGGAGGGAGGCGCGTTGCAACTGTCTTATTCAGCTTGTCGCTGCTTAATTCCAGCGGCGATCTTCAGACTTACCCTGAAGACCTGGCATATCGCGATGGCTTGGATCCGGACAAAAAGAGAGTATTCATCTGGGAGTTGGCGCCTGAATCGGTGGATATTCATCGTGCCGGAGAAATCGTTGTCGTAAAGAAAGTGGGGTTCGACGATGCTGGCTCGGTCTGGACGGACGACGGTTCGGAGACTTGCAAACTGACGGTTGATTATCATGCCAGATAAATGCCCGGGGGAGCCTCTGATTCTAACAGGATACGGTGATTTTGGGACGCTGCTCAACGCCTTACGCTACCGAGTTATCTGTTCCTTGTTTTCTAAATTGACGAAAATGGCCAGGCCTGCCGCAAAAATCCTTTGGGCCGTTCCTTTCCTCATCTGCGTGGCGGGGGGGGATGCTGAACCTCGGTCGGACGGCTCGATGCCAGGCAAGGTGCTGGACATGCAGGGAAACCCGATTGCCGGAGCACGAGTCACGGATGCGGCAGGGCACACTTTGGCGATCACTGGCGCCGATGGAGGTTTCGTTTTGCCTCTTGAGATCGCGCATATCCAGGTCACGGCTGCGCATTATGTAAGTGCCAGCGTGGCGATTTCCTCCAATACGCCCATCCAGGTAATTCTCGATCAACCTCTGGAATCCGTTGTGGTAACGGCTTACCGTTCGCCTCTCGATAGCTCCGGCAGCCCGGCCAGTACCCGAGTCCTCGATAGTCAACAACTTAATCAGGCAGCTGCACCGGCGCTCGACGACAAACTGCGCCAGATCCCCGGATTCGAATTGTACAGACGCTCGAGTTCGCTGGTAGCTAACCCGACTACGGAGGGTGTTTCACTGCGCGGGCTCGGATCGACTGCAGCTAGCCGGTCCCTGGTGGTCTTTGACGATGTTCCTCTCAATGATCCTTACGGAAGCTGGATTCACTGGGAAGAACTTCCTGAACTTGCCGTTCACTCAGTGGAAGCGGTGCGTGGGGGCGCATCCGACTTATACGGATCGAGCGCTATCGGAGGCGTTATCAGCGTCATCCCGATGCATCCACAGGCCACCGGCTTACTGCTTTCTCTAAGCGGCGGCTCTGAGGGCCTCCTCGATGATTCCCTGCTCGCAACAGTGAAAGCCGGGGTATGGTCTGGCTTTGTTGCTGGGGGTGCGATCGCCACCGACGGTTACACGCTCGTTGCGCCCTCGCTGCGCGGTCCAGTGGATCAACCCTCAAACGTTCACGCTCAAAATGCTTTATTTGAGGTCGAACGCAGCTCGGGTGGGAGCGGACGCGTTTTCCTTCAGGGCAATGTCCTGAATGAGATTCGCCACAATGGGACCTTTTTGCAATATAACGGCACGCGCTTGGCGCGGGGTGCCAGTGGAGTGGATTGGAATCATCTATCCCTGCGCGTATTTGGCGGCAACGAACGCTTCCGCCAGACTTTTTCCAGCATCGCCGCAAATCGGTCCTCCGAAAGACTCACCCGCTTTGGCTTTGATCCTGCGGATGAGATGGGAGCGCAAGCGCGCTGGCGCCAATCTCTCGGAGATCATGCCCTTTTCGTTGCAGGAGCCGACACTCGCGACATCCGCGCCGCCGACATGGAAACCCTGTTCACGGGGGCGGCCGGTGTGTTAGATACCTCTGCCCACCAACGCCAAACAGGCGCTTATACTGAAGCGCTGGCCACTCCGCACAATTGGACGTTGAGCGCGGGCGGCCGCATCGACCACTTTAGCAACTTCGATCCCCGCCAGACTCCCACGCCGGCTACTCCGCTCTCCACGCTCTCCGAGACGGTTTTCGATCCGAGACTGGGGCTGGTGCGGCGCATCGCACCGTGGCTGGCTTTAAACGCTACAGGCTTTCGCGCTTACCGCGCGCCCACGGAAAATGAGCTTTACCGTACCGGCCAGGTGGGCCAGCAGGTTACCCAACCCAATCCTAATCTTCGCTCTGAACGCGCAACAGGCTGGGAAACCGGGTTCCAAACCGACCTACACCGCTATGGCTCAAGCCTGCGCGCCAGTTATTTCTGGACTCAGGTCAATCGCCCGATTACAGCTCTGACGCTCAGCACAAACCTGCTAAAGCGCGAGAACCTTGGACAGATTGAGAGCAGCGGCATTTCGCTCGATTTCGCCGCCCAGCCTGCATCCTGGATCTCTTTGATTGGCGGCTGGCAGTTTGCTAATGCTACTGTGACCAAATTCCCCAAGGAACCGGCACTCGTCGGTCACTGGATTTCGGAGGTTCCGCACAATATGGCGAGCACACAAGTTCGATTGAGTCAACGGCGCATCGGCCTGTTGAGTGTGCAGGGACGCATCAGTGGACACGAATTTGACGATGATCTGAACACGCTACGTCTGAGCAGTTACTTCCGCCTTGATGCGTTTGCAGAGCACAACGTTGGCCAGCACGTAACGCTCTTTGCCTCTGGAGAAAATTTATTGGACCGCTCCATCCAGGTTGGACGCACTCCACTATTGACCCTGGAAAGCCCGCGCCTCGCGCGTCTCGGAATGAGAATTGCGTTTGGCGATTGAGTGCTTGCCGGTCAATTAGTCTGGATTGTTGTTAGCAAATGCATCCTGACGGTCCATAGAACCATCTATGATCAAGGGTTGTTGAGCTCGCACACGGAGGTGTCGAATGGCTCGTCACTCGGGAATATGTTTCGTCCTGATGGTCGGATTTCTTACCGGCCTGCTCGCGCAGACGGCTGCTGCTACGGGAGCTGCGCCGGGCCGATCCGTAACAACTGCAGATACCGGAAGTGGAATGAAGACCTACACAGTTCCGGCGGGTACTAAGATTTTACTTTCGCTGAAACATGAGATCAGCACCCGCGTGGCAATGCCGGGCGACGCCGTGTATCTCGTTTCGGATTTTCCGGTGGTCGAAGGCGGCGCAGTCGTCATCCCCGCGGGGATGTATGTAAAGGGCACCATCGACAGCGTCAAGCGACCGGGAAAAGTGAAAGGACGCGCGCAGCTTCAGATGCACTTGACATCGATGATTTTTCCCAACGGCGTAGAGATTGCCATCCCCGGATCGCTCGACGAAGTTCCCGGCTCGACTGGAGCAAAAGTGAAGAACTCCGAGGGAACGGTTGAGCAAGCCGGAACGAAGGGACGGGATGCGCAAAAGATTGCCGAAACCACCGGAGAGGGAACTGGAGTTGGCAGTCTCGTTGGGTATGGAACAGGGAATGTAGGGATGGGGGCCGGTATAGGGGCGGGCGCGGGAGCGGCAGCAGGGATCATCACAACCCTTTTCACGCGCGGTAATGACATTGTGTTTCCGCCCGGCACAACGCTCGAAATGGAACTCAGCCGGCCACTTGTGGTGCAACAAGCGCAGTTGATGGGGATGCCCGGCTACACTGGGATTGTTACCCCCTTCGCTTCGCAACAATCGCCGTCGGTGACGCCAAGACCGAATAACTAGAGAGCAATATTAGAGATAACTTGAAATGCGCGAGTTGCGGTCATGATATCCGTTGCTGGGTTGCCGAACCCGACGAAACTGATCGGGTTGATTGCTTTCCTTTTTTCCGCAACGATATGTGTGAGCGCATGGTCGGGGAACATTGGGGCTCCGCATTCGCGCCGACTCGCCGCCGTTCTCGCGATACTGAATGCGCTCCTATTTATGGATACTCTGCTGAACGGGCGCTGGCGGCTGCACGATCTGCTTGAGGGCGAGGCGATCACCCGAAACTTGTATGGACTGAGGACGGATCCGCAGATTGCGGCCCTCGTCTTTTTGGGGGTTGCTGTGTTGGCCGGAATAGTTCTGGCTCTAGTGTGTGTTCGGGGCAGGGTCGGTGCGATTTTAGCTGTCTGCGGCGCGATTCTCTCCCTTGGTTGCTGGTGTGCAGAAGTCATTTCTCTCCACGCGGTCGATAAAATTTTTTATTACAAGGTGAAAGGGGTTATGCTCGTGAGCATGAGCTGGATTGCATCTTCGCTAATGATGAGTTTGGGCATTTTATGGGACGCACGGGCGGCTCGTCCACGCGATTCTGCTCCGTGCGGAAAGCCATCTGTCTCCGCTACAAATTCTTGATAAAAAAATCTGTCAGCCGCTCGAAGAGAATTAGACGCTCCCCGTAATCCTCGAATAACCCCCGGCGGTCGGGAAACAGCAGCATATCGGCATATTTTCCTTTGTCCAAAAGCTCATCAAGCAGCTTCAACGAATTCTCTTGATGCACGGTCTCATCGAGTGTTGCCTGTGCAAGCATGAGCGGCGCTTCGAGATGTCCGGCATTCTCAAGCGGAGAAGAGTTGAGCCAACCATCCTGATTGCGAACAGGGTCTTCCAAGTACCGCTCGGTGAAGACGGAGTCATAAAGATGCCAATCCGTAATGGGAGCACCCGCAAACCCGGCCTTGAAAAGCAGCGGTCGATCCAGCATTCCATGAAGTGTCAAAAACCCTCCATATCCCCATCCGCAGATTCCTAGGCGCGACCGGTCGACCCAAGGTTGAGTGCGCAGATAAAGGACCCCATCCCGCACGTCAGCCATCTCTGTGGCGGAGAGCCGCAAATGCACCGGCTCCTCAAAAAGATGACCGCGTCCGGCAGTGCCCCGATTATCAATTGCGAAAATGAGATAGCCCTTTTGCGCCATCAGCGCGAACCATAGTGAAATATCGCCGCCCCATGCATTCCGGACGATTTGTTCGCCTGGTCCGCCGGCAACGTAAAAGATCACCGGGTATTGGCGCGCGGAATTGAAGTCAGGAGGTTTCAATATCCACGCATTCAGATCCTGCCCCATGTGGGTCTTAAAGGTAAGGAACTCGAGATTGCCGAGTGAGCTGACCGCTGGGTCTTCCGAGACCTGGTCGTCCAGGGTGGCTATTCGGCTTCCATTGACATAGAGCAGTTCTTGACGAGGTCGGGATGTGTGATTCGACCAAATATCTAGATACAGATCACCCGAGGGTGACAACAATGCTTCATGAGTACCCTTCTCCCGCGTAACGCGGGACAAATCCGAACCATCTAATTTCACGCGATAAAGTTGCCGTTCGATTGGGCTTGCTTCGGTCGCCGTCAAGTAGACAACGCCAGCGCTTTCGTCGATTCCGACTAGGTCAGTAACTTCCCAGTTCCCTTTTGTGAGCTGAACGAGTTGTCGTCCTGATAGATCATAAAGATACAGATGGCGATAACCTGAGCGCTCGCTTGACCAGAGAAACCGACGGGAATCTTTGAGAAAGTGCAGATCGCGGTTTAAGTTGATCCAGTAAGTATCTCTTTCGGTGAGAACCGTGCGGCTCTTTCCGGTGGAAGCATCGGCCAAAAGCAGATCGAGGGTCTTCTGATCGCGGCTGAGGCGTTCAATGGCAAGGTGCTTGCCATCAGGTAACCATTGAACCAAGGGTACATATGTATTCGCAACACTGCCGAGGTCGATCTGGAGCGGCTTGCTGCCAGAGACCTGTTGAACAAACAGAGTAAGTGCAGGAATGGCATCGCCCGGTTTAGGGTAAGCGATCGAGCGTTCATTTCCGTCGGCATTCCGCAGGGAGTAGTGATCAACTGCGCGATCGTCGGTCTCGAGCCATGCAATGGAGGACGAATCGGGCGACCACCAATATGCGGATCGCAATCCAAGTTGGCGAGAATACACCCAATCCGGTTCGCCCATGCGGAGGTCGCTTTGACCCTCTGGTGTTAAGGGGCGAGGGGCGCCCGTCACAGCGTCCGCAATCCAGAGCGTGTGGCTCTCAACATAGCTGATAAAGCGGCCATCTGGGCTGATTTGAGGATCGCTAAGGCCGGTACGATTTTTTACCAGGGGCCGCGAAGAATGAGTGACCAGGTCAAAAAAAGCAATGGAGACGCTGGAGCAGAGCGCCAAGGCATGTCCGTCTGGAGTCCAGAGAAAGTCTTGAAGCTGCCCGCGTGTAGCATCTTCGTCATCGGCCGATAGGGCGGTCGAGGGACGATCACCACCTAGGGCAGCAGTCACTTCGGCAGAAGATACTAGAATTTTTTTGACGCCGGTATCTGCATCGACTGCCCAGATATCCGTGGTAAAGGAGGTCCGTGCAGCTTTGCCCGACAACGGGGTCGTTCGAATAAAGCCGAGACTCTTGTTGTTAGGACTCCATGAGAACCTTCGCGGCAAGGTTTTGCTTCGTTCTCGCTCCTCCGCCAGATGGGCCAAGGGGGAATACTTGTCCGCCGTCGTATGTTGAGCGACGAGCCAAGTGCTACCCCGAGTCGAAGTGAGCAAGGTTAATGCGAGAATTAATTGCCACGAGCAGTTCTTTATCGCCACACAAATCCTCAGTTTCTTCTACGAGAGTGCATCACGGGAAAAAGTTGCAGAGAGAGAAATGTCCAGTAACGGATCGAGACGATAGACCTCGAACGCCATGCTGAATTTTACCTGTGCAGGATCATAGAGCGGCGAAACAAGCGGAGTTCGGTCCAGCCTTGACCCGACAATGTATGACCTTCAGATGTCTTTGGGGCGTTACCAATGTGTAGTATCGTCGCTACTCCCTTTCATCTTACAATGACAGTGTCTGCGTTCCCCAATTCTCAGGCGACATTAGTGATCAAATACCGAAGCAGTTTACCAGAGTCTTCGAGGCTTTAGCCGGGGCATGATATCCGTGTCCTAGCTGCAAAGAAGAAAAAGACACCAGGTGATTCGGGACTTCGGTCCTGCCATCGGACGCTAAGGTTGTCTCTGCGCGATTCAACTCAGCCGACTGCTCTGCGGTCGTAGGGAGGTAACTGTCTAGATAAACAGACTTGCAGATCACGTTTTGTTAATTCAGCGAAGTGGCTATCTCGTAAGGAATACGCAAACGAGTACGGAAAGGGTCAAGCATGGCGAATCTGCAAGATGGAAATGGGAAAATGACCGGACCACGCAATAGCATACGGGGATCGTTGGCAACCGGGACTCTGATGGCGGCTATTACCTTGACGATGCATGCGCAGGTTAGTGTAACCACGCAGCACAACGACATCTCGCGGACGGGGCAGAACCTCAATGAAACCATCCTGAATACCTCGGATGTAAACCCCACGCAGTTTGGCCTTCTCTTTTCGCAGGTAGTGGATGGCTATGTCTATGCGCAACCGCTGTATCTTCCGAATGTAACAATCGGTGGGCACTCGCACAATGTGCTGTATGTTGCGACTGAGCATGACAGCGTGTACGCGTTTGACGCGGACAACAACGGCGGTAATAACGCGAACCCGCTATGGAACGCCTCGATGCTTTCTACGGCGCATGGCGCCGCAGTGGGAGCCCAAAGCGTCGGCTCGATGTATATAGGCACCGATATTCACCCGGAAGTGGGAATCACTGGTACACCGGTTATCGATCCGACGACCGGCACGCTTTATGTGGTAAGCGCGACGATGGAAGGCAGTAACTTCTTCCAGCGGCTCCACGCCTTGGATGTGACTTCAGGAGCGGAGAAGTTTGGTGGCCCAGTGGTGATTACCGCTACGGTTGCCGGCACGGGAAACGGGAGCGCAGGCGGCACACTTAGTTTCGATAGTCTTTATGCCAATCAGCGACCTGGACTGCTGCTGCTCAACGGGATCGTCTATATAGCCTTTGGATCGCATGAGGATGCGGGTCCATGGCACGGATGGATTTTCGGCTACAACGCGACAACGCTTCAACAGACCGGTGTGTTTTGCACCTCCCCGAATGGAGTTGGCGCAGGCATATGGATGAGCGGCGCGGGGCTTGCAGCGGAAGTCAACGATCCAGTTGGTCATCCGTTCGGACGGATGTTCATTCCTACCGGAAATGGCGATTACACGGCAACGACGCCGTATGCCGCCGGGATGGATTATGGTGACACCGTTCTCGATTTGGATCTGAACAATGGGGTGCCGACGATCCAGGATGAGTTTACACCCGAGAATCAGGCCTCGATGGATGCGTTCGACGGGGACATGGCCTCGGGCGGGCTGATGATCCTTCCCAGTCAGACAGCGGGAAGTTACTCGAGCCTCTTGTTGCAAGCAGCAAAAACGGGCGAAGTGTACCTATTGAACCGGAACAATCTTGGGGGATATAACACTGCCGGCGATAATGTGGTGCAGGAATTTGAAAACGTTGAGGGCGCTTGGAGCACGCCAGCATATTGGAACGGAACGGTGTATTATTGGGCTCAACTCGATACCCTTAAAGCTTATCCGCTTGTAAATGGCCTTCTGACTGGCCCCAATGCCACCTCCTCTGAGACTTACGGTTATCCGGGAGCGACTCCGTCGATCTCAGCAAACGGAGACACGGAGGGAATTATCTGGTCCATCGAAACCGATGGATACACGACCAGCAATCCGGCGATCTTGCAGGCACACGACGCCAGCAATCCCGGCACTACACTTTACTCGAGCAGCACCAACGCCGCCCGGGACAGCGCGGGTCCCGCGGTCAAGTTCGCTGTGCCGACCGTGGCCAACGGGAAGGTCTATGTTGGAGCTCAGGAGCTCGTGAGCGTATACGGACTGCTAAGCGCGCAACCGCAGGCGGTCGCTCCTGTGCTAAGCCCCGGCGCGGAGTCTTTCACTAACAGCCTAGCAGTCCAGATGTCCGATGCCACGCCGGGCGCGACGATCTACTATACCCTGGATGGCACGACGCCGACCGCAGGCTCCCTGGTGTACACGACGCCAATTACAATTACAACGACTACGACAATCGAGGCGATTGCGAGTGCCACGGGGTATGACCAGAGCGCGGTAGTCTCCCAGGCATATGTCAATTCATCGCAGGCAGCACTGCCTGCCTTTAGCCCGGCCAGTGGCATTTTTACGGCGGCAACCGCAGTAACCATCAGCGACGCGACACCCGGCGCAACGATCTACTACACGACGAACGGGACCATTCCAACTCAATCTTCCAGCATATACAGCGGTGCAATTACTGTGAATGCTTCGGAGACGATCAACGCCATTGCCGTCGCTCCAGGCTACATCAATAGCAACGTGGCGAGTGCCTCGTACACGTTTAATTCTGGACAAACGGGAATCAACTTTCCCGTGGGTTTTGCAGGAACGCAGGGTGTTATGGTTCTGAATGGAAGCACCGGTCTCGAAGACACGCGCGTGCAATTAACGAACGGCGCAATCAACGAAGCGGGGTCGGCATGGTACTACCAGCAGCAGAACATTGAGAACTTCACAACAAGTTTCGCATTCCAGTTATCCAACCCCGCCGGAGAGGGCTTTACGTTCGCGATCCAGGGGAATGGCACTTCGGCTTTAGGTTCTGCCGGATCGGGACTGGGCTATCAGGGAATAGCCAAAAGCATCGCTATCAAGTTCGATCTGGATAATGCGGCTGGGGAGGGTCCGGATTCCATCGGCCTGTATACCGACGGAGCCAGTCCCACAGTTCCCGCCATAGACCTGAGCACGACAGGCATTAATCTGCACAGCGACGATCCCATGACCGCGCTTTTGGCCTACAACGGGACTATCTTGTCGCTGACGATTTCGGATATGGTGACCGGCGCAGCTTACTCTACAAGTTGGACGGTGAATATCCCATCGATTGTCGGTGGGAATACCGCCTATCTGGGATTCACAGGAGGGTCGGGATCGCTGAGTTCCAGCCAGAAGATTCTGACCTGGGTCTATGCAACAGGTTCAAGCGCTTTGCCGGTTTCGACCACTCCGATCTTCAACCCTCCCGGCGGACCCTATACGACCGCACAGAGTGTGAGCATCAGCAGCCTTACCGCCGAAGCAACGATCTATTACACAACGAACGGAACGACGCCCACAACCTCATCGGCTGTGTACAGCGCGCCCATCGAGGTGGGCACCACTGAAACATTGAATGCAATTGCCGTCGCATCCGGCTACGATCCAAGTACAGTGGGAACTGCAGCCTATACAATTGCTCCGCCGCTGCCTTCGCCGACTTTTTCACCGTCTCCAGGTACTTACACCACGCCGCAGACCGTAGCGATCAGCGAGGCAACGCCGGGAACGACGATTTACTACACCACCAACGGGACTGCGCCGACGACTTCGTCCGCAGTTTACAGCGGAGCGATTGCGGTGGGCGCTTCGGAGACTATTGAAGCTATGGCTGTTGAGACAGGTTTTTTCAACAGCCCGGTCGCGACGGCGATCTACGCCATCAACCCGGTGTTGCCAGCGCCGACCTTTTCGGCGGCGGGCGGGACCTACACGACATCGCAGTCGGTGACGCTGAGCGATGCGTCGGCAGGCGCGA
>CAYTJN010000001.1:33161-110463 GCA_964438125.1 uncultured Occallatibacter sp.
TCACTGGAGGGTCGGGAGGCTTTGGCGCGACACAGAACGTGCTGTCGTGGAGCTATGTGAGTCCGGCAGCACAATCAGAACAATCCGCTGCCGCGCCAACGTTCTCACCCGTGGGGGGAGCCTACACCACGTCGCAGTCGGTGACGCTGAGCGATGCGACGGCGGGCACGACGATTTATTACACCACTAACGGGACTGCGCCGACGACCTCGTCCGCAGTCTACAGCGGCGCGATTGCGGTGAGCGCGACGGAGACGATTGAAGCGATTGCGGTCGAGACGGGCTATACGACCAGCCCAGTGGCTACGGCGGCTTACGCCATCAATTCATCGCTTCCTGCTCCGACCTTCTCGCCGGCGGGTGGGACCTACACGACATCGCAGTCGGTGACGCTGAGCGATGCGTCGGCAGGCGCGACCATTTACTACACCACTAACGGGACTGCGCCGACGACTTCGTCCGCCGTATATACCGGTCCCATTATCGTGAATTTGTCGGAGACTATTGAGGCGATCGCTGTTGAGACGGGCTTTACGTCGAGCCCTGTGGTCACGGCGGTCTATACCATCAGCACAGGTGGCACGATCTATATCAACTATCCCAGCGGCGGATTCACGCCCACCAATCTTTCGATGAACTTTGGCGCGACGGTGACCGGAGGGCTGTTGCAGTTGACCGACGGTGGAGGCGGTGAGAGCCGGACAGCCTGGTTCGAAACACCAGTGCCGGTGCAGAGTTTCATTACCAGCTTTACCTTCCAGCAGTTGAATGCCTTGGCTGACGGGATGACCTTTACGATTCAAAACGACAACATCTGGGCGCTGGGTTACTCGGGCGGCGGGCTTGGCTATCAGAGCATTCCCGACAGCGTGGCGGTGAAGTTCGACCTGTATAACAACGCCGGCGAGGGATCGGATTCGACGGGGCTCTATACCGACGGCGCTGCGCCGACGGTGCCGGCAGTGGATCTGAGTTCGACAGGGATCAATTTTCAAAGCGGCGATCTGATGCAGGCCTACATCGTCTATAACGGGACGAACCTGACGATGACGCTGACCGATACGGTGACCAATGCCACGGTGACCGAGGTCTTCCCGGTCAACATTCCCAGCGTGGTCGGCAGTAATAACGCATGGGTGGGATTCACTGGAGGGTCGGGAGGCTTTGGCGCGACACAGAACGTGCTGTCGTGGAGCTACACTGGGCCGTAGATGAGAAGGATTGGATCTCTGCTAATGCTTAGATCCGGATGATCGTCAGCGCCATGTCAATCGCCAGGCGCTGTTGACTCGGCGGGGGGCGCCAGCAGCACACGTTCAAACGCGTCGCATGCAGATTCCCAAGTGAATTTTTGGATATTGCGGCTACCGTTCCGCGCCACTTTCAAGCGCAATTCCGAATCGTCGATCAACCTAGCCGCGGCTTCAGCAAGCGCATTCGGAGACTCAGCGGGTACGAGGAGCGCAGTTTCTCCGTCTGTGCAGAACTCCTGGTGGCCGCCTATATTGGTGGCCACCACGGCGGCTCCGCACATCATCGCCTCGCATGGCGGCAGCCCCCAGCCCTCACTATGGCTGGGCGCAATGAAGATGGCTGCGCGATTATAAATGCGACGTAGTTCCTCTTGAGCAGGCGCATGGTGGTAGGCAATCCACGACGGCAAATCCGGAGGACGCTCATCGATGCCGAAGAATTCAGCTTCCAGCTCATGGTATGTAGCTTTGAGTGAAATAACTGCCGCCAGTCCGTCGGCAGATCCCTTCCACGGCAAAGTATTGCTGAACATCATCGCAATCCTCGCCGGATTTCTATCCTGGGGAGGAACATCGCATCCGAATTTCACGAAGTCGAGACCGTTCGGGATGTAGTGGCAGGTCTCTCCCATCTCGTTAGCCACCGTCGCAAGCCATTGTGCGATGACGATTTTCTCCAGTGGCGCCTTCCAGGTAGCCATCACTTCGTCTGCAGAACCGATCCAGGTTTCCAGATGCTGAATCAGATAAAGCTTCTTTCCTGGTAAATCCTTCAAAGCTGGCAGATGGTCCGCCGTTGTCCAAAACGTGGCGACATACGCATCTGCCCGCGGAAGATACTTCCGCGATAAAGACGGTATCCAGGATAACTTTACGTCAGGATCGAGTTTGAACCATCGATCCGGCCTCCACTTGCCGCTGAGGGCCAGTGGCAAATAGCGAAGGCCGCGTATTCTATCCCTGAGGCCCAACTTGGCGCTGCGCGGAAATATCTGCGCTATGTGCAGAACACTCACTCGATGTTTGCGTTTCGCCAATCGATTGGCGTATTCGTAGACGATCTTGAATCCGCCTGCGGGGCGGGATCCTTCCTGGGGAAGCAAGAATACAATTTCCATTCAGGTTCTTTCCTTGAAGAACGAATTATCGAGTAGATTAAAGCCAGCGTTTATGGCATTGAAACTGGCTCCGCAATAAAGCGTACACTCTTTTATTCACTTGACTCAGAATAACATTGCTTAGATTCCCGCGGATTGGGAACGCGCAACTAGCCCGAATCGGGTAACCTGTTTCCATGAGTGTGTTATTCCTATTGCCTGGGCTGCTCTCTCTCTATCTGGTGATCCGAGGGAAACTAGAGACCGCATTCCTATCGATTTACCTGCCCGCACTGTTGTTGCTTCCTGACGGGTACGCGATTCGATTGCCTCATGTTCCCCCAATTTCTGCGGCCGAATCGGCATTGATTCCGATTGGGGCAGTGGCGCTCTATCGGCTCGCGGTCAACGGTCTGCCCTCGCTCCTGGATATTCTAATGGGGCTATTTATAGCGAGCATGGGAGCCAGCGAGGCTTTTAACGAGCGCGTATTGAACACCGGCATTCAGGCTGTTATCGTCTCATTTATTTCTATCTTCCTTGCCTACGCTACGGGGCGCATGATCATCGAGCGCGGAGGCCTCCGCGTTGCCACTGTCCGGCGCTTTGTTGTCCTGGTTTTGTTGCTTGGGCCTCTGGGCTTGTATGAGTGGCGATTCGGGCAGAATCTATATGGCGTGGTTGGTCAAAAAGTATTCCAGTTGACCAGTGTCCACGCCGACGTTCAGTTCAGGGCAGGACACGGAAGAATGGCCGTATGCTTCAATGACTCCGAGTTGGCGGGGATTGTCTTTGGGATAACCGCGGCTCTGAACGCATGGCTATTCAATTTGAACAAATGGCATTCGGCCGCAAATCTCGGAAAGCTGCTTGGGTGGCTTGAAAAGTACCACATCCCTGGTCTGTTGCTGCTGCTCTACATATTCCTGACACAAGCTCGTGGACCTTTACTTGCAATGGGAGTTACTTATCTTATCCTTCTGATTCCGCGATTCAAGAGCAGAAGAGCGGCAACTGTTGTTGTGGCGATTCTAATTGCCTTGACCGCCGTGGCCGTAATCCGTTTTTATTCTCAGTATACGAACATCACCGTTCCAGGCGCCCCAATGAGTGAACAACAGGGAAGCGCAGTCTACAGACGCCAGATGAATGAACTCTACCAGCCTGTTGTAAACGACGGCGGATTACTGGGATGGGGAATGTTAAGCCATCCGATTATCCCTGGTATGGACTCTATCGATAACGAGTTTTTGTTGGTTCACATTGCATATGGAAGCTTGGGGTATATCCTTTTCTTGCTGCTTGCTGCAGAATCTTTTCGCCGTCCGCTTGTGCGTTCGTGGACGATGCAGGCACAGGAGGATCAAGCATTCGCCATTACGCTGCTGGGAGCAATGGCCGTGTTCTGGATATCGATCACTACGGTATATATGGGGGAGCAGCTTCCCCAAATCGCCTTCCTTCTAATCGGCTGGGGTCAATCCATCATTCCAGAATCCACTGTGTCGATAGGAGCACAAGAGCAAGACGTTCACTCAAGGTTTTCCTTCAGGCGGGTGATTGGTTAAGCGCAAATACCGGGAGCGGAACGGCTGCTGCGCATAACTCGGCAAGTCAGCATCCTACCTGGACTTGGACAGGATCGGCTCGGAAGCGGCTCTTGCTTTGGCTACCCCGTAGTGCTGACCGGCCAGTCGCTCCTTGAGCGATAGAAATCCGCGCTCGAATGTGTAGAAGGAAAGACTGGCGATCAGCAGCGTGCCGCAGGCACCTACTGCTACTAATAGGATTTCGGACTCAAGCGGACCCGCATGGGGCGCCATTCGGTTGGTCACCCATTGAAAAACTCCAAAGAGTAGCAGATGGTAGACGTAAACGCCATAGCTGATCTTGCCAAGCCAACGAAGCCCCGCGTTCTCAAAGACGGCTCGAATGAGCCCTGGCTCGAGACACTGAGCTATCAGAGTGGTGAATAAAATACTAAGGATTGCGATGCCTATCGTTGACCATCTTGGATCCATGAGAGACAACGTCGGCAACGCAACGATCAGAGCTATCAGTGTTGCAAGCGATCCCCAGAAGGCCCATCGCGCGACTCGCAGAACTCGCGCGATGCTCTCTGGAGCACCACGCAGGGCAAGAGCGAGAAACCCCCCGGCGCAGAGTTCGCCTGCGCGTGATAGCAGAAAGTGGTGAGGCCACAGCCAGGACCAACCCAATGCCACGGCAATCAGTCTGAATGTAAACGAAAGGAGCCAGATTGCCACGCAAAGTTTCATGGCGGCTCTCCTGTTTTTCATAAATACAAGAAGCAGGAATGGCCAGAGCAAATAGAATTGTTCTTCGACAGCAAGACTCCAGAAGTGGACTAGTTCATTTTGCAGAGGAAATCCAAACATCTCTCTCCAAAGCCATGGAATATCCGACAGGTAGAGAAAGTCGATTACGATTTTTGATGTTGCCTTCCACGAAGAGCCCATTGCCAGCGCGATCGCAGTGACAGCGGCCAGAACCGCATAATACAACGGGAAAATCCGCAATGACCTACGCACATAGAAGTTGCGCCACCAGTTCTGGCACCCAAGATTGTCCCATAGAATGCCGGTAATAAGAAAACCGGAAAGTGCGAAAAAAAGCGAGACACCAGCCCAGCCCAGAAGCGCAGCCCTGTCTATCATTCGAAGAAAAGGCGGTCCTGATTGTTCGTTGGGATGATAGTGAAGCGCAAAGACCGCGGCAACGGCAAGACCGCGCAGACCGTCGAGAGCGGGGATGTGGCCCTTCAGACCGGAATAGGTTTTGGACTCTGATGAATTCTTACTCAAGTTAGCGCCCTGTCTTTGATGAAGTGATGAAATGGTAGTCAAGCCTTGTTCGGATGAAACGATGTTGTTCAGTTCTCGGGGTAACGAATGAGAGCACAAGAAAAGTCATCCTGCAATGAAATCCCGGAAAGCCCACTGCGCGAATTCACGTACGGGTCTGCATATATCGACTGTCGTTCATCGGCTGATTGGTTGACCATAAACAAGCCACTCGAAGAGTGAATTGTAAAACTTTGGCGCCCCCGTTATTTGAGTATTGCATTAGACGGGGGGGATGTGTTTTGATAGCCACATCGGCAATTCCGAAGAGAATAGCCCTCCCCTTGGGCACTTGACGGCAGCCGAACGACATCGATTCTCGAGTTGGCACCCATAGGTGCAATGTAATCTCGAGCAAACATGCTGTTCGGATTGAGAGTCTAGGCGTTTCTGGACCCTTGCGATGAACACTTAGTTTTGTGACGCTTTTGTTTACGCCTTGATTCAACAACGAATTGACAATCTGCCGAGATCGAATGCGATCCAGCCATGTTGTGTTTTTCACGGTTGGCTCTCCAACGGTCTTCATTGCTGGTGCGGGAGTTGGGCTCCTTTCATCGGGGGAGAACGCTGGTCGTGGGAGGAAGTGCCGTGCAACCTGCTGCAGCACCGGAATTTGGTGGTTACCAATGTGCTGTTTTGCTACGGCAGTCAAGAACATGACGAATCCGAGAGTAACTCGTGTGATCAGGGTCACTGCCCTGCAAAGGACCGCAGCAGAAGATGCAGGCAAGGATTCAATGAATTTGAAAGGCTGTGATTGAAGGCAAGCTGTTAGCCTTCTGCGCTGTTGGTAATGCATCCACCAGCACAAGAGGAGAGCTCTGCCGCAGTGAAGGTGAAGCGTAAAGACGCCTGAAGACTGGCTCCGCTTCAAGTCCCTCTCAGAAGTATCTTCGTTCGCTTGTACCACTTTAAGTGGGCTTCCGCGAATGGCAAGACGAGATAACAAAGTTGCGTTAGGCAGCAGATCGGAGACTCCTCCATCGCGAGAGGAGGTCCAGTCGAGAGCCAGGTGTTAAGAGAATGCAGCGATGGACAGCTTTGTAATTCTGGATCGTGTCCTTCTTGCAGAATCTTCAATGGCAGTGAGGCAGTGCGACAAACGGCTCTGACACTTTGGTAACTGCACGGGTCTGAGCAAGTGGCCGATATGTCGAAATTGCCGTTTGGTTGTAGCCAAACACTGATTCTCCTTTGGATTTGCTCCATGGCATGCGTTGGTTAAAAGTAAAACGATCCGCGTGCGTTAGGGAGTGGCCAAGCAAGCTCTGCGCGGCCTGTAACGTCTCTGAGCGAACCAGTAGGAAGATGCATGCTGTACTGCATCCGCAACCCGCTTCCCTGCGGCCCTGAACCAGGAGCACCAACTATGAAAAAGTATTCGTCTCATACCATTGCAATTTTTGCTTTAGGCATTTTGGCTCTATTTTCTATATCTCTATCGGCACAGACATTGTCACTCAACGATGGGTCGGTCTTGCGGAGTAACCCACATCGCGCCGGTGTCAACATAGGAGCGATCGACTACTGGGATAACGGTCAAATTCTTAAGAACCTTATCGGAACCAGCGATCCTGGATTTGAGCCATTGCTCGATCAGCAGATTTGGGTTTTGTATACGGCAGGCACTACAACTTCCTATAGTATCCAGGACATTTTCGATGGAGTTCCAGCGAACTACTGGGCAGGCGGAACCTTTACAGTCGTCGAGACGCAATCCGGTGGCGCCGAGCTCGGCTGCACGGGCACGATTGCGTCGAACACCGGTCCGAATTATCCGCTCGTAGGACAGTCGACCTATACATCTCCAGTGGTCACGGTTTCATCGCCATGCAACGCCGCGTTTAGCGTAGGCGACATCATTATTATGAGCAAGTCTGTTTTCCCTACGCCTGAGACCTGGTGGGAAAGCGGAGGGCGGGGGGGAACGGCGGGCACCGTAAGCGGAGGCGCGCAATTACTCTCAGATACGACCGATCTTTGCGCAACTTGCGGTACTCAAGCCCTCAATTTGAATGCCACAGCAAGTGGATCCCAGGCATCCGCTTCCTGGTATTATGACGGCGAGAGCCAGGACGATATTTTTGTCTTGATGAATGGCACCTATCAGCTTTCATTCTGGGCCAAATTGGCCTCGGGAACTCCAGTCCTAACCGCTTCCGCGAGTCGGGGTTCAAGCGGCGGGTTTAATTGTGGAACTTACACGCCCAAGTTGACGTCGGAATGGGCGCAATATACATGGACATGTACTGCCGCTGAAACGCCGGCGACGACGCCGTCCGCAGCCAGTGTAGGGATTGCGGTCAAGGGGGGATCGGTCTATCTGGACAACGTCAGTTTCGAAAAGGTGCCCGGCTCATTCACCAACCCCA
This sequence comes from uncultured Occallatibacter sp., assembly GCA_964438125.1. GTDB lineage: Bacteria > Acidobacteriota > Terriglobia > Terriglobales > Acidobacteriaceae > Telmatobacter. Next base: position 40,751 of record CAYTJN010000001.1, read on the forward strand.
CAGTTCTGCGCGATGAAGTCGTCCAAACGTTGCAGAACTACTATGGCCCATCGATCGGTTCGAATCCCGGCACGTTTCGCTACTGGGTGAACCAAAATGGCGAATCCATAAGCAATTGGACGCAACCCGATTATGCTCATGCGCCAACTACGTCAGGGACGGGGTATTTTGTCGGACCGGGCGGAATGGGGACGGAGAATCTTTCGCTGGAAGACTACCTAGTTATTTGCCAATTTCTCAATGCTCAGCCGTACCTTGAAGTTCCCGTGACCCTCACGACCGCCGATGCGGCGAACCTTATCGAGTTTCTGGCAAGCCCGTCGACTACAAGCTATGGCGCGCGACGCGCGGCTCTCGGCCAGGAACAGCCTTGGACCAGTGTGTTCAGTCAGATTCATCTTTCCTTCTGCAATGAATGCTGGAATGGCGCATCCTTTGATGGTCAGTCGCTTGCAATGCGGAATTCGGCGCCAAACTTGGAGTACTACTACGACTACAGCGTGCGCGCCAGAGACATCTTTGCCGCGATGCGCTCCGATAACTATTACTCGCAATCCGCCTTTGATCTGGTGATGAACGCGCAGACCGCTGTGAACTACACGATGGACACGGCGATTGCCCGAGCCCATCCTGATTCGATAGAGATTGAGGATTATACCTACGGTAATGTGAACGATTTCAGTTCGGATGCCGCTATGTGGCAGCCGGCGATGGTCGATCCCTGGGAGAAAGTGACTTATCCCAAAGATATCGCAAACTTTTATCAATCAGTCCACGATTACCAATCGCAGACCACTTGCGGAGCGACAGGAACCGCAACTTGCAATGTCAATATCTACGAGTGGGGCCAGGGCACGCTCGGCGGTCTCGATATCGCGGGTGTAACTCCCGGTGCAAACCTCATCGACCAGGCGCACTTGGATTACGTCAATGCCGGAGGTGGCGAAGGAGCAGTGATGGCGCTGCAACCCCTGCTGAACATTCAGTACTACGGTATCGATGCGCAATCGTTCTTTGCGTTGACCGAATACAAGAATGGTGGCGTGAATGGCTTGACGGCTAAGCTTTGGGGCAACACCGTGGATATGGGGGGAGGAACGAACAATGTACGTCCGACGTTCCTAGGTGTGCAACTGGTGAATCAGTCGATTATCGGGCCCATGTATTCCTGCCCAATTGCCAATAACCTTACTTACAACTTCCCGGGTTCAATGAATGGGATTGGAGTGAACCAACCTTCTTCGACCAATCCAACGCCGATCGAGATGCCGGCGATGACCAACGTTCCTTATCTCTATGGCTTCTGCTTTGAGAACGGGACCAAGCGCTCGCTGGTGTTGATCAACACGGATGTCACGAGTAGCCATACGATCAGCTTTGGGGGCACCAACCCTCCTTTCGGAGCAGTTACTCAAAGACAGTTAGCGCCCGCTTCTCCAGACGACCTGAACGAAGCACACATTGGAACCGCTACCACACAGACGCCGGCAACAGTTTCGATCGAGACGTCCACTCTAAACTCTCCAACCTCCATTAACCTACCACCCTATTCGGTTACTGCGCTTGATTACACAGCAGCGGGTTTGGCGGCTGCGGCGATGCCGGTATTCAGACCGGCGGGTGGCACCTACACAACTCCGCAGTCTGTGAGTATCACAGATACAACGCCTGGGTCCACGATCTATTACACAACTGACGGCACGACACCCACAACCTCATCGAGCGTGTACGGTGACGATCCGATTGCAGTGAGTGCGGGAGAGACGCTCGAGGCCATTGCAGTGCAGACGGGCTATAGTAACAGCCCTGCTGCAATAGCTTCCTACACGATCGCTCCTCTGCTCCCAGAGCCCACATTCTCGGTGGCACCCAGCACCTATTCCACGACGCAGTCGGTGACTATCAACGATTCGATGGCGGGCACAACAATCTACTACACAACCAACGGGACCACGCCCACCGTTTCTTCGACACCGTACACAGGTGCAATCTCGGTAAGTGCAACTGAGACGATCGAAGCTATCGCGGTGAAGACGGGCTACACGAACAGCCCGGCCGCGGCGGCAGCTTATATCATCGCTCCAGCGCTGCCACTGCCTGTGTTCTCGCCCGCGCCCGGCACCTATACTGGACCCCTAGCGGTGACGATCACTGAAGCCACCGGAGGTGCAATGATTTACTACACCACGGACGGCTCCATTCCCACCACCTCTTCGACGCCGTATACCGGCGCGATCTGGCAGTGTGAGACGCAGACGCTGAAGGCCATAGCAGTCGAAACAAACTACACTACCAGCGCCGTAGCGATAGCGGCTTACACCATTGCCCCGGTGCTGCCCTCACCAACGTTCAGCCTGGCCGGCGGTCCCGCAGCTTATCCCACTCCACAGACGGTGACAATCAGCGACTCATCGGCTGGTGCCACCATCTACTACACCACCAACGGCACCACGCCAACGGCAGCTTCGACGAAGTACACCGGCGCGATTACCGTCAGCACGACAGAGACAATCGAAGCCATCGCGATTGAGACGAACTGTACCGATAGCGCTGTCAGTTCGGTGTTGTACACCATCGCTAATTCGACACTGCCAGCGCCGTCGTTCTCGCCAGCGGCCGGTACGTATTCGGGCTCTCAGTCAGTGACTATCAGTGACTCGATCGCCGGCACGAACATCTACTACACCACGAATGGAACGACGCCCACCACATCGTCAACAAAGTACAATGGCGCGATTACGGTGAGCGCAATCGAAACTTTGGAAGCTATTGCTGTCGAGACAGGCCAAACCAATAGCCCTGTCGCTACGGCTGCTTACGTGATCAATACAGGTATTCCGGCCCCGACTTTCTCGGTTGCAGCCGGCACTTACACCTCGTCGCAAACAGTGACCATCAGCGATGCGACGGCGGGCACGACCATCTACTACACCACGAACGGAACGACGCCTAGCACATCGTCAACAAAGTACAGTAGTGCGATTACGGTGAGCGCAACCGAAACTCTGGAAGCTATTGCCGTCGAGACAGGTCAAACCAATAGCCCGGTCGCTACGGCTGCTTACGTCATCAACCCAGGTCTTCCGGCTCCGACGTTCTCGGTTGCGGCAGGTACTTACACCTCGTCGCAAACGGTGAGCATCAGCGATGCGACTGCGGGCACGACGATCTACTACACCACGAACGGCTCCGCGCCTACAACCTCATCTTCGGTTTACGGTGGCGCGATTACGGTGAGCTCAACGGAGACCTTGGAAGCAATCGCGGCAGAAGCGGGTTATACCAACAGTGCGGTGACTTCAGCGCTGTATACAATCAGCTCTTCAACTCTTCCGGCGCCTTCATTCTCGCCCGCGGCGGGCTTGTACACATCTCCGCAAGGGGTCAAGATCACTGACGCGAGCGCCGGGGCCACTATCTACTACACAACCAATGGCACCACGCCCACAACCTCGTCGACTGTCTACACGGGCACAATATGGCAAAGCTCCACTCAGACGCTAGAGGCCATCGCAGTTCAGACGGGCTACGCCAACAGCGCTGTAACGACGGCTGCTTACACCATCGCTCCGGTGTTACCGACACCGACGTTCAGTCTCGCAGGCGGCCAGACCCCTTATGCCACGGCGCAATCCGTGACCATCAGCGACCAAGCCGGGGCCACCATCTACTACACCACCAACGGCACCACGCCCACAGCCTCGTCAACCAAGTACAGCGGCGCAATCACTGTGAGCGCGACCGAAACAATTGAAGCCATCGCTATCGAGACCGGCTATACCAACAGCGCCGTGGCTTCGGTCCTGTACACCATCGCCCCTCCGACAGTGGCGGCACCTACATTCTCACCCGCGCCTGGTTTTTACACGTCCCCGCAAGGAGTTCAGATCGCCGATACGACTGGCGGGGCCACCATTTACTACACCACCGATGGAACCACGCCCACAACTTCATCCATCCAATACCGGGGCGCGATCTGGCAAAGTCAGTCACAGACGCTTCGGGCTATCGCAGTCGAGACAGGTTACGCAACCAGTCCAGTAACGACAGCGGCTTACACCATCGCCCCGGTGCTGCCTACGCCTACGTTTAGCCTTGCAGGCGGTCAGACACCTTATACCACGCCCCAAATCGTGACTATCAGCGACCAAGCGGGGGCGACCATCTACTACACCACCAACGGTACCACGCCCACAACCGCATCGGCCGTGTACAGCGGCGCTATTACGGTAAGTTCCACGGAGACGATCGAGGCTATTGCCGTCGAGACCGGCTTTACTAACAGTGCCGTAGGTTCGGTGTTGTACACCATTGCTACTTCAACCCTTCCGGCCCCTATGTTTTCACCAGGGGCCGGCACGTACACTACCTCGCAGTCGGTTTCAATTGCAGACGCGACGGCTGGCGCAACCATTTATTACACGACGAACGGGGCTATGCCCACCACCTCGTCCTCCGTCTACAGCGGCGCGATCTCGGTGAGCGCGACAGAGACGGTTGAAGCCATCGCCGTGGAGACGGGCTACATCACCAGCCCGCCCTCCACGGGGGCATACACCATCACGGGCAGCGGAAGCTCCAATGTCGTTGAAGACTTTACGATCAGTTCCTCGGGGACCTCGGCGGTCGTCTCGCCGGGAGGCTCTGTGTCATACGCGCTTACTGTTACGCCACTCTCTCCCGCGATAACGTTCCCAACCGCGATCAACCTGTCGGCCAATGGATTACCGCAAGGCGCCACGTACAGCTTTTCGCCAGCCGCGGTAGCGGAGGGCGCGGGCGCAACTGCAGTCGCCTTGACTGTCCAATTACCTCGGGCCGCCTCGGCACAACAACCGGCGGGTGGCATTGGGAGCCAGTTTAGCCCCAAAATTGCCCCACTAGCGCTTGGGTTGCTGCTGCTACCTTTTGCGGGCAGGCTTCGTCGCTCCGGAAAGAGAATGGGACGTGCTATGCCAGTGGTGCTCTTGCTTGTCGCTGTCGCTTTTGCCGTCATCGGTCTCGGTGGGTGTGGATCCACTAACGCATTGATCAGACCAGCCCAACAAAGTTACGCGGTGACCGTGATTGGGACCTCGGGCTCATTATCAAAATCCACAATTGTGACGCTGATTGTTACCCAATGAGGTTACCCGACAAGATTAGCCACATGAGTGGGTAGCAAAAACCTCGTTTTGAATCCAGCGATATATGGAACATCGACATATCGCTAAGTGAGGTGTGTCTACCGCCAGCCGGCAACAATTAGGATTTGATCGGAAAGGCCAAGAGAAGAATCGCAGCTACTTCCCACTTCATTAGCTTCAAGCTAAACGCTGTTTCGCCTTAAGCATCAGAGATTTAAGAATGGTGCGACGATCTGAAGCGGTTAGCCTCTCGGGTAAAGTTCATCTGCGAGATATGTTTTTAGAGTGCAATGAATCTAGGTAAGGATTAATCGCCGACGCTATCCAAGGCGATATCTTGTCGATGCCGTACCGGTTGAAATGACCACCGTCTGCATAGAATTCCGCATTATTGCTGAATTGTTGAGCGTCAAGCAACGGTCCGAGCCTCTCATATGCGGCGTGGTCGTACTGCCCCGGCCTGCTCGAATAGAAGGGCAGATGCACAAAGACCACAAGCGCCCCACTTTGTTTCGCCAAAGCGGAGATGCGTGCCGTGTAATCCGGCTCCAGGGGCTCATTCAGCGCGTACCATGCGGATGGCTGAACCCAATACCCATCCGCGTTGCCGAGACCAGCCTTCAATTCTGCGGCTTCTCGTGTTAGCTTCTGTTGAGGAGCGACTAAGCTACGGTCAATCAGCCTTCCACCCGGAATTCGAAAACTCCTGGTGCTATCGAAGTCCGTCCCGAGATAGTCCTTGCGAAATGCACTGCTCTTTCCGAACCAGGCGGGAGCGATGCTTTGCACAAAGTAACTCATCTGCCGGTAAGGAAGGAATGCTGCATCCTCGGCGAAGTAGTGATTGATCACGAGTGGTGCACCTAGTATGTCTTTGGCATCCGCAATATAACGAAAAGCCGGATGACTGATATCCGCTCGTTCTACGACGGAGATCAAAATTAGCTTAGTTTCAGGATGGCAAGCCAATAACTCCTTGGCAACAATGTAATGCAGATTCCGTCCCTCGTAGGGTACGGCCAGATTGGCCACATGAATCGGACGCCCCAGTTTTGTGCTGAGAGCTGCCGCGAGGTCGGGTCCGCTCAGCGCAGCTTCAACACGGGAACTGCCGATAATTGCCACGTCAATTGGAGTTGGGTCGTTATGAATTCGCTCGTAATCCCAACGCAGCTTGAAGAGATCCGAATAGTCAAATTGTTGATATCGAATATAGCGATTGTGCGGCAGCAGAATAGATAAGAAGCAAAGGGCCGCAAAACTGCTTAATAGCACGCCCATCAGTCTCCATGCTCGACTCGTCTCAATCACAGCTTCTTCAGAAACAATATTCTCCATCTTCATTGTCATCGATCTCCGTTAGAACTTGAAGTATATGAAGGATGTCGAACCACGTGACAGGAACGCGAACCCGAAGAACAGCACGACGCTCACTGCACCTACCCACACATAATTGAAGTTGAACATGAAGCTGAATCGCGCCGGATCAACCTGGCGCCACTTATCCCACTCCAGAGCGGGCCGCACGCGATCCATGATCTGCTCTGTGTTAGGAAACAAGTAAACGATGCAGAGCCCGACGGCAATAATGGGAATCATCATCGCATTTCCGCCGGAAGCCAAACTGGCAGACCGGTCGGACGAAATGCCAAGGCCATACAAGCCGGCCATGCCGGCAAAGATCCGCCACGCTGCGCTCATGCTGTCGGCACGGAATGGAACCTCTGCACTCACAAATGCAAGAAGAGTGAGCAATCCGAAGACGAAAAGCGCGGGGCGAGTATCCTTCTTCCCGCGTCGCCTCTTTTTGGTGATCGCGTTATAAACTTCATTAATGCACATGAATGTGCCGTGCATGATGCCGAAAGCTACATAGGTCCAGCTTGGTCCATGCCACGTCCCAATGATCAGCATCGAAAGAAATGTCGGTAACAGCGCGGACACTGCGAGAGATGTCCATCGTCCATAACCTCGATCGGCGGACAAGCGCGTTAGCGGGATCGTCAACGGTTGGAAGATATACATGCGTACGAATCTGCTGAGCGTCATGTGCCACCGGCGCCATAGCTCAGAGATGCTTGTGGACCTGAGGGGAGAAAAGAAGTTAAGTGGCAGCACAATCCCGAGCATCCGAGCGACTCCGATTGCCATGTCGGAGTAGCCTGAGAAGTCGAAATAGATCTGCAATGTGTAGGTGAAGGCCGCTCCCCAGGAGAGAAAAAAGCCGGGGTGAGCACCGCCTTGGGCGGCATTGAAGACTGGATCGGCCCAGAGAGCGGCTGTATCGGCAAATACGGTTTTCTTAAAGAGTCCGAATGAGAAGATCACCAGGCCGATGAGCAGGTTTTGCGCGATGGACCGCCGGTCTGGACGCACGGCGAGTTGTGGCGCAACCTCCTGGTTAAGAGTGATGGGCCCGGAAAGGAGGGTGGGAAAGAAAGCTACAAACGCCATGTATTTCATCAGCCCGTCCGGAATTGCCCGGCCGCGCGCCACGTCCACCAGAAAGCCGATCTGCTGAAACGTATAAAAGGAAATCGCCAAGGGAGCCACAATATTAACAAAAGGACTGGTGGCTCCAAATACTCCGTACGCCGCGCCCGAAACAGCACTGAAGTACTTCAGATAAAGAAGAGTTCCGGCATTCGCAGTGACACCCAGAATCAACCATATCTGTTTCGTCCGATGGTGATCCGTCCGGACAATCAACACGGCCAGAAGATAGTTGACAATAATGGACACGAGCAGAAGCGGAACATAACGCGGTTGAGCATGGGCATAAAACAACAGGGTCATCAAGACGAGAAATGGCAGACGCAGCGAATGGAGCCGCGTCAAAGATAGACAGTAATACACAATGAGAACAAACGGCAGAAAGGCAAATAGAAAGACGAGGGAATTAAAACTCATCCGTGGCTTCCTCCGGAGTTTAGATTGCTTTGAGTTAGTTAGTCAGGCTACACCGACTGGGGCTGTCGGGTACTTTCAACGAGAGTACCGAATACGACCACGCTTATGGGAAGTTCGGGTGGCTGGTATCCAACAAGATCAAGCGACCATTCTGTGCCGTCATCGGGCAAGTCAGAAATCTTTGTAAATCCGAGCTTTGCAAAATGATCGACAACTAGGGAGTTTTTCATGGTTGGCAGGTATACTCCCGTCAAACGGAGAGCGCCGGCCCTCAGAGCGGCGGCTGCAACGTGCCCCAGCACGAGTTCTTCGACACGTCTCCCTAATACACGGCAACTCATTAGCCAGGTATCGCAATGCCACTCGAATTCTGCACAATCGAAGATCACCACAGAGATCATACCGTTGTCTCCGAAGCGATCCGCCAACCGGACCTGAATGCAAAATTTGCTGGGGTCGGTCTCGAAGCGCGCAATTTCATTTTCTGAATATCGCCGCGTTGTCAGATTAAACTGATTCGACTTGTTGATCAGTTGTGCGATGCGCACGCGGCCCACCGCGTCGAATGGCGCTATGGTTGCAACCATCTCAAGCGAGGCGAGGTAGTCTTCAAGATTGCCGATCTTCATGAGCGATGCGCGTTCTGCATTGGCACCGTAATAATCGGCGCGTTTGAGATCCTCACTCGACAATCCAACGGCCTCAAAGTACCCCGCACGAGAGAGAATTCCTGCATAATCTGCCGGATCTTCAGTTAATTCAGGCACGGCCACTTCGGGAAGTAATTCGCGCACCAAGCCGCGCTCGACAGGATTATCGTCGAGAAAGACAATGGCGTCGATGCCGATGTTCAAGGTAGCCGCGATCTCACGAATGTTGTTGGCTTTGTCGTCCCAATTGGCGACGAACACGGCGATATGCTCTTCTCTGAGCAGCATCTCCGGATGTTTACGGAAGGGGAGGCGTGCGTTTTGCTCGTCATTTTTTGAGCAGACAGCCAGAACGATTCCCCTCTGTCGCAAGTTGAGAGCATAGCGCTGCAAAGCAAGATGAGCTTCCCCGGTGCTGCTGCCCTGGCCGAGCTGAATTCCATTGAGGCCGTCATCTCCAATCACACCTCCCCAAAGAGTGTTATCGAGATCCATGACCAGGCACTTACGCGACTTGCCGCGCGCTGCAGCTAGAACGCGACACAGATGCTCGGCATGGAGCGGCGTGGCATCCATTGCCGCAGGAAGTTTCGCCTTGTGCCAGTCGCGCGCATCGTTCCACGCGGCAAGCCCGGTGAGGGCCGCAAGAGAGGCGGTATCCAAAATTAGGTCGGTGTCGCCTGCGATCTCGAAAAGCAATCGGTGATTGAATCGCTCAATCATCGCGCGAGCAGATCCTGGAAACTTTGCATCGTAGTTGCCGAAGAGCGACTCTGAAGGAGGAACAAGAGTTTGCAGCAGGCAGCATGTTCCGATTGTGTTGCGCACTCCTTCAGCCAAACCAGCAGCGTAACTGACAGCGGCATCCACCGCCGACTCGGCATCCGTTGTTGTGAGGCGTGCTTCGCTCAAACCGAGCGCACGATGATCCAAAGCAATCAGGATCGCGTCGAGGTGCGCACGGCCAAAGTCGGAGCCACGGTCCAGAAGTTGCTGTGCCGCCTGGCCGAACTCTGCCATGACAACGTCGAGCACCAGACCGTGGCGCAGGGCCGTCCCCGGTAGGGCCTGGGCGAGATAATCCACGGTATGAGAGGAAACGATGCCGAGACGAAAAGGAGTCAAACCGACCTTTTCGGTCAGCCATTCGCGCTTCGCCTTGACTAACTTACGCAGCGCGTCCAATCCGGTGAGGTCCAAATCGAAGGCCGCCAGACGCTGAATCTCCGCGATGTCGGGAGACTCAGCCCTAAGCAGCGTCGACACACGGGCACGAAAGTTGGCCGGCTGCGGCAGATTCCACGAGAGTGAAAAGGGGCAATTCATTGCGTAGCCCTCCTGACAATAATGTCGAGCGCCTCTCCAATGTTCTTTAGTCCATCAATTTCACCGCTCGTGAAGCGGAACGAAAACTCTTTTTCCACGGCAACCAGAAAGCGAACATGGCTGAGACTGTCCCATCCCTCAACATTATCCGCAGTGAGGCTGTCATCGTACTGTAGGTCGTCCTCGTCGAATACGTCACGCATGATTTCGATTAATCGCGCAGCAGCTTCATCTCGGGTCATCGTGTGCTTGCTCTCCTATGGACTGAAAGACGTAGGATTTCTGTTCAGTGGGATATTGCCTGACTGTACATTACCAGCCTCCCACCAACTCGGCGTTGCGAATTCTCGGCCGATAAACGATAAGGCGATCGATCTTGCCGAGATCCTCGGTCGAGTCCTTGAGATCGATCGAGTGCTCGGTATCGGTCAGCCCGGTCGCAAGCACATAGCGATACTCGGTTGTCCCGTCGCCGCGATCGAGAACCTCGGGCTTTCCCCCGCACACGTAATCTACCGACCAGTTAACGCGGAAGGAACTGTGCAGTGGAACCTTAGAGTGCTCCCAGGCTCGCTCGACCATCCAATCACCGGGTTCAATCTGAAGCTTTCCGGAACTGGAAACAAAAGTACCTTCAGAGCTGCCAGTTCCCTGCGGTCCGGACTTGTCTCCTTGAACCGCGAAGTTGAATTCCTTCTGATCAGAAGAAAAGTCTGAGAGCGTCGCAGTCCAGTTCTCTGCTACACGATCGTGCATAAGGACAATGCGCCGAATAGCGGGCCAGTCTGGCACGGTCTCTATTGAAGATGTCCGGCTTACCTGATAGCATCCATCGAGATTTGTTGGCGACTGCCCGTCCACGCTGACGGCCGGCCATGCGGTCAAAGGTCGATCACTTACAAGTTCCAGGCGCGTTCCCTCAATGCGTACATTCGCACTGCCGGAATCGCGCTCCTGCTCCGTCAGATGAAGCGAGTCAACATCGTGGGCCATCTCGCCGTTGTATTGACTTACCAATCCATCGAAATACTTGTTAAAGAACTCGGCGATCAATTCTTTGCCGCGAGCATTAGGGTGAATCTCGTCGCTTAGCAGATCGCTTGGACTCGATCCGGTACGGAGAAGATACCCTCGCCACCAGTCCCGTTGCGGTTCGACGGCAAGCGCATACTTTCGGGCCATCGCGGGGATCTTGTGGTAGGACATTTCGTCATTCCACATTCGCTGGTGATACCAAAGCAAACCAGCGCAACCCGCCGGGCGGGAGAGTGTCAGATGAATCCCCTCGTCGCAACGCGGATCCGGCATCACATCCCCGTGATCTGTCTGCACGATGATGTCAGCCGCGGTACGCGATCGAAACAGCCGGATGATCTTCTCATAATCGCGGTGATCGCCATACACGTGAAAAATAATCAGGTCCGGATAGAACGCCGCAATGTCCTGTTCCGTTGTACGAACCAAGGCTTGCGACGGAAATCCTCCAAGCGCACGATTCTCTACGACAAAGACTGTATTCGGATAGATCTGACGCCAATGCTCTACGACAGCTTCGTGCCATCCGCTGCGGGTGATCGACTGGCCATAAAACAAAACCTTGAGAACCTTACGGTCGTTCGGTGAGCTGCCGCGGATGATCGACAGCGTGCGCGCGATTTTCTGTACATCTGGAACACTATCGTGTTCCCGGAAGCGAACTAGCATGGTGGCAGCGAACACACCAAGAGTTGCTGCGACGCAGAGAACCAAAGCCACACGTAACCATATCTTGCGCATGGATGAATTCATTATTGGACCTTGCTCTTGCTTTTGGTTTGATCGTTGTGCGGTGGACGATGCGTATCGAAATTGCTCTTGCTTCAGTCTGCGCCACTCTGCTTGTACTCGATGAGTTTGCGCGCTTTTCTCTGTCTCTTTCCCAGTTCATATTGCAGTTGCCCTGCGAGAATTGGAATCTGCTGGAGATGCGAATGAACCCCGTACAGCAGTAGAGTTCCGAGGCTCGCATTCTTCCGGCGGGCCTTCCACGCTGAGCGCACCGACAATCCCATGAGCAGGCCAAGCCAGAGCAAGATGGGGAGGAACCCAAAGAATAAACTGACAAGGATAACAATGGTCAACGAGACAAGCCAGAAGCCTCCGCGCATCAGATTGCGTCTTCGGTCTGTGCTCCAGAATGGATCCTCAGTGTTTCGGAAGCGCTCCGATACTTCGGCATAGGCATGGCCGGCGCGCGTGGCGCGCTTCCAATACTGGCTCCAGCGCGTGATTTGCAAATCGTGTCCTGTCATTGGGCAATCGATGTGCAATATCGCATAGCCTTGAGATCTTATGCGCCGGCAAAGCTCCGGTTCCTCTCCGGCAATGAGCCGCTCGTCGAAGCCTCCCGTCCCGACCAGAACCTGGCGGCGCATCAGCACGTCGCCGCCGCAGAACTCCGTGAACCCAGGAGGATACACCCAATCGAGGTCGAGGATGCGGTTATAGATTGAGGCCTCAGGCTGGATCTCGCGGCGATGCCCCCAGACTGCGCCAACTGAAGGCCCTTGCTCCATTGCCTTACATGCCGCCAAGGCAAAGTCCGGATCGAGCACGGTATCTCCATCGAGAAAAAGAATCAACTCCGATGTTGCGCACTGCCAGCCGGCGTTTCGTCCGATGGCAGCAGTAGGCCTCTCCGGATGGACCGCGATTACCTTTGCGCCAGACCGCGCTGCCAACTCCGGGCTGCCATCGGTTGATGAGGAATCAACATAGATCAACTCCTTCACAACAACGCCTCGAACCCGACCGATGGAGTCGAGGCACGCAGTTAGGCGCTGGCCCTCATTGCGGCCGATCACGACAACCGAGATTGCCGGCGGCGCCGCATCGGATTCGTTCTCCACGTGATTCTTAGCGACTGGTTGCATGCACACTCCGCTCTTCAGCCGCGTTTGCATTGACCTTCTCAACATTTGTTGCAATGGACGGCGTCTTTCGCGGAAGCACTCGCGCCGGAACTCCGACTGCGACGGAATTAGAGGGAACATCGATAAGAACCACTGCGTTGGCTCCGATTACAACGTCATCCCCTATTCGGATCGCGCCAAGGATCTTGGCGCCCGCGCCTATGTCCACACGGTTCCCGAGGATGGGTGCTCCGCGCTGACCGGTGTACTTCAGTCCCACGGTGACGCCGTTGCGGATCACGCAGTCGTCCCCGAAGACTGCGTCTCCGCTGATGACAATCCCGCCGAAATGGTCGATTCTAAATCGCCGCCCAAGCGTTGCTTCACAAGGAAGCTCGATCCCCGTAAGGACTTCGGAAATAGGCTTCAGCACCTTATAGACAAAAGAGAAGGGAACTCGCAGCCAGCGCCAGCGAATCGTATAGCGCCAGCGCCCATAGCGGTAAACTGCCATTGCCCAAAGACCCTGGCGGGAGATTTGGCGGTCGTGCGTTTGCCAGTCTTCGCGGATGCTGTCGAACAAATCCAGCCTCAATCCTTTCAGAGCGTTTGCTCAAATCAAGTGCTGTTTTACGGATCGTTAGACAGAGAGCGGCACGCCGAGTTCTCGAAGAATCCGCTTGAAGCCCAATAAAGCGTGAGACTCGGTGCAGTGCTCGGCGGCGAAAGCGCGGCCCGCCTCGCCAAGCTGTGCGCAAAGTTCCGATTCGTACCACATCCGGCGCAATACGCTCGTCATTTCATCTACGCTTTTGGCTGAGAACATCAGCGCGTTGTCCCCCTCGCGAACGTAGTCTACAACACCTACTGAGCGTGTGATCGCGAAAGCTTTGCCCAGATGCATCGCGTTGACCAGCGTAACGTGTCCGCAGGGAACTCGCGCGCCATCCAAAGGAAGTGCCATAAACCTGGAGAACGCAAGTACATTCATGGCCTGACCGAAAGGAATATCGGTCATGACTTTGACGTTGGGAGGAATATCAATGCCGACGACATTCTCAGGCCGGACCACCATCACCACCCTGATCTCCGGGAGGCGCTTCACCGATTCAATAAATGTCCGGTAGTCGCGCGAGTTTCCCCCAATGGCGCAAAGGTAATCGCCCTCCACGATAGGCTTGCCGGGCGAATCGATGTGAGGAGGAGCGACACCCCAATGCGTAAACTCCAGAAGCTCCAAGGGAATATTGAAATGCTCGTGATAAAGTTCACGCTCTATCGTTGAATAAACCACAAATCTGTCGATCCCCTTAAATCCGAGGCGATGCAGGCGGCTCTTCAATCCGGAGGGCAGCCATGGATAGTTGAAAGAGAAAGCCAAATGCGGACCACGATAACTATACAGCTTCAAGAAATGCTGGACAGCAAAGGATATTCGCGGGTCATGCGTAACCACAATGCTCGCGCCCAAGTCTTGTGCCGCGCGCGCTGCTCTAAGGCAAGCGGAGAACCGTCGCAGGTTGCCGTTGTTTCGAAACAGGGGAGTGTGCAGCGAATCTTTTGCGGAGAAATGCCGCCAGCGTAGCGTATCTTCGGTGTGGGGTTCAAAAAAATCTCCCTTTTGCGTTGTGTGGGAGCAGTTGATGACCAGCGGTTTCTCTTGAACGACCTGGTCGCTCGCGTCCGCAACGGATGAAATGGAGATCTCTTCCAGTTGGTTCATTGTGGCCACGATCCTTTGTGATTGGATTCAAAAGTAGACTGGGCGGCTCAATCCAAATGAGACTTCCTGCGGGTCAAACGCCGATTCATTCTTCCGTCCGCCGCTCATTCAAGGACTATCGTTCGCGTATTCCGGCCGATGCGCTAACTGCGCGCGCAGGCACTCCCACGACCGTCGCTCCCGGCGGCACATCGCGGGTGACCACCGCGTTGGCGCCTACGGTCGCTCCGTCTCCGATCGTAACTCCGCCTAGTACAGTCACGCCACGACCAATCCACACCTCATTGCCGATGTCGATGGGTTGCGCGATGTGGCCAGACTCGCGAATTGTCAATCCCGGTAGTCGGACATGATTTGCGTCGCGTATGCTTGAGTACTCGCCAATCATGGTGCCATCGCCGATGGTTATACTTTCGTGTGAAACGATGTGCACTCCGCGCGAAAGCACGACTTCGTTGCCGAGGTGAATGTATCCGCTGTCCTCTGTTTCAAAATAGACTGCCGGATACAGGAGCACATCCTGCCCGATGCGGATCATGCCGGTGCCGTGCACTTCTGCAGGACCCAGTACGAGCACCGACGCATGGAGCGAATGCGAAAGCTTGGACGACAGTAGGGCGTGGTTGCGGATGTTCCCGATGCTTCGACGCAGTCCAAAGGTCGTTCGGTAAAACAACGACAGCAGCGATGTTAGCAATGATTTCAGTTTGCGGCGCATAGAGTTTCCTGGCAGATCGATGTGGGCTTCATGGCGCAGGTTATTTACCACGGCTGTTGAGGAGAGAAGCGTCCACCCCTTGTATCGCGCCAGGCCTCGCTCATGATCGTGATCATGAATCGATCCGTTTTGGCACTCTCGCGGCGATCTGGATTTCTGCTCCATCGCCTCCGATGCGAGCGCAGCCAATACCAGCTAGCTTCGATTACCATAGCCAGCCATACGGACAATCCATGATGTTTTCGATAGTAGAGCAGCATACTCCTCATGCGCCATAGAGTGAGTTGTGCCCCGGTGCGGGAGAACTGGAGCGATCGCACCTGCCGGGAGGACTCTCCACCGATATGAACGATGGCGATATCCGGCCAATACCAGATGGAGTATCCATGTTCCTTGATACGTTTGCAAAAGTCGACCTCTTCGAAGTAAAGGAAGAAGCGCGGGTCGAAGGGGCCTACCGCTGCAAGCACTTCGGCGCGTACGATCGAATACGCGCCGGGAACCCAGTCGACCTCCGCTGCTTCCATTGGATTGGCCCAGGTGCGGTCGGCACGCCCAAAGAAACGCGATCTTGGAAACTGCGCCGCAAGCCCAGAAAGAACCAGCAGGTCGCTGAATGCGGTCGGAAACATACGCGCCGATGGCTGCCATGAGCCATCCCGTCCTGTTAGGCGTCCGCCGCCCAGCCCCGCATCGGGAGTCTGGTCCATATGTGCAACTGACCTTTCGAGCGATCCTTCAGTTAGAAATGCATCCGAGTTAAGAAGAACAATGTACCGACCACGTGCAAATTGGAAGCCGCGATTGTTCGCAGGGCCAAAACCAAGATTGATCTCACTCCGGACCAAGAAAACATCCGGAAACTCTTGCTCGATCATAGCGGGAGAGCCGTCCGTCGAAGCGTTATCGACCACAATGACCTGGACCCGTAGCGACCCCCTTTCGCGAAAAACTGCACGAAGACATTCTCGTAAAACGTCTCTAGTATTGAAGGACACAATCACGATGGAAACGTCGAATCGAAAGACAATCGAGCTCTGAGTATGCATAGCCCTCTTAGATGCTATTGGGCGCATGCTCCCGAAAAACACGCGCCAGCAAGCCAACGTTTAACGGCAGGTTGTAAAGATCGAGCACTCGCTTGCAAGCTGCCGCTCCAAGACTGCGCCGCAAGGATGGATCTTCGATAAGCCGTTCGATTGCCGACGCCAAGGCTTCGATCGAGGAGGCGGGAACGAGCAATCCGTCGAGACCATCGCGAATCAGTTCGGGGATACCCGCAATGCGTGTGCTCACGCAAGGAACCTCCATGGCCATCGCCTCCATCAGTGCGACCGGCACGCCTTCGGCAAAACTGGCCAAGGCGAAGATATCCGCGGAGTCAAGCAAGCGCCGCGTCTCGTCGTGGCTTTTTGCTCCCTCGAAGACCACGGGGATCTTCTCCTGCTCCGCGTAGACTTGCAAATGTTCAAGGTCAGGCCCAGCGCCCACGAGACGCACCCGAAATGAATGGCCGGAGGCAAGCAAGATAGCGCAAGCCCTCAAGAGGATGAGCTGTCCTTTCGATGGTACAAGCCGGCCTACGCATAGGATCTCGAGCGGGCCTCCTTCGGGCTCAAACTGTTTCCGCGACGGACGAAAGACATTTGGATCGATTCCCAGTCTCACTACATGCATCTTGTCCCAGTGGACCGGAGCCGCGATGCGCATCAACTGGCTTCGGCAAAAGTCGCTGATGCAGAGGATAAACTTTGCGTGCTCGATCTTCTGAGGGAGATAGAATTTCTCCACATCGTAGAATTCGTCCGGGCCGTGTACAGTCAGCGAATAAGAGAAACCCCACGCCGCCGATGCCAACATGCCCACAGTCGCCACCGGGCCGCAAAAGTGAATGTGAAGATGATGAAGACCGCGCAAACGCATCCAGTCGCCCAGAATGAGAGCCTCGGCAAAATAGAAGAGAGAATAAAGAGTCGCGGTCGGATTCCACTGCCCCAATCGCAGTGCGCCCGCCAGCCCCCGGGCAAAGACCATGGGCCTCAGAAGCAGCGTCTTCGCGGCAATCGCCGTGGCGCGCGCAGTTCCCTTTGACTTGATGTAAAACGTCCTGTCGGCCTCTTCCACTTCCGCCACCGGCATCGAAGTACGTGGCCGGTCGGGCGGATTGATCGATGCTACTTCAACATTGCAGCCGTGTTTCCTGAGCTCTTTGATTTCGTTTAGAAAGAATGTGTGCGAGACGGCAGGATAGCGACTCAGAAGATAGACAAGCCGCCAAGGAGTTGCCCCGTTCCGATCCTTCGCCGCGCGGAGTTCGTCGGTGAGCGCGGAATCTGTGTGTGTTTCTGTATTCAAAATCATCGCTGCACTGCCGGCTCGCTGCCTTAGATTCTCAGAGCTCGTGTCCATGCGTGACCACCTCAGTTTTGCTGGGAAATCGTGGCGGATGAAACCAGTGTGTCTTGGAATTCCGCTGGAACCTTAGGCTTCGCTGCAAGCGAGTTATAGATGTCAATGATCTGGTCGATCTTTCGCTGCCAGTCAAAATCGCGAACCGCTCGTTCGCGCCCGGCGGCGCCCATGGATTCTGCCAGTACGGGCGAGTCGATCATCTTCTGCATCGCTTCAGCAAATCCGGCCACTAGCGCAGCGTAGCCTTCGGGCGACACAAGCATTCCACAAGAGGAGTCGAGATAGTCTGCGGGTCCGCCCCAGTTGGTGGCAACGACAGGCTTGCCCATGGCCATGGCCTCCAGGACTACGGCTCCCCCGCATTCATATATGCTGGGTAAAACCAGCGCAACGGCGGTGCGAAGGCGGGCAGCACAATCCTGCTGCGGCAGCCATCCAACAAAATCGACGCGGTCCTTCAAGCATAGTTCACTCGCCAGCGATCGCCAGGTTTCCAGCATGGGCCCGTCACCAATGATCTCCAAGCATGCCGCTGGAACGCTCAGAAGCGCCCGAATTGCAATGTCTACAGCCTTCCAATCCACGAGCCGCCCAATGAAGACGAAGCGAGGAACCTTGCTCACAGCGTTGTTGGACGCTTCTTGCCAGATGTCGAAGTCGATGCCGTTCTCCACCAGTTCAATCACGCGGCCGCGAACTCCCGATGGCAGAGCACGCCGCGTGCGTTCATTCGCAACAAGCACGACCTCCGCCTCCTTCTTGCCCGGAAGCAGTGCGTTGCCGGCGTTTGAAAACAGCCGGGCTACAACGATGGCCGCGCGGCTCATCCAAGACTCGGTGCGGCGAAAAGACGGTGGGTATTCCATTCCCCCATTCAGGGGTCCAATTATCACCGGCGCACCCAAGCCGAAGATCGCTGAAGGAAAGCGCGGCGCAACAGGAATCGGTTGGTGAATCACGTCGATCTGGTGTTCGCGAATTAGCCGGCGCACAATTGCGCGCTGACAGAATTGCGTAATGAGTTGGTTGAGAAGGCCGAATGTGGATTCCGAAACTCGCCTGGGCAGATAGCGGCTGAGATGAAAGAAAAGCTTTTGTATCCACATGTCCGGAATAAATACCATCCTGTCGATCTGCTCCGGGAATAATTCCTCCACTTCGCTCCGTGTTCGCGAGTGCACAACCAGCCAGCTTTCGATCCCGCGAGACCGCAGCAGGCGAAAATAATGTACCGGAAGGATGGCCTCACCGCCGAAGCGTGTCGAGGCGTGTTCGGCAACAATGCATATTCGCATAGGCGCTCACGCAGTACGGAAGATTTGGTAGTATCCCAAGGCTGCGAGCACTCGCTTGAATGCAAGTTCACGCGCATAATGTTTCGGAGTCAATTCTTCAAATGGAATCGTGCGACCCGGCTGAGTCAGCGTGGCTCGCCCGTCTACCAATCCGGTCTCGCGGGCTGCATGCAACCACCACTTTGCCTCGCCTCCGGCGTGGAAGCATTTCAGGCTCGCCCAAGATTCCGATCGCAGAATGCTCTGCCCGCTCACGCCAAGTTTCGTCATCACGCGCTTTGCCGGCGAACGGCGCCAGCATCTCCAGAATGCGGGATCAAGATGGCCTCCACCCTCGCGCATGGCCAGCGCCGCCCACACGATCGCTTCTACGTGCATGATGCGCGGCAGATTATCGCCGCCCAGTTTGCCCACCAGCCAGTCCAGCCAATCCAGATCTGTCGATGCGCGCCAGTGCGCGACTCCGATATCCACATGGTGCGCGAGCCGGATTCCGCTGCCGAGAGCTGTCCTGACTACCTCGGGGGGGAAAAGGCAGTTCGGCTGTTGCCACATCAGCAATAGTCCGGTTGCGGGTGTTTTCTCAAACTGAAATCGATTGGGGAAATAAAGATCTGGATCCAGGAGCACCATCTCCGCATCAGGTTCGCTCACTAGAAGTGGATCGGTGATCTTGCGCCAGCACGGGTGCCCGCGGCGAAACTTGCGCAGGTTGTTATATCTCGCGAAGACAGCATCCTCACGCGCCTTCAAATTGTCCTCGGAATAGACCGTCCACTTGTGAGACCTGACATCAAGAGCCGTCAAAACCTCTGAGAGTTCCTCGCTGTCCTGCCTCGAGTCGGTGATCAGACGCAGGTGTATCGATTCAAGAGAATTCGAAAACAAACTTTCTAACGCATCTTTGGCATAGCTTAGAGAGCGCGGCGAGAGCACCATATACACTTCGCGCATTGTAGACATAGGGGGCTCCTGTTTATTTCAAAACTGCTGCGGGTTCACGCAAGCGAACCTCGGCAACGCCGGAGCGCTCCAGATCGGATCGTTCGGCTTCGGATCGTTCAAGACAGGCGCGAAGTTGCGCCGCCAAAACCTGGATGTTCGGTTCGCGGAAGACTAGGTCGTGATCGCCAGGCAGTTCAAACACCTCAACTCCACCTTCCGCGAAGGGAGTCCATCCCAGATCCAGCGGCAGCCGCGGATCCGGCTGGACGGAAGCTCGGAAGAGCGTCACCTTTCCTGACCAGGGTTGCGCACGATACTTCATCGCCGCCACCCAGGTTATGTCGTCGGTGCTTTTCATAAACGATGGTACGGTGCGAAAACCGAGCACGACCGCAAGCGAGTAGATCCGGCGCAAGGTTCTTGTAAAAAACTTCTGCCACAGATACTCGATCTTTTCTGTCATCGATAGATCGGAGAGATTTCCTAGAAAGCGCTCGATTCGGCGACTGAGTTGAAGCCTCACGGAATCGTTCCGTTGCGCGACGCCGATGCAGTCACGCTGGCGGCTATCGAGCATGCCGAGTAGTTTCACCTGTTCCCCTAGTGTGCGCAACTGATGTGCGATTTCAAGGGCAATCGTGCCCCCGAATGAATATCCGAGGAAATAGTACGGACCCGTTGGTTGGATCTCCCTCATTTCCTTCAGATAGAACGCTGCCTGATCTTCTAAGCGCAGAAGTGCCGGCTGCTCAGCCAGCAGCGACTGAGCTTGAATGCCATAAATAGGGTGTTTGGTACCCACCAGCATAGCGAGTTGGTAAAAGCGAATTACGTTTCCACCAGCGCCGTGAATGATAAACAGAGGAGCTGCCGTTCCCTCCGGCTGCATCGGTACGATTGAGGAACTGCCGTTTGCGGAAAGACGCTGCGTGACTAACTGCGCCATCCGTTCAACCGTGTGCCCTGAGAACAAAGAAGCTAGACCAAAACTGAGCGAGTAAGTCTTATTGATTCGGGAGACGATTTGCATTGCGGCCAGTGACCGCCCGCCGAGGTCAAAGAAACTGTCTCGAACGCTCAGATTTGTCGTCCCTATTGCCGTCTCCCATATTCTGGCGATCTGTGCCTCAAGCGCGTCGCGGGGAGCCACGTGGAGTTCTCTCTGCTTTGCGGCGACATCTGTTCCCTCGATGGCGCCTGCGTTCCGATGTCCATTCGGACGGATGACTCGTTCCTGGGCTGCGCCCTCAGAAGCCCCGTCTGAAACCGCAATGAGCTGCTGGCTGCTTTCGCCTTTCGCCGCTTCCCCCGCCAGACTTTCCGCGCTCGATAGAATGGTGTCAAGAATCTGCACATAAAGCTTGAGAATCCGTTGAATCGTCGAAACGCGAAAGAATGCTGGATTGAATTCCAACTGGAGGCGGGGACCTTCAGTACGCTCCACGATGCTCAGCATCAGGTCGAACATCGTTCCTGGACTGACGGAGCGCAGGGGAAAGATCTCCAAAGAAGGCGTCTTCTGGGCCTGCATGAAGGCCTTCTGATAAATGAAGTACACCTGCAGTGAGATTTGATTTTGATCACGGCAAAAAAACTCGTCATCGATCAGATCCTCGAAAGGTAGGTCCTGGTGAGCCAGAGCACCAAGTGTCCAGTTACGAACGCTTTCTACGATCGAGTCAAGAGTATCTTCTTTTCCGATCTTAACGCGAATGACCTGAGGGTTTGAAAAGGGACCGATCAGGTCCTCCGTTTGTTGACGGCGATTGGCGCAGGGCGTGCCGATAAGGATGTCTCCCTGCTCCGTCAGCCTGTGCAGAGTCGCGGCGTAGGCCGCGAGCAGCAACATATAAAGTGTGACCCCGCGAAGCGCGCAGAAATCCCGAGCCTGCCGAACCAGATCGGGAGCCAGCAAAAGAGTCTCGATATCGCCGTGTTCTTCGACTCCTCCTCCGTGAATATCTCGGGGGATTCGAAGAGGAGTGAAGTTCCCACCGAGAGTTAGACGCCAGTAGGCCAAAGACTCGGTCGACTGTTCTCCCTTTCTCCATTGGTCGAGCCAGACGGCGAAATCGCCAAACTGAATGGGCAACTCCGGGAGGCAAGGGGGAAGGTTTCGCATCAGGCCGTCATAGATTGCAGCAAAGTCCCTGAGCACTACGCCGTTCGACCATCCGTCGCACACGCTGTGATGAATCGTGATCAGGAGTATGTGCTGGTCGGCTCCCATCTGTATTGCCCGAGCACAAAGCAGTGGTCCCTTCTCCATATCGATCTTGATACGGGCTTGCTCACGAATGATTGCTTCGGCCTGGCGTTGACGGGCATCATTCGGTAGATATTGCAGGTCATCTAAATGCAGGGGCACTTCGATGGGCGAATGAATGATCTGAGATAACTGGCCATCTACTACTTCGAAAGTCGTGCGCAGCGACTCGTGTCGACGCACCAGTTCCGTAAGCGCGGCTGCCGCTAGATCCGTAGAGAATGTTCCTCGGCAGGTCCATGCGAGGGGCATATTCAGTGAGTGGTTGCCGGGGTACATTCGATGCAGCAACCAAAAACGTGTTTGGCACGGTGTCGCCGGCATCACAAAGTCGTCCGTTGGCGTCGGTATCGCGGGGCGCTCAACTTCGTGAGGAGGAATCGACTTGTCCGGTGAGCTCTTCATCAGGCATTGGTTCTCCGAAACTTTTCCCTTGAAACAGGCGCAATGACGGGTCCCGCGGGAGGCTTTTCAGTGCTTGAGATATTGGCTTCAACAAGAGCATTCGACAGACTGGCGATGGTGCGATGCTGAAAAATCTGCGCGGGTTGGATCGGTAGTCCTTCATGCCCGGCACGGGCTGAAATCCTGAAAATAAGAAGCGAGTCAGCTCCCAACTCAAAGATGCTATCGGTGATGCTGACTCGATCGAGATTCAAAACATCAGCCCAGATTGCCACCAGCTTTTGCTGCTCAGGCGTTGTCGCAGGGGTAAACTCCCGCGTTTTAGTATGGGTTCCAAAGGTCGGTTCTGGCAAAGACCTGCGGTCGATCTTACCGTTAGCAGTGCGCGGCAAGGCGGGCAGCAAGGAGATGACAGTCGGATGCATATACTCAGGCAGTTTCGCAGCCAGCAGGGAGTGCAGTTGCGCGTCTAGATCTATTGGCGGGGTGACCATCGCCGACTCCACCCAGGCCGCCAGCCTCACGTCACCGGGCCTGACTTGGACTGCGGTCACCACCGCATCTCGTACCGATGGATGACTCGCAAGAGCTGCCTCTATTTCGCCCAGTTCAATCCTGAAGCCGCGTACCTTCACCTGGAAATCGGTCCGTCCCTGCAGTTCAATGTGACCGTTCTGGAGCCAGCGCGCCTGATCGCCTGTGCGGTAGATTCGTCCCTGGCCGAATGGGTTCGGCAGAAATTTTGCGGCAGTCAAATCGGGTCTCTTCCAGTAGCATCGAGCCAACCCGACCCCACCAATGTATAGCTCGCCGGTTACTCCCAACGGTACTGGTTGCAGGCGCTCGTCAAGCACATAGAACTGGGTGTTGGCGATGGGCGGTCCAATCGGCACCGGGCCTGTCCGTTTTTCGAGCCGGGTTGCCGAAGACCAGATGGTGGTCTCCGTCGGCCCGTAAACGTTCCATACATCGTCACTGCAATCCATCAGCGAATCGGCAAGTTCGCGGGCCAGAGCCTCGCCGCCGCAGAGCACTTTGAGCCGCGGAAGCCCCTTCCAGCCTGCCTCTAGCAGAATCCGCCAACCTGCCGGCGTCGCCTGCATCACTGTGGCCTGGGTCTGCTCCAGCAGGTTGAGCAATTGGTACCCATCGACAACCTGTTCTTTGGTAGCAATTACCAGCCTGCCCCCAGTTACGAGAGGCAGAAAGAGTTCAAGCGCGGCAATGTCGAACGAAAGAGTTGTGACCGAAACTAGCGTGTCCGTAGCGTTCAAGCCAGGTTCCCGCTCCATGCTCCGAAGCAGGTTGGTCAGTGCTCCATGTTCGATGGCTACGCCCTTGGGCTGTCCCGTGGAGCCGGAGGTATAAATCACATACGCCAAAGAATCGGGCTCATTTTTCGTGACAAGGTCCGTGGTACCTTCCCTCGCCCATAATGTCCGCTCGCTGTCAAGGCAAACGACCCGCGCGCTGGCGTGCAGCCTTGAGGCCAAGTGTTCCTGGGTAAGCAGCAGGGCTACGTGCGCGTCAGAAAGTACCCATTCCAGGCGGCTGATAGGGTGGCTGGGGTCGAGGGGTAGATATGCCGCGCCCGCCTTGAGTACTCCCAATACCGCGCCCAGCATCTGGAAGGAGCGCTCAAGGCATACGCCCACAAGAGAGCCTTCGCCAATTCCCTGGCGGCGGAGATGTCGGGCCAACCGATTACTGTATTCGTTAAGTTGTCCGTAGGTCCACCGCGCTCCGTCGCAGATTACCGCAACACGATCGGGTGAATATGTGGCTTGTTTCTCAATGGCTCGATGGACCGGTTCAAACGGCCCGAAATCCACCGCCGTGCGGTTCCACTCGTCGAGCACCAGCCTTCGTTCGCTTTCATCCAAAACCTCGAGATCCTCGACCTCGCGGCCTGCGTCCGCAGCTATTCCGCGCAGAATCGTTGCGTACGAGGCCAGCCAGCGTTTGAGTGTTTCGCTGTCGATCAGGTCGGTATTGTAATCGCAATTCATCAGAAGATCGTCGTCGGTTTCAACGATATTCAAGAAGAGGTCCGTGTTCACGAATCTCTTCGGATTGGCATGCACTTCTGTAGCAAGCCCCTCGAAGTGGAGATTTGTTCCCAGTTTCTCCAAGTTGAACTGGACTTCAATCAATGGCAGGCGGCTTGAATCCCGCTGAATCGGCAGCTTGCGCAACAGCGTGCCGTAGGTGAATTCCTGATGGTCATAAGCATCGAGAAGTTGTCCGCGCGTGGTGGCCATGTGTTCTTTGACTGTGATGGCCCTCGATAGAACGCTCAGAATCGGGAGGAAATGCACGCAGTGTCCTACGAGGCTCGCGTCTTCATATAAGGCTTGTCCGGCAGATGAAATGCCGACCACCACTTCGGACTGCCGCGTCAGTCGATGCAGCAGAATCTGAAACGCCGAAAGCAGGGTCACATACAGCGTGCAGCCAAGTCTGGAGCTGATTTTTTTAAGCTCCCCGGATAGCTCCGCACCCAAAGATGATTGCAGTGTCGCTCCCTTGTAGGACTTCATCGCTGGGCGCGGCCGATCGGTGGGCAGGTCCAGCACCGGTGTGTGTCCAGTGAAAACCTCTATCCAGTAACGCTCGTTTTCGGCATAAGTGCCCGCTTGAGTTTCTTCGAACTCCTTCAGCGCATAACTGCTAAAGGGAACCAGCGGCGCCAGAGCCGGTTTGGAATGGGTCTTTGATGCACTGTAGATCTTGCTCATATCCTCAAGCAGTTGGTTCGATGACCACCCGTCGAGTACGATATGATGCCCAGTCGCAAGTAGCAGTAACTCTTCGGGGGCTGTGCGGAAGAGCGTTGCCCGGAAAAGCGGGCCACGAGCCAAATCGAAGGGCTTGCATCCTTCTTCCGCGATACGCGCGTTGATGAATGCCTTACGCTCTTCGGCGGAAATCGCGCTCAAGTCAACGAACGCGATCTGGCCTGTGAACGCGGGTGCGATCCTCATGCATTCCTCGTCGGGATCGACCGTCGAACGAAGAGCGTCGTGGCGTGCGATGGCCGCTTCGAGCGCATGCAGCGTTTGATCCTCGCGCGCCGGACCTCGCAGGCTCAGCGTCAGCGATTCGTTAAAGGCGCAGTTGGCCTCGCTGCCTCGCGTGGCTGCCAGCCAGATCTCGCGCTGCGATTCGGTGAGGGGAACTTTGGCTGGAGCCTCGTAGGCGCTTGATGTGACGCGTGAGGCTTGATGAAATTCCGGCAACATGGCCGTGGCAGGCGCGGGGACCTCTAGAACTGCCGGAGCCGGCAACATGCCGCCACGGCGCATCTCTAGGACTGATTCGCGGAAGCCCTCAACAACGTGCGCAAAATCCTCATCGGAGTGCGCAGTGGTAAAGAAGCAGGGGTAGTTCTCGAGGATGTGAATACCCTTCTCGCGCATGTGGTAATACAGAAGGCTGCCGAAGCGGGCTTCCGTGGGCAAGTTGAATGAGAACCACGCGCCGCATGGGTGCACGCCAACATCGAGCGCGGCATCTTTAAAAATCTCTGCCACGGCCTGCGCTGCGGAGGCCACCTTCCGACTGAGGGTTTCTTGGAGTTGCGGTCCCGCTTCCTTTAGATGGCGCAGGATGGCCTTGGCTGCTGCGAGAGCCAGCGGATGGCGCACAAACGTTCCAGCAAAGAACGTCATCCCAACCTCGGGAGCCGAGTCATCGCCGTATTGCCACGCACCGCCATCGAGCGTGTCAAGGAACTCCGCTCGTCCCGCTACCACGCCGATCGGATAGCCACCGCCCATCACTTTACCATAGGTGGCCAAATCGGCGCGAATCCCGTAGTACTCCTGTGCCCCGCCGAGAGCCACGCGGAAACCAGTCACCACTTCATCGAAGATCAGCGCTGTTCCAGATAGAGCGGTGATTCTGCGCAGTTCGCTCAGAAACTCACGCGGCTGCACTTCTGGATGACGGCTTTGAATGGGCTCGACCAGAACTGCGGCGATCTCATTGCCATGTGCACGAACGTACTCCAGTGATGCTTGCGCTCCGTATTCCAACACCACAGTGTTGTTCGAGCCTCCCGCCATGATGCCGGGAGCAATCGGCGCGGCGCCGTGCGGTGTGGCTCGTAGCAGAACTTCGTCGAAAGTCCCGTGATAGTCACCCGTGAAGTAAACGATTTTGTCGCGAGCAGTCACCGTGCGTGCCACGCGCAGCGCCGCCATCACCGCTTCAGATCCCGTATTGCAAAACGCGGCGCGCTCCATGCCTGTTAGCTCGCAGATCAGAGCCGCAACTTCACCTGACAGCGAACTCTGCGGGCCGATCTCAACGCCCAGATCGATTTGGTTGTGCACGGCTTCATTCACAAAATCCGGTCCGTGCCCGAACATGATCGCGCCAAAACCGTTGACGATGTCGATGTATTCGTTGCCGTCAAGATCCACGATCCGCGAGCCTTTTGAGCGGCAGGTCACCAACGGGTAGACCATTTCCTTCCACAAGGACCGAAAACCTGCGACGGCCCGCGGATCGGAAAGATGTGGCCGATACGCTTGCGTATACTCCTTTGACTTACCGGTGCGGCTCGTGTAGCGAGAGATGAGTGACTGAATGTACTCGCTCTGCTTCTCTGTCAGCCCGTCTTTGGTCCCCGCCTGCACTGGTTTGAATGGCCCATGCGTCTTAAGTCCGCCAGATGGTGCGACGGAAACTGCTGCGCTCCCGACGGCGTTCTTCGCAGCGGCCGGCAGAGAACTGCCTGACTGTGCGCAGGCTTGCTGCGTTTTGATGTCAGGCGCTGCTCCGCGGACCGCCGCGAGTTGCTGTTCAAAAAGCCTGGACATTGCCTGCATCTGCGCTCGCAACAGCTCTTCGAGAGCCGAACCTGTCTCGGCGGAAAGTGGAGCGTCTGCCGCAGGAGCAACCCCGGCGATAGCTGCGGTAGGCTGCGCCTGTTCTTGAGGGAAAGCATCTGCGGGAAGAATCGCGTCCAGTCGTTCGGCGAGCATGCGAATGCTTGAGTACTGTTCCACGATCTGACGGAAGGTCACCTTCACGCCGAAGCGGCGCTGCACCGCCTGCGTCGCCTGGGTCAGAAAAAGAGAATCGAATCCCAGCTCCAGAAACGATGTGTCGAAGTATTCCGAGCCGATGGCAATCCCGCTTAATTCCTCAAAGAGCCTTGCAACAACAGGCTGAAGCCTAAGACTGCGTTCAACTGCGATTCCAACTACATCAAGGGTCATCTTTCCTTCTCCCCCAATTTGTACTTCAGTCTCTCGGGTCGCAATGTTCGATTGGAGGGGAGCGTTGGCCGCAATCGCGCCGGCCGCCACGTATGCGGGTGGCTCGATCCAATGCTTCTTGCGTTCGAATGGATAAGTGGGAAGTGAAATGCGGCGCCTACGTTCGTGGTTCCAAACACGCTCCCAATCCGGCTGAATACCGGTTGTCCATAGCCGGCCCAGGGCCTCCAGCATGGTTCCCGAATCACCCGCTTCCCCGGTACGCTCCGGCATGGATGCCACGATCGGCACGGCGCGATTGCCGCGCTGCTGTCGCGCAAGGGTCGTCAGCGACTGCCCCGGCCCCACTTCCAGCAGCACAGCTTCGGGCAGGCCGAGCAAGAGCTTCACGGCGTCGGCGAAACGCACAGGCTTCCGGCAATGATCCCGCCAATAACGCGGCGTGATCGCTTCTTCCGGTTTGATCCAAGTACCAGTCACTCCGGAGACGTATGGAATCGTGGGCGCATGAAGAGCGACTCGCCGAACTTCATCCTCGAAGGCATCGAGCATCGGGTCCATCATTGCGGAATGGAAGGCGTGCGAAGTTCGCAAGCGTTTGCATTCGACCTGCTCCTCTCGCAACAGCTTCTCCAATTCCTCAATGGCTTCCAGCGGTCCCGACGCGACACTCAGTGACGAGCTGTTTACTGCTGCAATCGAAAGCTGTTCGCCGATAAAAGACCTGATCTGCTCATCGCCTAAGCGCACCGAGAGCATCGCCCCGCGCTCCATCTGCTGCATTAACCTGCCGCGCACTGCGACCAGCCTAAGCCCATCTTCTCGCGACATCACATCTGCAGCGACGGCGGCAACAAATTCCCCGATGCTATGCCCAGTCATGGCCTTCGGCGTGACGCCCCACGCCATCCATTGCCTGACCATCGCGAGTTCAGTGATGAATAGTGCAGGTTGCGCCAATCGCGTTTCAGTTAATGCCTCCGCGCAGGCATTTGAGTCCGCACCTGCCGGAAAAAGAATGTTGCGCAGGTCGAGATCCAGCAATGGGCGCAGGATTTCTGCGCATTCATCGATTTCTTTCCGATAAACGGCCTCAGTCTCATAGAGTGCGCGACCCATCCCTGGATACTGCGCGCCCTGCCCGGTGAAAAGAAAGATCGGTTGGGGCCTGGCGAGTACGCTCGCGGACCTCTGAATCCGCCGGTTCGCAGGGTCTGCAAGCGTCCGCGCAGCTTCGTCCACACTCGAGCATACGACCGATGCGCGATAATCGAATCCGTGTCGGCCTGTCTGGAGCGTATAGGAAACGTCCGCTAGATTCGATTTGGGATGTTCTTGCAGATAGCGGCCGAGGTTACCAAGCGCCGCATCAATCGCGGTCTCAGAACGCGCGGACACCGTGAGCAACTGGGTTGGGCGCACGGAAGGTTCCAGTGAAACATGTGGCCCTTCTTCGAGCACCACATGTGCGTTCACGCCTCCGACGCCAAAGGCGCTCACGCCGGCCATGCGCGGGCCATCGGACTTCCATGGCGAAGCTTCGCCGCTCACAAGAAAAGGTGTGTTCGCAAAATCGATCCGCGGGTTTGGGCGGCGGAAATTGGCCACCGGCGGGATAGTTTTATGCCGCATAGCGAGCACGGTTTTGATCAACCCGCTGACTCCTGCCGCTGCGTCTAGGTGGCCGATGTTTGCTTTGGTGCTGCCCAGTGCGCAGAAACCATTTTGCTGCGTCGTTTGGCGAAAGGCCCTAGTCAGCGCGGCAACCTCGACGGGATCGCCCAGCGGCGTTGCGGTGCCGTGCGCTTCAACAAACGTAATGGCGTCCGCGCTGATTCCTGCCATTGCGTGGGCGGCTGCGATAGCCGCAGCTTGTCCATCCACGCCGGGGGCCATGTAGCTGACCTTCGCTGCGCCATCGTTGGAGACCGCAAAGCCGCGAATGACGGCGTCGATGCGGTCGCCGTCGTTAAGCGCATCTTCCAGTCGCTTCAGCAGCACCACCCCCACACCGTGTCCAAACACAGTGCCTGTCGCGTCGGCGTCGAATGGGCGGCAATGACCGTCGCGCGATCCCATGCTGCCTTCCTGAAAGACATGGCCGCGATGTTGTGGGAACGTCACCGACACGCCGCCGGCAAGCGCCATGTCGCACTGGTACGTTAAAAGATTCTGGCACGCCTGACAGATCGCGACCAGCGATGTTGCGCACGCGCCTTGTACCGTCATGCATGGCCCACGCAGGTTCAGCTTGTAGGCCACGCGGGAACAGAGAAAGTCCTTATCGTTGCCCAGCGTCGTCTGAAGTTCGCCGACCTGGTAGTTGCCCGTGAGTTCGTCGATAAACTCCCGGGTTGCGCTCAGGTTTGCCAGCAAATAGGTGTTCAGGCTGCATCCGCCAAAGATGCCGATCTGCCCAGCAAATTGCGCCGGATCATATCCGCCATCTTCGAGCGCATTCCAGCAAGTCTCCAGAAACAACCGGTGCTGCGGGTCTAGAACATCAGCCTCACGCGGTGGTATGCCGAAGAAGCCGGCATCGAACATCTCGGCACCTTCGAGAACACCGTGAGCTGCCACGTAGTCGGCGCCGAACTCCAAAGACGCATGGTTTTTGGCTTCCAATTCCTCGCGAGAGAATTGTGTGATCGTATCTTTGCCTGCCGCGACATTTGCCCAAAAGATATCGAGATTCGGCGCGCCGGGAAACTTGCCCGACATGCCGATGATTGCAACGCCTTCGAGACGGTTTTCGTTTTCAGGAGTGCTCATCAGATTGCCTTCCTGACCGCGCGGGCTTGTGCAAACGCCGCTCGCTGCTTCTGCGCCTGATCCTGTGTTCGATCTTGCGTTGAATGCACCGACTCGTGATCCGGGTCCAAACGTCCAAGCTTTTCTGAAAGAGCGCGGACCGTAGTGTAGGCAAATAGATCCGCGACGGGAATGCTTTTGCCGAGCATGGTTTGCAGTTTCGCGTGCAGCGATACCAGAAGCACCGAGTTGCCACCAATGTCGAAGAAGTTGTCGTCCAGTCCGACATAATCCGCGCCCAGCACGCTTCGCCAGGCGCCGGCCACTTCCTGTTGCAGATCCGTGCCTGAAGTCTGCGCTCCCGTGCGAGCCGATCCGGCAGTCGGTGACGGTAGCCGCGCATAATCGACTTTGCCGTGAGGGGTCAGCGGAAAAGCCGCGACCGATAGATACACGGACGGCATCATCCATGGTGGAAGTTTCTGGCGCAGATGCTCGCTCAACTCGCGTACAGAAAGTGCAGCGTCCTCATGCGCCACGTAGTACGCTGCCAGCCTCTTCATTCCTGCGTCATCTTTGTGAGCAACCACTCGCGCCTCTCGGATCTGCGGGTGCCCCGCCAGGGCGGCTTCGATCTCGCCCAGTTCAATTCGAAAACCTTGAATCTTCACCTGATCGTCGCCCCGTCCCAGATACTCCACTTCACCATCGGGCAGCAGGCGAGCCAAGTCACCGGATCTGTACATCCGCTCATTCGGAATTCTGGAAAATGGATCGGGAACAAAACGCTCGGCGTTCAGTTCGGGCCGGTTCAAGTATCCGCGCGCCACGCCCGCCCCGCCTACACAGATCTCGCCTGTTTCGCCCGTCCGCACAGGTTGCCGGTCGTCGCCGAGAAGGTAAAGCCGCATATCGGGGATCGGCAAGCCAATCACGCTGCGCACGCCGTCGGCGGCATCGGCCGCGGTGACCTCCCGATAGGTTACGTGCACAGTTGTTTCTGTAATTCCGTACATGTTCACCAATAGTGGATGCTGGTCGCCGTGCGTTTCAAACCATGGCCGCAGGGTTTTGAAGTTCAACGCCTCGCCGCCAAAAATCA
Organism: uncultured Occallatibacter sp.; assembly: GCA_964438125.1. Taxonomy (GTDB): domain Bacteria; phylum Acidobacteriota; class Terriglobia; order Terriglobales; family Acidobacteriaceae; genus Telmatobacter. The sequence continues at coordinate 72,499 of CAYTJN010000001.1, forward strand.
CTAGCCGGAGAGACAGTTCCGGCGAACTGGGCGCCTGGTCGACAGCCATAAGCTGATAGAAAGCCGAAGGAGTCTGGTTCAGCACCGTAACCTGTTCCTTCGCCAATAACTCACGAAATCCCTCAGGCGAGCGCGAAACAGTGAAGGGAACGATTACCAGCCTTCCGCCGTGCAGCAGACAACCCCATATCTCCCATACTGAGAAGTCGAATGCAAGAGAATGGAAGAGTGTCCAAACATCGAGTTCGTTGAAGTGAAACCATTCCGCAGTCGCACTAAACAAGCGCGCAACGTTGCTCTGCGTCACCATCACGCCCTTGGGTTTTCCAGTCGATCCTGATGTGTAGATCACGTACGCCAGATTATCAACGCCCCATTCGGAGTTGATTGCGGGAAATTCTGAATAAGAGTTCCCTGTCGTCTCCCGATCGAGGCAAATCACGCGGGCATCATGCCGAGGCAAACCATCGAGAAGATGCTTTTCGGTCAGCAATACCAGTGGCTGGGCATCATCGAGGATCAGGGCGACGCGCTCGCTCGGATAGGCCGGATCCAGAGGCAGATATGCTCCTCCGGCCTTGAGAACGGCGACCAGGGCGACAATCGCAAGCGCAGATCTCTCCAGATAAACTCCAACCAGTGAATCGGGACCGACGCCCAATTTCCGCAGTCGGAGCGCCAACTGGTTGGCCTGCGATTGAAGCTCGCGGTAAGTCATCTGCTGATCGCCAAAAGTCACTGCCGTTCGGCTGGCGTGTCTCGCTGCGACTTCATCGAAGATTTGCGATAGTGGTTTCAGAGCGGCAGAACCGGCGCGCTCAACTGCTCCGGGTGTTGCTGCCGGAGCGGTGTCGCACGGAAAATAGGCTGTAGGCATTACGTTCATAGGCAACGCGCATTCGAACAAGAGCTTAAGTGGTTATTGGATTGGAGTGCGACGGACGCAAACCCCGGTAAGGATGAATACTAGCTGACGATCGACACTCGCAGAGCCATGCCGAATCCCAGGAGAACCAGAAAAAACCCAGTGGCCAGCAGATCCTGCCGCCATGTTGATATGCCTTCGCGGCTGGCTCCTGTAACGGTCACGAAATAGAGTGGCAGGTCGCCGGCAGCTACTGCAATCACCGCGCCGAACATTCCAAAGAAATGAAAGGCAAGCGGGATGGCAATAATTACTGCGATGCAGTAGGACGCATTGCCGATCGCCGCGTACTGCGACTTGCCGAGAGAAAACAGCGCGGGCATGGTCGTCGCATACATTAGTGTGTGCCACAATCCAAGAGCTAAAATCGGCACCATCCACGCGGCAGCATGATAGCGGCGGTCGTACATGTGAGTAACCAGGAAGCCGCCGAGATGCACCATCAGGCACAGCATCGCCGCTCCCGCCAGAAGCGTGTAAATGCGGTACCGCAAAAACACTCCACGGAATTCAGCGATCGGCAAATGGGACATCTTCGCGATGAATGGATAACCGACTCTCTGTGCGAATGCATTGATGATCGATCGCGGCATCTCGGAAACTGAAAATGCGATGCCGTACACACCAAGCAGGCTGAAACTGATCAGCTTTCCAAGAATCAGCCGGTCTGCCTGTGACGCAAAGAAGTAGAACGCGGTCGCAAGCAAAATCCATTTGCCAAAGTGAACCAGGCCATGCACGCTCTCCTTGTCCCACCGGAAGGAATTCCGAATGCCTGGAATCAACCGCTGGTAAAAGCTGAGCGCCAGTCGGTATGCCGTACTCAATGCCGCTCCCAGTACCAGCGCCCACACCGACCTGTAAACCAGCGCGCATCCGACCGTGACCAGGAGCGAGACCCCCTGCGTCGTGATGTCGAGAAGGAAGAGCCTGCGCACGCCCATGTGCCGCGACATCGAAAGAAGATTCGTACTGTTGAAAGCGCCAATGATGGTATTGATGCCAAGCGCCGGCAATAATAATAAAAGTCGCGGTTCATGGTACATCAGCGACATGGGCCACGCTAAAGCGAGTGAAACGACAAAAATCCCCAGGCCGCGAAGCACCTGCAAAGTCCACGCAGTGTTCAGAAGGACGGGATCATCTCCACGCGGGCTTTGAATCACGCTGGGTCCCAACCCAATATCGGAGATAAGACTAATTCCGACGATGAGCGTCGAGACAAGCGTCATCAGCCCGAAGGCTTCCGGCATCAACAGGCGGGTAAGAACCATGCTGTTGACGACGCGTAGCGCCATCGAACACCCGTAGTCGGTCACAGTCCAGAACGTCGCCCGCACTGCCGTCGATTCCAGCGCTTTTCGGGCGTGCTTCTCCGCTCCGGCACTATCTTCAGGCGACAACTCCGGTTCCTCGACATCGGGCATTGATAATATCGTGTCTATTGGCATAGTCTTCTTTCGGTATGGGTATCTTGTAGCCCTGGTGGATTGAATCGAAACAGTAGAGGTTCACCCGCGCAACGCTCGAGTCTTCACTCCCAGCGCGGACCTTGAGAAGTTAGAGGACAGCGGTTAACTCGCACTGTTTTCTAATGGCCTCTCCGCTCCCGCAGGAGGAATATTGCTGCGATTCGCCGGCTGCGTCGCGCTGCTCGATCCGTAGAAATGCTCGACCCGGCGCCGAACAAGTTCCTTTTCCATCCCCGTGTCGAGGTCCACACCCCGCTGTCGAATCATCTCTCCCCAAGGCAATGAATCTGTCTTTGCCTGAAGCCTGGCGACAAGGTCATCGACTCTTCCTATAGTCTTCGCCGGAACTCCTCCCACGATGTCTCCTGGTGCAACATCGCGGTTGACAACAGCGCCCGCGGCGACGATCGCGTTGGGGCCGATAGTCACATCGGGTAACACGATCGCGCCGTAGCCGATAAAGACGTTATCCCGAATCTCGATCTTGCCCACTGAGTCAAGCCTTACATCGTATGCACGATTCAACATGGCCACTGCGCCGTCGTGGCCAACCAGTGTGCAATTTGAGAAATGCACATTGTTCCCCAGTTTCACGTAGGCAGGATCGGTAAAGTTCGTACTTGGAAGAATGCTGCAGTTCTCCCCGATTGCATTGAAACCACCATACAGCTTCATAAATCGTGTGTACTCCTGCGCACCCGGACTGCAAATGCGCAGGTACAGACCCTTGAAGCGGCCCGTTCGAAAGGCGACACTGCGCACGATTGAACTGATCAGATTACGCAATCTCCCCCTCCAGGAATGCCTAAGACGATATCCGCTGTCGCACTCTTTCATGCGGCGAAAGATGGGTGATCAGAGACGATAGACCCACACCGGCAAATTTCCCATGCGTTCCCATCCAGGCGCCGTGGAAGAGTCCGGCCTATACCACGCCACAACAGCGGTTGCGCCAGTAAGGCGAAACCTTTCGATCACTTGCTGCTGCGTCTCCGCCGTAAGACTCCAGAACTGTTTCCAGTCATTGGCCGTGGCAATCTCGCCCGTGATATCCAACCTTGCGATGTAAGCCCAGTCGCAATGTAAGCTCGGTTCCCATGAAATCGTGCCGATATTCGTGCCTGGCTTCAATCCCGCGCGAGTCATCAATTCAGCAGCCTTCCACTCAAGATTCTCCGCGTATGAGTCTCCTCTGGCAATGCGACGAAGAACGACCCATTCAGATATCGCGCCTTCGAGCACGGCTCCAATCAAGAAGATCGTGAGGACGGCGATTCGACCGCGACTGGAAATCTCCGCACCTTGTCCCATGATTCCAACAAGCGTAGTAATCGCCAGCACAGCCAGGGCCGGTGCAATATAGCGCCCTTCAAGATGAACGGGAAGATATAACGCAATCATCGCCAGGGCCAGGAGCCAAACTGGCCACTGCTGCGCCGTCCACCCGCTCCACGCATTCTTGCGTGACATAGCGAGGAGTACAACCGCAATCGCCGCCGCATAGAGCAATGGATGGGTTAGAAGCACCTTTGCAAGCTCCAATGAGTTATACCCGATGGCGACGACCTGATATCGCCAGTTCCAAAAATGCCGGTAACCCTCATACCACCAAGGTGGATTGTAGAAAGGCGGATAGGTAACTGAGAATGGGATACCAAACGCGAAGATCGTCGGATTGGCGCTCACTATTTGCGAAGGATGGATCGGCTTTCCGAAATCAGGGGGATGATTCGTCCAATCTACGAAGCGGGCGATAGCGGCCTGCGGAATGGCCTTCTCCGCTGGAAGCGTGCCACCCTCCCAGTGCGCCCACTTCTCCAGGCGATTCACGTTCACTGCATAGTTCAGCACCCCGGCTTCTGCCAGTGTCGGACGCCCAAATGCAACGGTGAGACCAAAGGCGTACAAGCTTGCAATCGCTGCGAACACAATGGCACAGACTGCCACGTGTCGAAGTGGAAGCGTCCTTCGCCGTAGAACCAGACAAAGTTCTATCAAAACAAAACATCCCAGTGGAAGAAACGCCTGCTTTGTGACATATCCAAATCCCATCACCAGGCCACACAGGATAGAAAGACTTACCGCACCCTTCCGTACCATGCGCACCACCAATCCGCATGTCAAAAAGAATAGACAAGCCACAAGCTGATCTGGACCAAACCTCGATACGCAGTCAATGCAGAGTTGCGTGCCAGCAAAGATTGAGGCGCCTCCAAACAGCAATACCCACCGCCCCTTACCGCCCCAGCTTCGCTCCTGCGAGCCTGCCTCTAAGAGAAGTCCTTTTACCAGATAGCAAAAGCTCAGGCCGGACGCAGCAAAAATGGCTAGATTGAGAAACCGCGCCACAAAAAGATCATTGACCGGCCCTGACGGAAACAGAGGGCGAATGACCGCCAAAAGCATCGGATATCCAAAGCCCCAATAGGGGTTCATAGCCTGCTTCCAGTTCCCCGCATCCAATGCCCTTGACATATCCAAGTACTGCACCGCATCGGAGCCGTACAAGCCTCCTTGGACAGTTCGACCGTACACGCATTCAACCACTCCTGCGAGCAGTGCTGCGGTCACGACCAAACCCGGCAGCAGAATAGCCGGCAGCGGGCGACCCCGTTCGGTCTTTGATACCGATTTGTCGCGGCGTTCCGAACCTTCTGTCAAGGCTGCTTTCATGGTCGGTGTCTTTGGCAGGAAATTTGCTCGAGATGTTTGTCGTCAATCTCGACGTGGAGGGGCGGCTCTCTAAATTCCGTAGCGCGAGCGCAGCCCCTTTCGTGCCGCGTGCGCAGCCTCGTACGGCCTGCCGAATGCAAGGTTTTTCAGGCGATCGAGGGCTGGTGATCGACCAGGCTCGGTCGGATGCAAACCGAACTTCCGCGCGTAGTAATTGGCTCGGAACGCCCCAATGCTTTCGTTCCGTACCCGTTTGAAGTTGATGCTAACGGAAACTGAAACATTGTTTGAATTTTTTACCCAATGAGGAAAAGTCGCCGGGTTAAAGACGCCCAACCCCGGAGATAGCTCGTAGCGCCACTGCCCTTCTGATAATTCTTCGTGCCATCTGGGCGCCCGCAGATTCCCCGTCCAGTATCGTTCCATCTCTTCAGCAGTGAGGATTTCAGGATCGCGAGCATTGTAAAGGTATATCAATTTGCTCCCCTGTACTTGCGCCAGAAAATTGGCTTCCCCATCAAGATGGTAAGGTGTGACACGGTTGGGCGAGGTAATGAAGATAGTGAGAATGGGATCGTGATAATGCCGGCGCAAATCGATTCCCGTTAGCTCCGAAAGCTCCGAAATGAAGCTCTCAAGAGCAGCGCGATACTCCGGCTCCTCGTGAATGCGCTTGAGAATAATCCAGTTCTTGTCCTCCCCGATCCGTTCTAAGGCCTGCACCAGGTTCATGTCAGTTGGCTTGTTGCCGAAGTAGCCGTTTACAACCGGTTCGCCGCTTTCATAATGGCTCTTATGTTCGCGCTTCTTCATGCAGCGGTCGGCCAACTTCAGAAGAGCCCGCATTTCAAAGATCTCCATCGTATGCAGCGAGTGGCGGAACTGAAAAGGGAGGGAGTCGAAGCTCGCGGCGAATAGTTTGCATGTCTTCGCGTCGCGGGGAAAAATCTCCGCCTTCGCGACTGGGTGGAATGCTGTAGCCATGGTTTCCTCCGTCTCTACCCATCGAAGTAGTTTCGAATCTCCCAGACGTTGTCCGTGCGCACCTTTATAGGCTTGCGGAGCCTGCCAGGCCGGACGGAGCATACTGCAGTTTCATCCATTCCAGGTGAGAGCCGCTCGTCGCTCGTTCCACCCACTCGACGTTGTTCAGATACCACTGAACTGTCTTGCGCAACCCGTCGATAAAGTTCCCTTGCGGTTGCCAGCCGAGCTCCCGCTCTATCTTTGAACAATCGATGGCATAACGGCGGTCGTGACCTTGCCGATCCTTAACGAACGAAATCAGATTCGCATAGGGCTTTCGCGATGGCCTGACTTCGTCCAGGATGGCGCAAAGCTGCCGCACCAAATCGAGATTGGACATCTCCTGGCGACCACCGATATTGTAGGTCTGCCCCGGAACCCCAGCCGCTAACACAGTACGCAGACCTTCGCAGTGGTCGTCAACGTAAAGCCAGTCGCGAACATTCAATCCATCGCCATACACCGGCAAAGGTAGGCCTTGGAGAGCTCTTAGTATCATCAGGGGAATCAGTTTCTCCGGCATCTGGCGCGGGCCATAGTTATTGGAGCAATTGGTGGTCAGCACCGGGAGGCCGTAGGTGTGGAAGTAGGCCCGTGCCAAATGGTCCGAGGAGGCCTTAGAGGCCGAATATGGACTGTTCGGGGCATAAGGAGTCTCTTCGGTGAATGGCGGTGACGTAGGAGAAAGCGAGCCATAGACCTCATCGGTGGAAACATGCAGGAAGCGAAACTCGCTCTGCTCGACGGACGTCAGGGTACGCCAATATTCACGAGCCCCTTCAAGCAACTGGAAGGTTCCCTCAATGTTGGTACGTACGAATTCCGCAGGTCCGTGTATCGATCGGTCCACATGGCTCTCCGCTGCCAAATGCACTATCGCTCGCGGCCGCTGTTCCTGGAGGACGCGGCGAACGAGCGCACCGTCCAAAATATCCCCGCGCACGAAGCTAAAGTGGAGATCCTTTTCGCCGTGCCTCAGATTCTCTAGACTCCCAGCATAAGTCAATTTGTCCAGAACTGTCACCGGCGTTCGTTGACCGGCCAGCCACTGTAATACAAAGTTGGAACCGATGAAACCGGCTCCGCCCGTCACGATAATTGGCGAATTCGAGAGCATCCGTTATCACCTCGTTCCACGGCGCAAGCTCTGTGTCGTGGATGGTCAACATGATCGTTAAAACCTTAGTCGATGGCCATGAAGTTGCTTGACAATGAGCGGCGCCCCGCGCGCAGTCTGAGTCCCACGATGCACAGTGTTGAAATGTAAACTTCTCTAAGAACCAGTTCCAGCAATCACCACGCCAATTGTGCGTAAAATGATCCTGAAGTCAAGCCAGATACTCCAGTTCTCGATATAAGTCACATCCAGTGAGATGTAGCTATCGAAGGAGGGATCCTGGCGCGACTGCACCTGCCAAAGGCCGGTAATCCCGGGTGTCACGTCGAGACGACGAAGATGATTGAGTTTGTACTCCTGCACCTCGCTGGCGAGCGGTGGACGCGGACCGACGATGCTCATGTCACCGTGCAGAACATTGAGGAACTGCGGCAGTTCATCAAGCGAATATTTGCGCAGGAAGCGGCCGAGCCGGGTAATGCGGGGGTCGTCGGTAATTTTGAACAGAACCCCGTCGCGTTCGTTCATGTGCAAAATGTTAGCGCGCAGTTTCTCCGCATTGCTCACCATGGTGCGAAACTTGATGCAGCCGAAGACACGCCCTTTCTTGCCGATCCGTTCAGATAAATAGAAAACGGGACCAGGCGAATCCATCTTGATTGCGATGGCGATGGCCAGCAACACCGGTGAAATGGCGATCAAGATCAAACTGGAGATGATGATATCGATCCATCTCTTGAAGAGTAGAGCAATCTCCGGCACGCTGCCGTGTTGCAGCGGAATGGTCGGGAACTGTCCGATATACTCGATGGGGCTGTCCCAAACCAGCCCATCGTACATGTCGGGAACCACGCGCACGTCCACGCCATTAGCACGGGACTGCTCCAGCATGTCCTTGACGACGCCGCGCTGCTCGCAAGGTGCGGTGAAGAATACCTCATCCACAAAGTGCTTACGAGTATGTTGAAACAGCGTGTCGAGCGTGCCCACCACATCTGTGGAGAGGTCGTCAGCACGGGAGCAGCCGCCTGGAAACGCGATGAAACCCTTGAAGTTGTAGCCAAGATGCCGGATGCGATCCAGATGATTACGGAGCGCGTGAGCCTCAGTTCCAGTTCCGACGATGAATACGTTGCGGCTGCCTATGCCGCGCTCGAATCGGTGATAAAGCAGAAAGCGGTAACCGAACCTGCGGAGACTCAGCCCAAAGGTGACCAGTAAAATCGTGATGACCACAATACTGCGCGGAATGTATTCAGCATGAAGTAGGAAGAGAGCGCCAGTTAGTAGCAACCCTGAGATCAAACAGGCCTGAATGCTGAGAGTTTGCTCATGCAGAAAACTGTTAAGGCGCTTCGGGGTATACAAATGCATACGTCGGCTGGTTATGATGAGTGACAAGGCGTACCCGCACAGGGCAGCCAGCAGGATTTCCATCGAACTACCGTGCATAAGACCGCCATGCCCGAGGCTTCTGATACCGGCAATGTGCCCGGTGTGCCGCTCATAGAGCGTGACGAGCGCTGCGGACGCCAAGATCGTGATCCCATCCAGGATCATCCACAGCGTAACCATGCCGTGCGAACTGTGCGACGAACCTGCCGTAGGCCTTTCCGCCCATGGTTGGGAGGAAGACATGTTTGCGGTAACTCTTTGCCAAAAGCCTGTTGTCGCCATATTTATTCCGAAGACCTCGCGTTTCAAAGATTCAGGGGAAGATTTGTAATTCGGATTTCTAGCATCGGGGAAAGAGCCAAAGCTGCCTCCAATGGGGACCCGGACCTCCGCATCGTTTCAAAGTAATTCCATGCACACTTCAGGATTTTCCTGGACTAAGGGCGATTCCTCATAGTTCGCTTCCAAATATTGTGACGCGTTCATCAAGTAGAATCTAACCCGGGAGAACGCCGCTTGAATCGAACTACGTCCTGGCTTCAGTTCCGCTCAGCGAAGGGGACTTCACGTTTGCGCTTGTTCTGTTTTCCCCATGCGGGAGGTGGGGCAACGGCATATCGCTCATGGCTCGCCGAACTGCCGCCCTTCGTGGAGTTATGTCCGGTTCTTCTGCCCGGCCGGGAGACGCGCCTTTCAGAGTCTCCTTACCTCCAATTCGATTCACTGGTGGAGGATTTGGATCGAGAACTACGACCATGGATCGACATTCCCTACGCCATCTTCGGGCACAGCATGGGAGCGTTGCTGGCGTTCGAGTGGGCGCGTCGATTGAAGCGGTATGCATCTTCCCAACCTGTCTGGCTCTTTGTCTCCGGCCGTCGCGCACCGGATTTACCGGGCGATAGTGCACTTTTGCATCCGCTCCCCGATCGTGAATTCATTAACGAACTGACTCGCGTCTACAACGGAATACCTCAGGAGCTACTGCAGAGCGATGAACTCATGGAAGTTCTTCTGCCGATTTTGCGCGCCGATATTGCGGTGGTCGAGAGTTATCGTTTTTTGGAGGATGAGCCGCTCAACTGCCCTATTACGGTCTTCTCAGGAATAGAGGACTCAAGCGTCAGTTGGGATCAGTTGATAGCCTGGAAACGTCATACGAAACGTCGCTTCGCGATGCACGTCTTTCCCGGAGGCCATTTCTTTCCCCACGGACCTATGTTGCAATCGGTCTCCGCAAACCTTGAAGAGTGGGATCACCTGCACTGACGAAGACTTGAACCCCGCGCCGATGTTGCGAGCATTTGCAACTATTTGCAGGTGGCCTGTCTCTTGCCTTTCACGACTGTTCAGTCACGGGGGCGTAGTCGTCGTCTGCGCTCTGACCGCTTAGTGGTTGGCGCAGCCCCGCCAGTTGTGCGATTCTTCTGTTTTGCTCGCGTGCTTCCGCAGGGATGTGGGGTCGACCTTTCACCACCTCCTTTCCCCGCTGAAGGACGGTAAAAGCCGCGCTCTTCAGACGGTCGGTTAAAGGGTGGCTCCCAGGTGGATGCGGTATGATACCCGCCCGGCGCAGGTGGTAATTCGCCCTGTAAACATTTGCCCAATGCCGGTCGTGAAATTGAAAATTAACATTCAGAGTTACTGAAATATTGTTTTTGTTTCGTAGCCAGTGCGGAGAGTTGATAGGAATATGAACTCCGGAGCCGGGGCGCATCTGATAAATCATCGCTCTGGATTCGTATTCCGGCTTATAACGCGCTGCGCGATTGTCGGCGGTCCAGTAAACCTCTAGTTCATGGTCGGGAACAATGTCTTTGTCGGCACGATCGAACACATGAATCTCTTTGTCGCCCTGCAGCTGAAGAATCCAGGAGACCTCGCGATCTAAGTGATACTCCGTAACACGATTTGGCGAAGTGATGAAGAGAATTGCCTCGAACCATTTGATTTTGCGCAGAAGCTGCGGTCCGGAAAATTGAAGGATATCGCGTATGCAGTTTTCCAACACTTGGCGATAGGCAGGTTCGCGCTCTACATGCTTGAGGATGATCCATGCCTGTGCGGTATCGATTTTGCGTATAAAGTCGACAGCTGCCGTTCGTGGAAGGTTCGGCGATAACGGCTTTTCGTCTGGCTCAATGATCCCATCATTGAAATACACGTCCCCCCCGGTCAAGTGCGGAGCGCTGCGGGTCGCGACTTTCTCGGCAAGGTCCACCAACCGGGAGAGTTCGAACAGCGGATTGCCGGCAAGAGTATGAGCGAACTCGTAGGGAAGCCGGTTGAAGTTCTGTTTAAACATGCCGGGTTCGCACTGGATTACGCGATCAGAGGCATCGGGCATATGGCCCTCCTGTGAGGGGCTAAATGATTGGTTGCGAGTCTGAGACTCTTGCGGTCGGGTCCGCCACTGGGCTGGACGAAACCGGCGTCGGTTAAGTTCGGTCTACTCTGGCGTCTCATTGGCCGTCGGAATTGAGCGAAGTCACAATCCTTTTTTTGCCTACCGGCTGTACGTCCAACGCAGCTTCGGCATATGGGCCAAAGCGCGTTCTGAGGATATCCGGATCCTCGTCTCGTAACGTCATACCAAAAAACGCCACTACGTAGCTTCGCACGATGTTCTGAATCTGCCGGGCGGGGAGCGCGCCCCGATGCGCTATCGAGCGCAGCGGAGAAGTTAGCGGCTGATCGGTGAAGTCGTCGTGCGCAGCGCCCTTCACTGACAACATGTATCCGCCGAACTCGTGCAACGATCTCTCCACTTCCGCGAAGTCCGTCGCGTCAAGAGTCGCTTCCACCTTTTTGGCCGGATCGGAAGTCTCGCCAGGCCTTACGTTGTAAGCGTCCATCACAAGCAGGGGCTGGTTCGGACCTCGAGCGCGGATCGCGCCGAAGAACCATCCATCCATGTTTACCGCTGCACGAACCCTGCGATCCTCCGCGCACACTGCGGTGGCTGCTGCTCCACCAAATGAGTGACCGATGGATCCAGTTACGTTGGTGTTCAGCCGCCCAAACCATGGTGAGCCGTTCATGCTGTTCATAATCTCAAGGCGATCGAGGATGAAGCGTTGATCAGCTACCGACTTCGCGAGTTCCTGGTCCCAGGTTGCTCTGACATGCTCCGCAGTGCTGGACTCCGGATCATTGACCGCGTTTGCCGCGGTCCCACGCACAACTCGCCCATTCGGAAATACAACGAGCCGCGCATTGTAGGTGTGATCGATACTAACCACGGCATAGCCACGACTCGCCAACTCTTCAGTAAGGAACGTGTCGTTTGTCCGCCTGCCCCCCCATGCATGGTTAAAAAGGATAACCGGAAACGGCGCGCCCATGAACGCAACTGGAGCATCGAGCCGCGAATGGGTGAGAATCAAGCTCTGGTAGGAACTAAGAGCGTTGGTTTCCCGAGGTTCACGGTAAGGGGCGAAGCGATTGTGCGATGGCTGGGCCGGATACCAAATCTGCACCATCAATTCTCGTGGCAAACCTGCGGCGGGTACTGCATCCTCGATGCGAGAGGTGTCCTTCAGGTACAGGATCGACGTGCCGACTGGATAAGGACCAGTGGGTTCGGGCAGCCTGAACACGGGTAGAAGAAGACACAATAAAACACTGGCGGAAGCGAGCAACAACGCGGACCATGCTGTGAATCTTTTGAATTGAATCCGAGGGCTGGCCGTTCCCCAGATTGCCAAGCAGAGAATACCCACGGCTGCGTACGCGGGAGCCATCTGCCAGTGAGCCCCTTCAAGAGCCCCATGCGCGATCGTGGTCAACAGGCTACCCGCGATGAGCAGATTGCCTGTTCGCGGCCAGTGGTTCATGAGCAAGCAAACAGCCGCTCCGGCGACTATCAAAACAAGGACGATCTCAAGTGGGCGCATCGATTGACAACGTCCTTTGCCCGGGATAGCCTTCCTCCCGAAGTTATCCTCATGAAGCGGGTTTGTTTTGATCTCGAAGTCAAGCGCGAACCCTTTCTCGCCTTGCCGGGTCCTTCGCCGGCGTTGAACGACGTTGCCTGAACGATTGCTCATACCTGTTGAGTTCTGTTTTCAAGGCCCGATCCGCTCGCTCCAGACGAATCTTGTTCAAAACCACTGCCACTCCGGAGACCTCCAGACGCTCGAGCAGCCTTGCCGCGCGATCCAGTTCCTGCTTAGTCGTGGTGCTCGACATCACTACAAGCACGGTCACATCTGACACCCTAGCAAGATACTCGGTATGCGCGGAGATAGGCAACGGAGTCGCATCGATCAGAATTACGTCGTATTGTTCGCTCGCGTGATGCAAGCCCTGCATTACTGGATTGAGCGTTGAAGCCTCATGTCCCATTCCGTATTCCGGGCGACTATGAGTAGCCGCGATCGGTGCGAGGGCGGCGAGTCGGATTTCGTCGTTCTTGTTCCGCTTTTGCAATAGGAATTGAGAACGCCAGGTGTTGTTACCGGGGGTGATTTCCGCTCCTTCGGATGCCGACGCCACGATCGTATGTGTTCTAAGATCGAGGCTGCGCAGCTTTTCGCTCACCTCCCTCACAACAGTGCTTGTACCGCTGCCATGCGATGGAGCCGTAAACAGAAAGACTCGCGCCCCCGCATTCCTGACCGCATGGTCGATGCCTGCCGCCAATCGCAGATAGTATTCGCCGGCAACTTCGCGGCGGAATTCCCGATTGTCAAGTAGAACTCCGAGCGGATAGAAGCCCATGACTCGCTCGACGTCGTTTGCGGTGAATATTCTATTGTCCAGCAGATCGATTGAGACTGGAGTGCCAACGACGAAGGCTAGACTCAACAGAAAAAGACCAAGAAAGTAGATTCGCTCCCGGCTTGTCTCCGGGTTGAGCGGAGTGAGCGCTTTTGTGGATACATGGATTGACCCAGGAGAACTGCTTTCAAGTTCGAGGTCGCGGATGCGGTCGTCGACTGCGCTATACGCCTTTTGCAGACTATCAATCTCTGGCCCAAGTGCCGCGGCTCTTTGAAATTTCGGAGCTGCAGATGTAGCCGTGTGCGTCTTTTGCGCCAGTTCCTGGGTCAATTGAAGTTCAATCATGCGCGTGCGCGCTACTTCCTGGCGCATCCTGTCTTGAAGGTGTTCGCCGGCCTCGCGTCGCAGGTTGTTCATCATACCGTCGATTGAAGTCAATTCTTCCTTGTCTTTCTGGTAGATTGGATGATCCGGCCGCATCCCGCTCATTTCTTCCATCAAGGCAGTTCTCCGATTGTTCAGGGAAGTCCTCACTCCAGACAATCCTGAGTCGGTGGCGATCGCCTGATCTTCGTCCGCCTCCATCGCATTCGGTCCCCCAGTACTGCTTCCTTTCAATACGGCTGCCAATTGCGCCTCTGCCGCTTCGCGCTGCATGCGTGCGTTAACCTGCTCCTCGTTCAACTTTTGCAGCGTCGAATCATAGACATTGCTTCCGCCATCCTGGCCCGAAAGCGTGGCAACGCCGAGCTGCTGCATCAGCTGCGCTTGTTCCGACAGACCGTCATCCATCTGCTTCTGGAGCCGGACCTTTTCCTGCCGAAGAGTATTCAAGCGATCGTCCAGCCCATAAAACTCCTCGTTCTTCATTCGCTCTACATAGGTGTCGGTTACAGTATTTACAACCTCAGCGAGATCGTTTGGCGTCGTGCCATGCAGGATGATTTCCATCTCATACGTGGCGCCGAGTCTCTTAACTTCAAGCTCCGATTGCAAGACCTCAATCTCGTATGGCAATGCGGGACCCTGGTAGGACCGCGGCAAACCTCTCCGGTATCGCACTGCATAGGGAAGTCTGGAGATGGAATCCGCAATGATGTCGTGCCGTGTCACCGTCGAGATCTGGTCCTGAACATACGAATCGTACGGAAGTTCAACCTCAGTGTCTCCTACCAGCATCTTCGGAAACTTCGGCGACAGATAAACCACGCTGTGTGATTCATAATTAGGTTTCGCCTTTTTCCAGATAGCAAAAGTCCCGCAGCCGCCCAAGACAAGAAACAGTGCCGCCGCGACGTACCAGTGACGGCGAAGACTGCCAAACACGTCGATAACTGGACGCGACCCTTCACTTGAACCGCCGGTCCGGCGCAGAGGTGCCGATGGCAGGCTCTTGGAGCTTCCGGGAAGCGAGTTGTCGGATGTTGTATTGATCATGATCAGCCTTTCCAACTCAGTGAACAGCCAGGGCCGCAAAACTTGCCATGGTCACGAATGGCGCTAACTGTTGCATCACGAAGCCCACTTTGGCCATTCCACTCTTGGGCACGTAGACGATGTCGCCGGGATAAAGCGAGACTTCCATGCCGCCATTTGGCTTCAAAAGATCTTTGAAACGGACATATTGAGTCTTGTCCCCCTTTGAACGGTGGACGACCTGAATCTCCGGATTTCCACCTGCGGAATCGTTCACCCCACCTGCCTCGCCCAAAACCGAAGCGACAGTTGAATCGTGCTTTAAGGCCACCGGCCCAGGATGCTGCACCTGCCCCATAATGGTTATGGTTCTTGTCGACAACGCGGGCACAAATACTACGTCGTTGCGTCGTAATCGCAGATCTGCGAGCGGACTGCCCGATGTCAGCAGTTGTTGTAATTCAACCCAGTACACTTGATCCCCGCGGTAAATCACACACTGCTCTGGCATGCTGCCATCGGGGCGTGCTTGTATGCCGCCTCTGGAGAGCACTTCCAGCAGAGTGGGCGTTTGTTCAAAGCTCACCATGCCGGGATTCTTCACGTCTCCTAGTAAAGTGACATGATTTGAGCCATATTTCTCCACCTCGACGGTCGCGGCGAGCTTTGTGTAGTAAGGGGACATCGCCTCCACAATCGTCTGCCCCGCTTGCTCGCGAGTCAGGTCAGCAAGCTTGATCGGCCCGACGAGCGGGAGCGTCACCCGACCGTCTGGACCAATCACATCTTTGCTTGCCAAATCGGTCCTGCCAGGATACTGAATGGATATTTCATCCCCCGGTCCCAGCGTGTACTCCTCATCCACTGAAGGCTCGAACTTGCGTAGGGCCTCGATGGGGCTCAGTTTCAGTTGTGGGTCAGGCAGATTCTCCTGGTTCGAACCTCCAGTTGACTGATCGCTGCGGGGCGAGTCCTTGGCCGACGTCTGACCGTCTGCTCCCTTGGCTTCAGCCGGCTGCGTGCAGACCGCGCCAAGTGCAAAGAGAGTGATGCCGCATAGCTTAAGCGCTTGACGTTGAATCGGCAGATTCACAGATAACTCCTTCAGCAAACGCTTGGCGGATTGCTTAGAGACGCGGCCGGCAAGCGCTGCCACAACAGCATAAATTGGATTCGACGCTGCACGCCGAATGCTGCGCTCGTTCATTGGCTATCTCCCGGAGTGTCTCTAGCAGTTCGTACCCATGATGAATCGGCGCGGGAAGCACGCCAGACCTCGGGGATAATTCGTAACTTCCAGAAGATATAGGCTGGCGCCTCTGCTAGAACTCTTATCGTTCCCCGCCAACCGGAACCACAAGCGGCGGCAGCCGTTACGTGCAATGTGAGGACGAGAAACCCTACCGACGCATACAGCCTGAGCCACGGAACAGGCAGGCAGGCAGCAAGAAACAGCAGACAAACTTCGGTTGCGATCGGCAACGTCAGCAGATCGAGCAGTGGCTCCAGAAGCCGAACTCGTCCGCCCAGTAAGTCTCCCATAAGCCGAGGAACCCACTGTCTCGTCATTCTCCGCCGGCCTCCTTCCCAGCGTGCGCGTTGTGTGCATGCCCCTTGATCCGACTGCGGCATCTCGCCGCTTACTGCGGCAGTGTCAACAAACTCCACCCGGATGCCGGCTCGTACGAGAGCGAGATGATATTCAAGATCCTCAACGACGGAATAGGCACAGTACGGAATTCGCGTCAGCACTTCGCGGCGCAATGCGAAACCATTGCCCAGGATCCCCGCCGAAAGACCTAAGCGGTCGCGTCCACGCGGGCGAATCACATTGAATGCTTGAAAGGCGAGAGTCATCAACCGTGTGCGATCGCTTTGCTCACTGTTATAAACTTCATAACGGCATTGCACGGCTTGCGCGCCACACAGAAATTTCTCTCGAACAGCATCAATCAGGCCCGGGCTTACGACAGAGTCCGCATCAATGACCATCACGGCCTTTGAGGGCCCAGCTAGAGCTTCAGCGAAGCCAAAACTGAGCGCACTGCCCTTACCCTTTTGTTCGGGATCGTTCAACATCAAAACTCTTGCTCCAGCGGCTTCGGCTTCGGATGCAGTCCTATCTGTGCAGTTATGGGCGATCGCTAAAAGGTCCACGCCAGGACCCACCGAGGAAGCGAAACTGCGAATGCAGCGCCCGATGAGAGCCTCCTCGTTATGGGCCGGAACCAGGATTGTTATCGCAAAATCCTCCGTTGAGCCCACCTGTTTTGCTTTTTTCCGCGCGTGTGGCAGCAAAGATGCAGTGGTCAGCACGAGCAGTTCCGCAAGCAAAGGAGCCGTGCCCAGTACCAGTGCGATCCCAATGACGTCAAGCGCTCGCGATAAAAACATAGGATTGATCTCCGATTGTCCGGGCAGTGACGAAGCCATTTTGTGAGGAGGTACTGCTGGCAATCATCCGCCGATAGTAGTTGAGTGTCTTAAGCCTGTAGGCGGTCGCGGTATTTGGTTTCTATGCCGCGTCGGCCGGTGTCAAACTTTGTATCAGTCCATCGAGGTCGCGTCCGCTTTGGGGCATCGCCGGCACAGAATCGACAGCAAATCCCCGGCTAAGCAGTTGCTGTACCTGACGGTATACAGACGGGACCTCCTGGGCGTGAATCGGAACCAGTTGGCCGCCAATCCGGCAGTACGCCCAGTCCTTCCCGAACTGCGAAACCGGAACCGTCTCCGGCTGGATGCGCCGCAATGCCCCCGCGACTTTTGGCGCCGTGCGAAAGAAAAGACGCAGCCGTGAAGCCTCCAGCACATTTGCCAGAAGACGATCAAGCCCTGCCAACCATAGTTCGCGTTTCCAGCATCGAGCAACGTTCATGACATAGATGAGCGAGGCGAGCGCGTCCGCACCAATGTACGCCGTGTTGCCCATATCCAGAACCACATGGAAACCTGCAAGAACCGCGCTGCGGACGTCGGATTCAAATTGCGGCAAGATTGCGCCCGTGAAATCACCATCGATGCGGATCACGAGAGCCGAGCCTGACATCTGTTGCGAAATCCGCGCCTCTTTGCGCCGCTTCCCCTGCATCGCCATCGCGGCAAGTTGGACCGGGAGATAACGCAACAGACCGATGGCATTGCCGACATAGCGCTTGGCCAACCGCGATGGCTCCTGCATTGTGCGGTAGAGCCACTCCATTCCGGTCTGCTGCATCCATAACGGCGCGCGGGAAACTTTGCCGCTGAGAAAATCGAATGATGCGCCGACTCCAACACAAACGGGCACCTCGAGCCGGTGCCGATGCATGGCCAACCATTTTTCCTGCTTGGGGTTTCCAAAGGCAACCAGAAGAATGTCCGGACGGGCGGCTTCGATCCTATCAAGGATACCCTCGTGATCCATCTCTTCCAGTGGTTGATGCTTCGGACAATATCGTCCCACAATGCAGACGCCAGGATAGTTCTTCTCCATCCACGCTGCTGCGCCAGCAGAACTCTCTTCCTCCGCCCCGAGCAGGAAGAGTCGATAGCCCTGTTCGGCCGACAATTTCGCGAGCTGCGGAACGAGATCCGCACCAGCCACCCGTTCCTTCAGCCCCGCACCCAGGAGCCGCGATGCCCACACGAGTGGTGCTCCATCAGCCAAAACCAGATCACAACCGGCAAGCGTCTCGTAGAGTTCCTCATCGTGGATTGACTTCATCAGGAAGTCGACGTTTGCGGTCGCAATTTGATGGAAGCCGCCCTCTGCGATGTTGGCCTCCACTGCGTCGAGAACTTCTTCCATCGTCAGGTTGTCAACAGCAACACCCAGGATGGCAACACGGGGATCTTTGCATTCTGCCATGGTGATCGCTCCACAGTGCTTCTGCTTGCGACGGGTCCTGCCTACTGTTCTCAATTTGATCTGTAGACCAATCGAACCCGTGGAAGGGAAGAAACGAGGTTACGGCGGTCTCATGACCGGTAAAGATGAAAAGGGAAGCTTACGTAGACGCGTTCCTCAGGAAGGCGCCCGAATTGCGGTGGTTATGGCGGTTCTCGGTAAAAAATACACCCCCTCACATGGACGGTGAGGGCATTCCTGTTAGAGAATCGCACGACATTTCTGGGAAGTTTGAACGAAGAGCGACTCACAACAGCTTATGATTCCGGCATGACGGGATAAGTTAGCATTCCCCGGTTTTCTGGTTGCTTTCTGTTCTGTTTCCATAGTGCGACTTTACTTAGTTGCGTTTCATGGTTGAGGTTAATTGTTTCGGTCGATACTATTTGATCCGGATCGCTCATGAACGGCCTCTACATCACTCAAGGCAAGCTCGGCCGAAATAGCTTGCGAGAATACTGAGATGGTAACGATGAGACGAAGGTTGTTCTTGATTCGCGCCAGGCGCCCCTTTATTCCCGCCAGGGGACCTCGAGTAACCTGCACCAGCGTCCCGGCAGTCAATGCATCGCAGCGATTACAGGGAATGTTGCTACCGAGGGTTCGGTGAACAGCCTCTATTTCGACTTCGGAAATCTGGCTTGGTGTGTGGTTTCCGCCCAGCAGACGAACAATGCCGTTCGTCTCCAGCACCTTCACCCGGTTACGTAAACTCGGTTCATAGTGAATAAAAAGGTAGCCGCTGAATGCGGGCACCTCAATAACCTTGCGGCGATCCTTCCATTGATGTATCTCTCGCAGCAATGGAAGATAAGTCCGAAATCCTTTCGCGGTTAAACCGGAAGCAACGCGCTGCTCGCAGCGGTAACCGGTCTGCACTGCGTACCAGGCTTGGTCAGTATTATCCCGTAAGGGCAACTTTCCGATTCCGGTTTCGACGCTAAAGCAGGCTTCGCCCATGTCACCCCCATCTGAGTGCTGACAATTCTGTTTTTTCTTTGTCGATCGAATCAGGACAGGTGCAAGAGCGAGTAGCTCCCGACACCAAAGCAACAACAGCAAAGTGAAGCCAATGGAACAATTCTCGGTTCTGAGCGCTGAAAAAATCTGTTCTGTTTTGTCCGGTGGAAAAAGGGAAGGTGCTAGAGCGCATCGCTCCGAGCACTACAGTTACACCAACAGGTGACGCAATCAATCAGTTAAAAACAACCAGTGAGGCAATCGATCAATTAATTGGTTTTGAGCGCTTACAGTTACATTTCTGTTTGTTCAGTCGAAACAAAGAAGGTGGAGAAGCGAAACACTTCTGGCACTAAACAACAACATCCAGTGACGCCAAATCATCAATTACTGGTGATGAAGTTTTCACCCACCGTCACTCCTGCCTTAATAGTGTCGGTTTCCTTCATAACCGTTTCAAAAAGCCAATCCGCATCGCACCCCAAAACCCAAGCAATCTCTTGTCGCATTTGCTGCCGGGGCACACGGACTCCGTTGATGATGCGGCTAAGATAGGCCTCATCGATCCCCACCAGTTTCGCCAGTCGATTTTGACGCATGCCGGTCGTGTACATTCGCAGCTTGAGATTCGGGTAGATACTTCTCTCCTTTTTGCTTGATGGCGGTCAGTTACTTAGTGAATGCCGTGACAACTTATGTGTCGGCCGTCACAGCGAGCCACATTTCGCCGCCGCTAAACTCGCAGTAAGCCAAGAGTATGCCAAACGACAAGTTTTTGCCACAAAACTTTGGTAACTTTGATGTGTCTCTTCTGCGCGACCAACAGGCATTTTCTGGTAGGGGTTCAATCATAAATAGCATAAATAGAATAACTTATAGGAGTGGACATTTCATTACACACAACAGTGTGCATAATTAAATCTGTATAACTTGGAGGAGAGTCTTGCTGCTTCGGAATAGAGGAGCATTCGATGTCCTTTTGGTGCGCCGGCATCCTGATCTGAACAATGATGCGAGCTACAACGACCGGGCAAAGCCAGCGATTGCCTCTTCACATCCAATCAAAAGCACCACATGTGTTCTAAGACCCTGCAAGGAGGCTTTCTCGAGAACGCCATGCACATCTCCCCGCTCGCCGTCCTTCTCGCTTGGATACCCTTCAGCGTGTATCTCTTCCGCCGCTATCCCGTCCGCATTGCAATTCTAGCCAACTTTATTGGTGGGTGGGCAATCCTACCGGGGGCCCATTACCAGGCAACGGGCGACTCCTTTCCCTATTGGGTTCTCGGCGTTTGCCTACCAACTGATCCTTTTGTCACCAAGGCTATGGCCACTGGACTGGCCGCGTTGGCGGGAATTCTTCTTTTTTATTTCTCGGATTTGAAGAAGTTCAGGCCGCGCATCTGCGATCTTCCCATGTTTATATGGTGCTGTGTTCCTCTGCTCTCGGCGGCTGCACATTGGAACACATTTCCTGAAGCTATTAGGGGGTCAATTTACCAGACAGTCTCCTGGGGCGTTCCCTGGTTCCTGGGCCGCATTTACTTTTCCGACGACGCCTCGCTGCTGCTCGCCGCCAAAGCGTGCGTAATCGCGGGCATCTGTTATGTGCCGATCTGTCTGTTCGAAATCTGCGTGGGACCTCAGCTCTACGCATTTTTTTACGGTTATCAACCTTATCGCTGGATCGGCGCCGCACGCTATATAGGCTTCCGTCCCATCGGCTTTATGGAGGACGGCAATCAACTGGGAATTTGGATGGGAGCTGCGACCTTGGTTGCCGTTTTCCTTTCCCTTCATCGGCTGACGAGCCGCCTTTTAGGTTTGCCAATCGGATGGATCGCAACAGGCCTGGCATGTGTGACCCTGCTCTGCCAGTCCGCAGGCAGTATTCTTTTGCTCCTCTTCCTACTCCCTTTAGCGCTATTGAAGCGGCGCTCGTTCCTGCGGGTCTTCGTCGCAGTTGTGGTTGTGAGCATCTTGGCACTCACAGTCTTCCGGATGACGAATCTCGTTTCCTTGCGCGCGTTGGCGCAGCGCACCGGGGTAGTACATTCGCTTTCGGGCGTCCTGACAAGCGTGGGGCGGCACTCACTCGTCTGGCGCTTGGCCAGAGACGAAGGCCATATCAAAGTGGCGCTCGAGCGGCCTCTGCTTGGGTCTGGGGAATGGAATTGGTGGCGGAACGGCGATTCCCGGCCTTGGAGCCTCTGGCTGCTTGTCTTTGGAATGTACGGATTGGTCGGCCTCGCGTCATTCGGACTCATACTGCTTTGGCCGGTCGAACGCGCAATGTGGCCGCCCGCGCGAGCGAGCGCCCAAAACGAGCCGAATCTTCGCCTGGCCATGGCCGCACTTATCCTGATGGTGGCCATTGACAACCTGCTCAACGGTGCAATGATTCTGCCCTATCTGCTCATCATGGGGGGCTTGGCAGCCGCACCATTGAAACGCTCATCTGTCTCGTCAATTCTGAGAACTCCTGTCTCGATCAGGGCAAAGCATCCGTAACAAAGATCGAGAGCGCAGTAGACCGAAGGCTGTTTTTCCGCAGTCACTCCTCCAGATCTATTTGGAAATGTCCGCAAATAAACCGTTTCAGCCTCTGGTGTGGAACAGATTGCCTTCGCAGAACGTCCAGGTGAAACCCCGTTCAGGCGAAGCCCAATCGAGGCGTAGACTCGGTACTCGTTTCCTTGTAGAATTACGCTCAAATGGACCTTAGTACACTTCCCCAACTGTTCTTGGCCGTCTGCCGAATGAACAATTGAATACACCCTTGGATACCCCCTCCAAATTCGCTCGGATAGCGTTGGAGAACCTGTTCGAGATTTCTCCGGACGCTATTTTTGTCACCGATCGCGATGGGATGATTCGCGACGCAAACCCTCGTGCGACGGAGCTCTTTGGTTACACTCACGGAGAACTGTCCGGCATGAAGGTCGACGAGTTGGTCCCGGAGCGCCTGAGAGCGCGTCACCCAGGCCATCGTGAGAACTACAATGCCCACCCGCGGGAACGCCAGATGGGCGCGGCGATGGAATTGTCGGGTCTGCGCAAGGATGGGACCGAGTTTCCAGTGGATATCATGCTCAAACCGCTGGAAACCGAAGATGGTCCTGCCGTCCTCAGCTTTGTTCGCGACGCAACCGAGCAGCGGGCAGCCCAGGACGCGATGCGACGCCAAGACCAGCAGATGCGCTCGATTATTGATAGCGTACGCGACTATGCCATCTACCTGCTGGACAGCGAGGGTTATGTCCTCACATGGAGCCCCGGCGGCGAACGCATCAAGGGTTATACGCCGGACGACATCATTGGCAAGCATTTTTCGCGGTTTTTCACTCGCGAGGATTTGGAGCGAGACCATCCGGCGGAGCTGATGCGTCTGGCAGGGGCGCATGGAAGATTTGAAGAAGAAGGCTGGCGACTGCGAAAGGATGGATCGCGCTTCTGGGCAAACAGCATCCTTACCGCGATCCGGGATACCGCCGGCACGGTGACCGGCTATGCCAAGGTGACTCGGGACTTTACCGATCGCAAGCGCGCGGAAGAAGCAGTGATGATGCAGTTGACCAGTGCCCTGCTAGCCAATGTGGATGTACGCAAACTTCTGGGAGCGATTTCGGCGAGTCTCCATGAAGTGATCCCTCACGATGCTGCGACGCTGGGCCTATATGACGCGGCTGCTGATTTGATGTTAGTGCAGTTCCTGGGCCTTGAGGAAGGTGATTATCGCCGCGCTGAGATACGCTTGCCCGTTGAAGGCTCGCCGGCCGGCGAGGTATTTCGCACCCGACAGCCCGTCTTGCAGGACAAGATCAAGGGCTCCCCCTTTGCTGAAGCGTCCGTGCGCCATTTCACAGAACTGGGAATGCAATCCGGTTGCTGGGTTCCATTAATTTACCGGGGCGAGCTAATAGGTACATTGGCGGTTGCCAGCCGGCTTGAATCTGCTTTTGTCCAACGCGACGCAGAAATGCTGACTCAGGTTGCAGTCCAAGTGGCAATCGCCGTGAACAACGCAATGACGTTCCGACAGATTGCCGAGTTGCGCGATCGTCTGACGCAAGAAAAACGATACCTCGAAGAGGAGATCAACGTCGAGAATCGATTCGAGGACATCGTGGGAGAGAGTTCCGGGCTTCGACAAGTGCTGCGGGATGTCGAGACCGTGGCGCCCACCGGCGCGACCGTATTGATCCAAGGCGAGACGGGTACCGGCAAGGAGCTTCTGGCGCGCGCAATTCACAAGCTCAGCCCGCGCAATGAACGCACTTTCATCAAGGTGAATTGCGCCGCCATCCCCGCGGGGCTGCTGGAAAGCGAGCTGTTTGGCCACGAGAAAGGGGCCTTCACCGGCGCCATTGCTCGCAAAATGGGCCGTCTAGAGCTGGCTCATGAAGGGACTCTCTTCCTGGATGAAGTCGGAGAATTGCCGCTCGAACTACAGCCAAAGCTGTTACGCGCAATACAGGAAAGAGAGATCGAGCGGTTGGGCGGAACCAGGCCCATCAAGATAGACGTGCGCCTCATCGCAGCATCCAATCGCGATCTGGCTAAGATGGTTGCCGAAAAAGAATTCCGTGCGGATCTTTTCTATCGACTAAAAGTCTTCCCCATTCAATCCCCCCCTTTGCGTGAACGAATCGACGACATCCCCATTCTGGTGCGACACTTCGTTAGCCTGCACAGCCGGCGGATGGGCAAGACCATTGAGAACATTTCAGAAGCGACAATGGCAGCATTGACCAAGTGGAAATGGCCTGGCAATATTCGCGAATTGGAGAATTTTCTTGAACGGGCGGTGATTCTCACCCGCGGTTCAACGCTTTACATCCCGGTGGCAGAACTGGAAATCGAAGCGGAGCCGGAAGAGAACGCCACGGTTGAAAGCTCAACCTATGAAGCAGCCGAGAGAGAGCACATCTTACGAGTGCTTCGCGCCACCAAAGGCACGATCGCGGGCGACGATGGTGCGGCGGCGCGTTTGGGCCTCAAACGAACTACATTGAATTCCAAAATGAAGAAGCTCGGCATCCTGCGCAGTGACTATATTTAGTCCCAGTGACGAAATCTCGTCTTCGTCAGTCCGTCAATTTTTTTGTAAGGTTCAAACATAAATCGAGATTGATTTTAACTAAATCATTTCCTATCATAAAGCTGGTCATATACGAACAAAACCTCAAGCGGTTTGGCATAGCCCGTGCACATAGGTGTGCATGTCGCTAAGGATTACCGTTCACGAGGATGAAAGATTGGTGAAGCTAACCCTGGAAGGACGGCTCGCTGGGCCGTGGGTGGCTGAACTCGACAAGGCGTGGAGAGAAACCGCTCAACGCCTTGGGAGCAAGAAATTGCTCTTGAACCTGCACGATTTGACCTTCTCGAATGAGGAAGGCAAGCAAGCGCTGAGAGAAATTGTCCTGCAAACAAACGCAGAGATCTCTTCCAGCACACCCTTAACGAAGTATCTCGCCCAGGAAATCAGTTCCCCCAAAACAAACTGAGTTCAACCGGAGGCCGTTCATGGAATCGACACGCGAAGGAAATTGCAGGAGCCAGTTCAATCGTACCGGAGAGTTTTTCAGCAAGCTACCGAATTCGGCATTGGAAAGTTTTCGCGCTATGGAGCGCCCGGCGCCCTATGCGGCTAATGTGGTGCTTTTCGCAGAGGGAGATCCGGTAAGGGCACTGTTTGTTGTTCTTTCCGGCGAGGTTCGCCTTTCGATCAACTCGAGCGAAGGAAAGCGTCTGAGCCTGCGCATCGCAAGGGAAGGCGACATCATCGGTTTGTCGTCAACACTCACTGGCACCTCGTACGATATGACAGCCGAAACACTCTACCCCTCAAAGATTGCCACCATCGAGCGCCGTGAGTTCCTGAGCTTTCTGGCGCGCCACCCAGAAGCCTACCAGGCTGTGACTGAAGAGCTTGGACGTCACATGTCCGAGGCTTGTTCGCAGTTGCGCACCCTGGGGCTGTGCTCTACCGCACCCGAGAAACTCGCGCGTCTGTTGCTGGAGTGGAGCGATCGCGGGCAGACAAAAGAGGCCGGAAGCCGCCTGCGTTTTTCCTTGACCCATGAAGAAATTGGGGATTTCATCGGCACTTCGCGCGAAACCGTGACACGCACGCTCAACAACTTCAAAAACCGGCGTCTGGTGGCTTTCCAAGGTTCCATGATGACAATTCCAAGCCGCGCGGCACTGGCAAATTATGCCCACGGACAGGCTTACAACTAAGGTTCATCCCAAATATTCATAAACTAATACTTATTCATAAAACCAATCCCACTCGGCGGCGTTCGCTGGACCGTCGAGTGGGAATTACTCTCCAAACGCACTGCACCAGAGATTTGAGATTCGAGCGCCGTGACCCGAACAAGGGAACGGACGGCGAGCACTCCGTCGAGTTGCTTATTGCGCATGCGAACGCCGCGCGGCCTCGATCCGGTAAACTGCTGAGAATCCCGGATCGCCGGCGAGGAAGCCCGTAAATGTCTCTGCTTTATGTTGTTGTTTTGGCCATCATTGTAGTTGTGCTGCTGGCGGTCGCGCTTTATCGCTCCACCCAAGTCAAGACCAAAGCCGACTACCTTGTCGCCGGGCGGTCGCTGCCGGCGGCCGTGCTGGTTTTGACGCTGCTGACCTCATGGATCGGCGCAGGCAGCCTCTTTGCTGGGGCTGAGAACGCATACAAGAATGGCTTTGCCGCGCTCTGGCAGCCGGCCGGTGGCTGGCTTGGCCTGTTGCTTATCTACTTCCTCGCGCCCCGAGCGCGCAAATTTGCGCAGTTCACACTGCCGGATCTGCTTGAGGTCCGCTACAACCAGACGGCGCGGGTGCTAGGCACGATCGCTATCCTCTTCGCCTATATCGGCATTACCAGTTACCAGTTTCGCGGCGGCGGCGACGTGCTGCACCTGATCTTTCCCGAGACGGTGACACCGCTGCTGGGCACGTACATTATTGCCGTCTTTGTCATTGTGACTACCTCCCTGGCCGGTATGTCGTCGGTGGTCCACATGGACACGGTCATTGGCTCGCTGGTGACCGGAATCTGCATCATCGCCGCGCCTTATCTTTTCTTGCAGGCCGGCGGCTGGGCCGGGCTACACGCTGCGCTGCCGCCCCAATACTTCGAAGTGTTGGGCAACTATCGGCTCAGCCCCGAACATGTGCGGCAATCGGCAGGAATGGGCGTGGTTCGCGCGCTCGAATTCCTGGTGCCCACGATGCTGCTGATGCTGGGCAACCAGGTGATGTACCAGAAGTTCTTCTCGGCAAAGTCGGAGAAGGACGCTCGCATATCAGTCGTAGGTTGGATTCTCGGCACGATGCTGCTCGAGACACTGATCGTGGCCATCGCGGTCTTCGGTCGAGCGCTTTATCCCACCGGCGAAGTGGCTCTGCATCCCCGCGAGATCATTCCCTATACGGCGCGCCACGGGCTACCCGCATTCATGGGCGCGGTGCTGCTGGGCGCGGTCTTTGCCAAGGTCATTTCTACGGCCTCGAATTATCTGTTCTCGCCGGCGACTAATTTGGTGGAGGACGTTTTTGTTCGTTACATCTCTCCAGGAGCTTCGAACAAGCGGATTCTGATTGCCTCGCGGCTGGCTGTGGTGCTGCTGGGCTGCTGGGCGCTCTACCAGGCTGTCTATGCGGAGAGCATCCTCAAAAAAATGTTGTGGGCTTACACCATCTACTCCGCCGCGCTGACGCCTGTGGTGCTGGCGGCGTTCTTTTCAAAGCGGGTCACGGCCTGGGGCGCAGTGGCGGCTATCGGAACCGGCACGGTGGTTACCCTGGCCTGGGATCTGCCCGGTGTGAAGGGCCTTTTTCCGCACCTTCTGGCCGACAGAGACGCAATCTTTCCCGCGCTCTTTGGAGCCGTTGCGGCGATGATCGTGGTCAGCCTGTTTACCGCCAAGCCGTCGGCGAAGCAGTTGGAACAGTTCGCAGATTGAGGCGCTCGGGCCGCTCAGAATAAAATCTTTTCGCACGCCACAACCCGACCTACACTATCGGTGTAACCTGTGTGATGCCAATGCCGGTGGCCTACTTGACGCTCGAAATCCGCATTGAGCACGCCCAGTCGCTCAAGGACCGGCGGCAGGTGGTGCGCTCGATGAAAGATCAACTACGCCAGGGCTTCAATATCTCCGTGGCCGAATTGGATGAGGCGGTGACCTGGCAGTCGGCAACCATCGGAGTGGTTGCTGTTTCGCGGTCGCGCGATTATCTTCACGGGCTCATTGAAGAGGTAGAGCGAGCGGCCCGGCGCATGACCAATGAACTCGGAGCCGAACTCATCGATTCGTTCTGGGATTACCTCGAATTGGACCCAGATCCACCGAGCGACGAACCATAACCATTTAATTACCTGCAAGCTTTCGAAAATATGGGAGGGGGGGTGGGGGTAGGCCCTCCGGAATTGGGAAATGGAGCCCGGCCACGCCGACTTCACCTGACTTATTCTCATTGTGCGCCTGCGGAGGTTAATGATCGGCAAAACTGCGGGAGACACGCCGGCGGCGGCATGGCGACCGTGAACCGGCCGCTCAACCGACTCGCGTTTTGCGGTGACCGGATGTCTAACTGGGGCGGAAGGCCGACAGGCAAATGAAAACAAAGGAGGCGTTCATGAGCACACTTGAAAACTTTCCCCGCATCACGCCGTTTCTTTGGTTCGACTCGAACGCAGAAGAGGCGGTTGATTTTTACTTGACGGTATTCAAGAACTCACGCCGTCTCGACGAAGTGCGCAATACCGGCGATGCGCCCGGACCCAAAGGAGGCATCCTGACGATTGCGTTTGAACTCGACGGCCAGAAATTCACCGCTCTCAATGGCGGACCTGCCTTCAAATTCACCGAGGCAATCTCGTTTACAGTCCGGTGCGACACGCAGGAGGAGATCGACGAGTACTGGTCGAAACTCACCGCGGGCGGCAGCGAGGTCCAGTGTGGATGGCTCAAGGACAAATTCGGTCTTAGCTGGCAGATTGTGCCGGCGCGGCTGCCTGAGCTGATCAAGAGTCCTCGGGGGATGCAGGCCATGATGAAGATGGTCAAGTTCGACATTGCGGAACTTGAACGCGCTGCAAAGTCATGATCGGTCAGGCCGTTGGCCGCGACCAATCCAGCTTTTATCCCTTCCGCGATGCGATCAGCTCCAGCAGGGCCGTTCGCACTCTGTCGATGACTGGGCGCCAATCGCCGTCGCGCCTCTGGCGGAAAAGCCGCGCGGTGGGATACCAAGGGCTGTCTTCGCGATCCATCAGCCAGCGCCAGTCGGGAGTGTGGCCTAAAAGAACCCAGACGGGACGGGCCAAGGCTCCGGCAAGGTGGGCCATGGAGGTATCGATGGTGACGATCAGGTCGAGATTCGCCATTTGCGCCGCCGTATCGGCCATATCCCCGGTGAAGGGGGCAAGGTCGGTAATGGGCAGCTTGCGGGCGGCAAGGTCGGCGGCGGCGGGCCCCATCTGGAGGGAGTAAAAGTGCACGTTTGGGAGATCGAGCAGCGACTCAAGAATCTCAAGAGGCACGGAACGGAAGCGATTCTTGGGGTGATCCGGATTGCCCGTCCATGCCAGCCCGACCTTGAGCCCCGAGGCCGGCAAGGGTAGGGTTGCCGCAGCTTGGAGGGCCTCGGGCGGAGCGGATAGATAGGGCACGCGCGCGGGAACGGTCTCAAGAGTGGTCCCGAAGGCCAGCGGAAGGCTCATCAATGGGCAATGGCAGTCGAAGTAAGGCAAAGGGCCGCCGGTCTTGATCAAGGCCAGGATGCCGGGGAATCCGTTGACAAGCCGATGGAGCTTGGCAGGAAGGTCAAGCATGACTTTGCCACCGGCAGCCTGTACAAGTGGCACATAACGCAGGAATTGAAGTGAGTCGCCTAATCCCTGCTCGGCGTGGAGCAGGATGCGCGCACCTTTGAGGGGCGCACCGAGCCACAGGGGTTGGGAAAAGGTGCGGGGCGTGTAGACCTCCCAACGCACCTCGTAGTTGCGCCAGCCGTTTACATAGTCGCCTTGAAGCAGTTGCAGCAGGCACTGGTTCATTCGAGCGTCGCCGAAATGGGGATTCAAGGCCAGGCAGCGCTCGCCCCAAGCCATGGATTGCACAAGGTCGCCCTTGTCAAAATAGCCATTGCAGAGGCAGTTACAGGCCTTGCTGTGCTTCGGGTCAAGCTCCAGTGTCCGCGTGTACCAGAAGATGGCCTCATCGACCTTGCCCTGGGCATGGAGAGCATCGCCCAGGTTGCAGCAGAGATCGGCGTGCTCTGGCGCCATGATCATGGCGCGCTCAAAACAGTCGATCGCTTCGTCGAGTTTTTTCTGCTGTCGATAGGCGGCGCCCAAATTGCACAATGCGTCGAGGAAGCGGGGATTGATCTCGAGCGCGCGCTTGTAGGCAGCCACAGCCTCTTCGAGCTTCTTCTGGATCAAGAGGGTGTTTCCCAGGTTGTAAAAGGACTCCTCGTGAACGGGGTTGATCTTTATCGCCCGGTCAAAACAGGACACGGCCTCATCGAGCTTGTTTTGCGCCTTAAGCGCGTTCCCGAGATTGGAATGATAGAAAGCCTGACGCGGGTTTGCGGCGATGGCCCGGCGAATCATCCGCTCGGCCATCTCGTAGCGCTGGGTCTTCAAGCCGGCCAATCCGAGCAGATAGAGAGCGTCCGCGTGACGGACGTCAAAAGCCAGAATCTGGAGGCAAAGCCGCTCGACATCGGCGATGTGATCCAATTCATACTCGCGTAGAGCGAGCGTGAATAACATCCGAATCTTTTCGGTGGTTTCGTTCCTCAGTGTTCTTTCGGGCTGACGGGCGACGGAATATGATGCGCATCTCATCGTTTGACAGGAACCTTTCCCAAGAGATGAACGTCGACAGCTCTTAAATGATTGAGAGGATTATGGAACTGTCCTCCCCCGACCATCTCGGCCGGAGAATCTCGTACGGAACTTTGCAATTTAACGACCCGCACTGGACAGCCAAGGTTAGAAAGGACTGAAATGAGACTCTCAGCGGAAAGGCGGTTGGCGACCTCTGGTATGCTGAAGGGTTTAGGCGGGTCGGGAGGGATTCATGCCGGAGCACAGAGGGCGCAAGCACCATCAGGATCGGGTCGCGGAGACGCTGCGAGAGGAGATCGGCGTTCTGATTGAGGGCGAACTGGTTGATCCGCGCATCGATCTGTGCTACGTGACCGAGGTGGCGTTGAATCCTGGGGGCAAGTCGGCGCGAGTGTATGTGGCGATCGACAGCGCGGTGAAGGATATTGCCAAAGCCGAAGAGGATACGGTGGCGGGTCTTGAGGCTGCGAAGGGATTTATCCGCTATGAGCTGAAGGAACGGATGGGCGTGCGTCACGTGCCCGAGTTGAGCTTTCTTGCCGACCGCTCGGGCCGCTTTCAATCGCGCATTGAGGAGTTGATGGAGAGGCACCGTAAACGGCAGAAGCCGGCCGCCGAGGTGAGCGCCGCTGGGCAGAGTCCAGCAGGTGAGCAAAAGATAACGCAGGAGTAGCCCAAGCATGGATCATGCGAGCCGCAGCATTTCGTTCCAACCGATGGATGGGGCCTCAGGCGTTGGAGCGGCTGCAAGTTCGGGGTCGGCACCGAGGTGCGAGACCGTCGACCGGATGGAAGCGATCCTCGATATCCTGCGCTGCGGCGAGCGGTTCCTGGTTTGTTCCCATATGCGACCGGATGGCGATGCAGTGGGGTCGGTGCTGGCGATGGGATTGCTGCTGAAACAGTTGGGCAAGCGGGCGGACCTGGTGACGGCGGATCGAATTCCAAGGGTTCATCGGGTGCTGCCAGGCGCAGAAGAGATTCGGACGGTGGAGCGGGTGGAGGGGGAGTATGACGCGGCGATTCTGCTCGAATGCGACGGGCTGGAACGGACCCGACTGCTCGGCTTGGAGCGCTTCTTCCTGATCAACATCGATCATCACACGACCGGTTGCGAGTATGCGGATTTGAATTGGATTGACCGGGGAGCGGCCAGCGTGGGGGAGTTGGTCTACCGACTGGCCAAGGCCGCAGGGATCGCGATTACGCCTGAGATGGCCACCTGCCTTTACACCACGGTGCTGACCGACACGGGCGGTTTTTGCTACGGCTCGACGCAGGCATCGACATTCGGGCTGGCGCAGGAGCTGGTGCTGGCGGGGGCCGACCCGATTCGCATCGCGCATAACGTGTATTTTTCGACGCCCACCTCGAAGTTGCTGCTGTTGGGCGCGGCGCTCAGCAATCTGAATTGCGAGGACCGGTTGGCGTGGCTGTGGGTGACCGGGGAGGATCTAGCGCGGACCCATGCCACTGAGGAGGATTGCGAGGGCATTGTGAACTTTGCATTGTGCGCCTCGGGTGTGGAGGCCGCTGTTTTTTTGCGCGAGATGCCGAATCAGCGCGTCCAGTTAAGCCTGCGAAGCAAGGGGCGGATCAACGTGGCCGCGATCGCTGAGAGGCTGGGCGGAGGAGGACATGAAAGCGCGGCCGGTTGCGCAGTGTTGGGACCACTGGAGCGCGCGCTCAAGGAGATCCTCAGCCAACTGCGCCCCAGCGTGGATGCGCTGCGAGAGCAAGCAGGGTTATAGAATACGTCAAGTTCTACTCGAATCTGATAGCCTTTACCCTGTCGAACCACGGCACAAACTTCGCGGCTTAAACGAGCGCGGACCCTGGGCGAAGTCTGCCAGCTCTCCCCCAGAGCAAACCAGGGATGGTGTAGCCTGATTTGCACCGCCGCAGGGCGCGGTTCCCTGTGGGTCGCGTCGGCTGCTTGGGCGCACCGGGATTGAAGCCGGCATCGCTGGCCTGCAGAAGGCAAGCGAGAGCCCGTTTGGAGAAACGCTGTAAGTGGAAAAGATTGAGCAACCATCCGGTCTTGATTCGCCTGAAGGCTGGCGCATACGGCTGCCTCGGTGGACAACTGTTCGGGAGGCGGCTGTCTTCCTTGCCTTCACCCTTTTTTTTCTTCTGTATGGACAGACGCCCCTGGTGGGCGGCGATGGCCTGGGACTGGTTGGCGCCGATGAACCCCGCTATGCGCAGATCGCGCATGAGATGCTGGACCGGTTCGACTCGGCGCACACACTCAAAGGAAAACTGATCGCGTGCGTCACGCCTTATCTTTATGGTCACCCGTGGCTGGAGAAGCCGGCGCTCTATTATTGGCGGGCAATGTTCGTCTTCCAGGAGTTCGGCATGCACGACTGGACGGCGCGCCTGCCCGCAGCCAGCTTTGCTTTCCTGATGGTGGCTTTGATCTACCTGCACATGCGGCGTTTCCGCCCCGGCGGGCACCTCGACGCGGCTCTGATTACTGTGGCCTGCGCGGGGATCATGGGCTTTGCCCGCGGCGCCTCGACCGATATGCAGATGGCGGCGCCCCTGGCGATCGGCCTGCTGGGCTGGTATGCCTGGTATGAGACCGGCTCCAAGTTCTGGCTCTTCGACATCTATTTCTTCACCGGCGTGGCAACGCTGGCCAAGGGGCCAGTGGCGCCGTTTCTGGCCATCGTGATTGTGACCGCATTCGCAGCCCTGCGACGCGAGTGGTCGATTCTGAGGCGGTCGTTCTGGTGGCCGGGAGCGTTGCTCTACTTTGCCATTGTGCTGCCGTGGTTCATCGCCGTGCAGCACCAGAATCCCGACTTCTTCCGCGTGTTCTTCCTGGAACATAATCTGGAGCGCTTTGCCACCAATCGCTACGAACACCAGCAGCCCTTCTGGTACTACCTGGTTGTGGTGCTGCTGGCGGTGATGCCGTGGACGGTGATCGCGGTGCGTGCGTTAATCGACGGCATCCAGACCTCGGTCTGCGAATGGCGTGCACGCCACTTCAGCAGTTGCAAGCGCTGCCCAGGCGGGCCCGGCGATGCCTTCCCGGAGTTCCTGGTGCTGTGGGCGCTGATTCCCATCCTCTTCTTCTCCCTGTCGCAATCGAAGCTCCCCGGTTACATCCTGCCCTCGATTCCGCCGATTACCATTCTCACCGGGGATTATCTCTTCCGGCGCCGGCAGCCGGGACTGAATCGCTGGGTTCTGCTGGGCCATGCTGTGCTATGCGGCGTGACGACTATCGCAGCTCTGCTCGTGCCCTGGTTTGTGGCGCACGGCGCGCAGATGCCGCCCCTGCATGCGCTGGTAGCAGCCCTGCTGGCCTCCTGCGGCGCGGCGCTGCTGATCTTGATCGTTGTCAAGGGCTTCGGCGTGGCCCGGCTACGGCTGGTCACCTCCGGGGTGCTGGTCGTCCTCGTCTTGTTTCTCTATGGCGTGGGCCCGTTCTTTGGCATTCCGGCCATCGAGCGGACCAAGCGGGTGATTCACTTGCTCGACCGCTCCTACTCGGCACGCCCGCTGGCCGAGCAGTTGGCTGCGCAGGCGCCCGGCATCGAGACGGTCGCGGTCTTTCGCGTGCGGCGCGACGTGGAATACGGACTCTCGTTCTACAGAAACCGCGCCGTGGTGAATTACGAGGAGAGCGGAGTACCGGATGAACAGCATCTTCTGGTGATGCGCGTGACGGGCCGCGGCGGGGTAGATTTGCACACGCCCGCTGCCCTCGCCGAGTATCTGGAGGGCCGGCACTACGAGCAACTCTTCAGTTGGCCGGAGCAGGGTCTGGTGGTCTACCTGGTGGGAAGCCGGTAAACTGCCGGTGTCGAACTGGGGACAGGGGCGGCGGAGACCACCTCAGCGGACCCCACCTTGGAGCCGCCGAAACCATTTCGGAATCCAACAGACGTCTACGCGGGGCCGGAACTGCCGGGGACCTGTGGGCACGGACGCTAAAACGCGTTGATTTTGCGGTAGTTAGAGCTTCTTTCGGCTCAGTTCACGGGCAAGATTGATTTTGGCCGCGACACCGCCCCGCTCCGACTTGGCGTTTCCCACAGCATCTAAATTCCAAGTTTATTTGCAGTGGTTCACGGCGGGCTTATGCCGGACCATTAGAATGAGGTATCCAATAGGAGACGAATGGCGACAGGCGCTTCCATCGAGATCCTCGACTTGCGGCACTTTGCGGCGCCGGTGTTGCGCCCTGTGCTGGAGGCGGAGGGGGAACTGTGGAAGCAGCGTCTGCACTGGGACTACCGCGTCTCAGCCAATCTGCTGATGCAATACCTTGACAGCCACACGCTGCCAGGTTACGCGGCATTGGAGGGAGGCCAGGTTACAGGGTTTGTCTTTTGCGTCTACGAGGACGCCAAGGCAGTTGTCGGCGACGTCTTTGCGCTGCCTAGCGCGCACGCCGATGACAGGCAGGCCGGCGACGGGCCCGCCCTGGAAGCCTCCGCTCACGAGATCGAGGAGACGCTGCTCAAGCACCTGCTTGAACTGCTGGTGAACTCGCCGCATGTTGAGCGCGTGGAATCGCAACTGCTGCTGCATCCAGCCGGCTCCCACGTGCGTGTCTTCCTCGATGCGGGGTTCCAGATCCACCGCAGACTTTTCATGGTGCGGCCTCTCAATAACTACTTTGCCGCGCCGCGCGTGAATTTGCCGGGCGGACTGGAGCTGCGCCCCTGGCGCGAGGAGGATCTGAGTGCCGCCGCGCGTCTCATCGCCAGGGCTTATAGCGGCCATCCAGACAGCGTGGTGAACGACCAGTACCGGTCGGCCCATGGTTCGATGCGCTTTCTCAATAACATCGTTCGCTACTCGGGCTGCGGTGTCTTTTCATCTCAGGTTTCGCATGTGGTGGTGGAACGCGTAAGTCGGGAGATGATCGCGCTGGTCCTGGGTTCGCGGGTCAGCCCGGAAAGTGGTCACATCACTCAGCTCTGCGTACATCCCGACTTCCGCCGCCGTGGCTTGGCGCGGATGATGCTCGATCTGGCCGCCTCCTGCTTCCTGCGCCAGGGCGTGAGCGAAATCTCACTGACTGTGACCGAGGCGAATTCGGAGGCCATCGATCTTTACCGCGCGGAAGGCTACGAGTGCGTGCACCGGTTCGACGCCGCGGTGTGGCAGCGCGGCAAAATTGCTTGAGAGTCAACCGAGAGAGCTTCGGAGCCTCCTCGCAGAGAATTTATAAACCCGGTCTGGAGACCGGCGTTTCATCCCTTGTTCTGACACTACTTCGCTTGTTCTTTGGATTTGATATAGGGTGAGAGGCTCTTCGGAACTTCCCGGCACGCACATTTCTGCTGG
Organism: uncultured Occallatibacter sp.; assembly: GCA_964438125.1. Taxonomy (GTDB): domain Bacteria; phylum Acidobacteriota; class Terriglobia; order Terriglobales; family Acidobacteriaceae; genus Telmatobacter. The sequence continues at coordinate 108,280 of CAYTJN010000001.1, forward strand.
TGCTCGCGGTGCCACTGGATTCTCTGCTCCAGCGTGGCCTTTGGCGGCATTGGGTTTTTAGCGTGCCAATCCTTGTTCATGGGAATGAGTTACTCAACTCATCGCGCGATGAAGAACATGATCCAACTGAGCGCGATCGCCGAGCCAACAAATAGAACAAAGCAATAGGCTCCGTAACGGACCATGCTTCGTGGTGTCTCGCGCTGGGTAATTCCGAAAACAACGGAGGCGAAGAAAGCGAAGAGTACAACCGCCGCAAAGTGAGTCACGACTTCCTCCCGGTGCGCAGATTGTGCGCGTCGACGGCGGAAATCACATTGAGCAGGCCGGCAACAACTATGAAGCGCGTGCCATAGTCGGCGACGGTCACCTGCACCTTGTCTGCTCCCAGACCTGCTAGCCGGCTGGCTAAGTAAAGCAGGCCGTTGCCCAAATCGCCGGCCAAGCCCAGCATGTCGAGGATGTCGTGAATTTCGGACTTGAGTTCGCCATGCATCCCGAGGCCGAGAGCAAACATGGCGAGAATCGAGGCCGCCAGCAGCGCGCCACGACCCCATTTGCGCAACAAAAAATGCCCCGCTCCCGGCACAAGCCAGCCGGCGATGAGCGGAAGATAGATAGGAACTTGTTTGGATTGAACTCGCACGCCGGATGGGGTTACGGGCTGGGGGCTGGATTGAGCCGTGGGGATCTCGGCGACGCTCTTGTTGTCTTCAGTAGCCATTCTCTATGAATATAACGCACCAGGGAGGCACGAAGTTCCATTGCCAGGGTTCCTGGAGCTGATTCCATGGATTGCTTTGACGGAGTTGAAAAGTGCCCCGCGCGGGATCGTCCGCGCCCTTTCAAAAAATTAATAACCTAGATCCTCACTAACTCGCTCTGGATTCGGCCGGTGACCCACGCTTTCGCGGGAGCGGTCAGCATGTTCACCTCGCTGCGTACGCCGAACTTCGGAAGGTAAATGCCGGGCTCGACCGAGAAGCAGGTGTTGGGCAGCAGGCGGCGCTCGTCGTGGGTTTCGAGATTGTCAAGGTGCGCACCGGAACCATGCAACTCCTGGGCGATGTTGTGACCGGTGCGATGGGTGAAGAACTCCTCGAAGCCAGCCGCACGAATCACATTCCGCGCGGCGTCGTCGGCCTCAAAGCCGCGAATGGGACGCCTGGCCGCAAAAGCCTCTTCGACGGCGGTAATGGCTGCATCGCGCGCATTCCGCACCGTCTCGAAGATATGTTGCTCTCGCTCGGTGGGCTCGCGCCCAACGATGCCGGTCCAGGTGATGTCGTAAAAGATGGTGCCGGGCTTGTTCACGCGCGCCCAAATGTCGATCAGCAGAAAATCCTTCTCGCGAATGGGCGCGGAACGCTCGGCAGTGGGCTCGTAGTGCGAGTCGGAACTATTCGCGTTGACGCTGACGTTGGGCCCGCTTTCCCAGACGAGCCCTTCGTTGCGCATGGCCGTACACAACCACTGCGCCAGATCGAATTCGGTGAGGGTGCCGGGGGACCCGGTTGCCGGGCGAAGTGTGCGGGCAATCTTTTGCCAACCCTCGGCCAGAATAATATCGATGGCTCGCTGAGCGACGCCGTGACTGGCCATCTGTTCGGCACTGAGCACGGCCTCAAACTGGCTTACCAAGTCAGCCGAGCTAACGATTTGCTTCCCGAGACTGCGCAGGAATTCGATGGTGCCGGCGTCCACCATGGAGACATACATGATGGCGTTGTTGGGGGAGTATTGCATGGCCAGCGTACGCGCGCCGGCCAGCATCGCTTCCAGGCCCCGGGCTAATTCCTGCCAACTCGAGTACATTCCCTTGACGCCAGGCAGCACATCGAGACGGCTCTGTTCGATGCGGTGCACGAGCTTGCGCGGCTCGCCGGTGGCGGGCACAAAGTAGTACCAGCGGCGCGTGACGTGGGCCTTTTCGTTCAGACCCAGGATGCGTCCGGCGATGGGATCGCGGTGATGATGGTCGTAGAAGAGCCAGCCGTCGAAACCGGCCTCACGAATTGCCGCTTGTATCGTCTCGAGGTTCATAACGGCCATGATACGCGTGCCTCAAGGCTCGGGGGAATGAGGTTTTAAAGGGCGGCCAGTGCGTCCGCCTGGGTAGGGAAGAGGACGGCGTACTTGGTGATGCCGACCATGGTGAAGACTTTGGTGAAGTGCGGTGAGAGG
>CAYTJN010000002.1:0-63983 GCA_964438125.1 uncultured Occallatibacter sp.
CGACCGCTCGCGCATCCGCAACCAGGAGATCGGCTTCATCTTTCAGAGCTTCAATTTGATCGGCGATCTCACGGTCGAAGAAAACGTCGAGCTGCCTCTGACTTATCGCGCCGGTATGCCTTCTGCGGAACGAAAGAAGCGCGTGAAGGAAGCCCTGGAGCGCGTCAACATGGCGCATCGCATGAGGCATTATCCGGCGCAGCTCTCCGGTGGCCAACAGCAGCGCGTAGCCGTGGCGCGCGCCCTGGCGGGTGCGCCCTCCATCCTGTTGGCCGACGAGCCCACCGGCAACCTGGACTCGAAGAACGGCGAAGCGGTCATGCATCTGCTCGGCGATCTGCACCGCGAGGGCGCGACCATCTGCATGGTGACGCACGATCAGCGTTTCGCCAAGCACGCCCAGCGCGAGATCCATCTCTTCGACGGCAAAGTCGTCTCTGAGAACGAATTGAAAAAGCTCGAAGCGGAAGTAGAGGCATAGTCATGTTGTTTCAGAACGCAATCCAGGATTTGCAATATGCATTTCGCCAGTTACGCAAAGCCCCCGGCTTCGCTGCCCTCGCCGTCGGTACGCTGGCTTTGGGTATTGCAGCCAACACCACAATCTTCAGCTGGATCAATTCAACACTCTTCAATCCCATTCCCGGCGTCCGCAGCACATCCAACATGCTCACGCTCCAGCGCGGCGAGAGAAGCGAGCACGCCAGCCCGCCTTTCTCTTACCTTGACTATGCGGACTTGCGCGACGGCTCAAAGACCCTGACGGGCTTGCTTGCCTATCACGATGACTATGTTGCCCTCACCGGCGACGGCCGGCCGCAACGCATCTACGGCGCGCTCGCGTCGGCGAATTATTTTGAGGTGCTGGGCGTCCAACCGTTTCTCGGAAGAACGCTCTTCGCTTCGAGCGCAAACGAACGCGCCGACGCGCCGGAGGTCGTTCTCGGCTACGATCTGTGGCAGAACAGCTTCGGCGGCGATCCGGCCATCATCGGCAAGACCACACAGATCAACCGTCACACGTACACCATCGTTGGTGTTGCCCCGCGCAGCTTTCAGGGTTGCAAGAGCGGCCTGCGCACAGAGCTTTGGATTCCCCTAGGCATGGACCGGCAGGTGTGGGGCTCGACGCGCATCGACGATCGCAGCGCCTCGTGGCTCAATGTTCTGGGCGTGATGCGTCCCGGCATCGACCATCGTCAAGTCGAAATCGAATTCAATCTGCTCATGCAGCACCTCGCCGATCGTTACCCGGATTCACATAAGGGAGCCAACCAGATCAGCACTGATCCGCTGTGGCGCTCGCCCTTCGGCGCCAACGTCTACTTCTATGGCAGCTTGCCAATTCTGCTGGCTCTGGCGGCCGTTTTGCTGCTGCTGGCCTGCGCCAATGTTGCGAACCTGTTACTGGTTCGCTCAGTCGGGCGCCGTCGAGAATTCGCCATTCGCTTGTCGATGGGAGCAAGCCGCTGGCGGTTGGTTCGGCAGCTCATGGTCGAGAATCTCCTGCTCGCCCTGGCTGGCGGCGGAGTCGCTCTTGCAATTACTTTCTGGACGGCCCGAACACTCGGCTCCTTTTTGCCGTTCACGACTCTTCCGATCAATGTCAATGCAAGTGTCGACGGGACCGTCACTCTGGTTACGATTCTCATCGCGGCCGTCACATCAGTTGTGGCCGGCATGGTTCCCGCGCTGCGTGCCTCCGCTCTTTCTCCGGTGGCCGTCCTCAAAGACGAAGCGCTCAACACCTCCGGCGGCCTCCACAAGTCGCGCCTGGCTTCAGGACTGGTGGTCATGCAGGTTGCACTTTCACTAACTCTGCTGGTCTGCGCAGGACTGTTCGTCCGCAGCCTCAACAAAGCCCAGGATGCCGATCTGGGCTTCGATCCTGATCATGTTTATTTGGCATCGTTCGATCTCGATCCGCTGGGATACCCCAACGCCAAGGCGCTTGAACTCGATCGCCAGATTCTGGCGCGGGTCAAGTCGTTGCCCGGAGTTCAATCAGCAACACTGGCCGACTTCTCGCCCTTGAGCTTCACCATCCACTCGGAAGGTGTGCTGCCCGAAGGCTACATTCCCCGCCCCCATGAATCCATTGAGGTCGATAGAGGAATTGTCGGACCCGGCTATCTCCAGACTCTGCGAACACCACTGCTCGCCGGGCGAGACTTCACCGACGCCGACAATGCGGAGACGCAGCCGGTGGTCATCGTCAATCAGGCCTTTGCGAATCGTTACTGGCCCGGCCAGAACGCAATCGGAAAGCGAGTTCAGATTTCCAACCGCTGGTGCTCAGTCGTGGGTGTCGCCGCCAACGGCAAATATCGCCGCCTGACCTATGATTCGGCCCCGCTTTTTCTGGTGCCTCTGGCGCAGCGTTATGAAGATCTCGTGACCCTCCATGTGCGCGTCGATGGCGACCCGATGGCATACTCCGCCGCCATCGACAAGGCGGTTCACGATCTCAGTCCCGACCTGCCATTGTTTAACGTCACCACCCTCAAGACGAATATGAAGATCGGCAACGTCTTTGAGCGCATCGTTGTGGTCTTCGCCGGATCGTTTGGACTGCTGGCCATGCTGTTGGCGGCTGTCGGAATCTACGGAGTCGTGGCCTACTCGACAAAACAGCGCACCCACGAGATCGGCATTCGTATGGCCCTCGGAGCTGCGCGGGGCGACGTATTTCGCCAGATCCTGCGCCAGGGCTTACACCTCACTCTCATCGGTCTTGCCGTCGGCCTCGCTGTCTCTTTCGCCTTCACCCGTCTCCTGCGCGGTCTGCTTTTTGGCGTCGGAACCACCGACTGGATTACTTTTGCTGCGGTCTCGATTTCGCTGTGCGTCGTTGCACTCGTGGCTTGCTATCTTCCCGCACGCCGCGCCGCTTCCATCGAGCCCATGCAGGCATTGCGAACTGAATAACGATCCGTCCGAATTCTCGAAAGGGGGAGAGTCGAAGATGAATACGCTGCTTCAGGACGTGCGTTACGCACTACGCCAGTTGCGCAAGTCACCAGGCTTTACGCTTACTGCCGTGCTCACGCTGGCCCTGGGTATCGGCGCCACCACCGCTATCTTCACCGTCGTCTATGCCACTCTGCTCGCGCCTATGCCCTATCCGCAGCCCGATCAGCTGGTTGTCGTGTGGTCAATGAATCAGGGCTACCGCAGCCCCACCGCTGCTCAGGACTTCCTCGACTGGAAGAACGAGAGCACCGCATTCCAGGGCATCTATGCCTCCAGCGGCGGCAGTTTCAATCTGTCTACCAAAGAACAGCCGGAGTATTTGCAGGCATCATATACGACGCCCGGCATGTACCAAATGTCGGGAAGCCCATTCCTCTATGGCCGCGACTTTCTTCCCGAAGAGGGCACACTCGGCAAAGATCATGAGGTGATCCTGCTCAACAAGCTCTGGAAGCGCCTCGGTTCAGATCCCAACATTGTCGGAAAGAGCGTACAACTCGATGGCACCGCCTACACCGTAGTCGGCGTACTCGGACCGGGCCAGCCGGACCGGCTCGATCAATGGCTCCTTGTGCCGCTCGCATTCAAGCCCGAGCAACTCAATCGCGACTTCCACTGGCTTCTCGTCACGGGCCGCCTCAAGCCGGGCATCACACTCCAGCAGGCGCAGGCCAATATGGATACCATTGCAGCCAACATCGCCCGGGCCAACCCAAAAAGCAATCGGGGCAGGGGAGCATCCGTAGAGCCGCTGCACAATGACTTCCTACCCAAAGAGCGCATTCAAACTTTGTGGCTGCTTCTCGGCGGCGTTGGTTTTGTGCTGCTCATCGCCTGCGTAAACGTGGCGAATTTGCTGCTGGCCAAAGGTACCACGCGTCAAAAAGAAGTGGCTGTCCGCACCGCTCTTGGCGCTTCGCGCAAAGCCATATTCGCACAGTTCCTCACCGAAAATCTGACTCTCGCTCTGGCCGGCGGCGGCCTTGGAATTGTTTTCGGATGGGCCCTTTTGCGCGAAATTGTCGCCATCATGCCGCGAGGAACACTTCCCACGGAAGCCGATCTAACTCTCAATTTGCCTGTTCTGCTTTTCACCGTGGCTATCTCCACGCTTTCGGGACTTATCTTCGGCTGCGCACCGGCCTGGTATGCAACCGGGGTCGATCCGGCTGAGGCTTTGAAAGATGGCGGTAACTCAGGAACTGGAAGCGGCCGTCAACGCTTGCGCCGTCTCCTCGTCATCTGTGAGTTTGCTTTGGCGCTCACCCTGCTCACCGGAGCCGGACTCGCCATCCACAGCTTCTGGAACCTCACCCATGTCGATCTCGGCACGAGCACGACCAACATCCAAACTTTCTGGCTCCCCGTGCCGGTGTTGCGCTTTAAAGATCCAGCACTCATCACCTCCTACTACCAGCAGATGGTTGCACGCATCAAAGCCGTCCCAGGTGTTGCGGATGCGGCCGTTTCCACCGGGTTGCCACTCGAAGTCTCTGGCTTCGGCATGGAGTTTACAATCCCCGGTCTGCCGGAGTTCTCCGATCCTTCCCATCGCTTCGCCGCTGGCTTTGATATGGTTACACCCGATTACTTCAAGACCTACAGCATCCCGGTTTTGCGCGGGCGCGCATTCTCCGATCAGGACACTGCGGTGTCGGTTCGCGTAGCCATGGTCAACAAGAAATTTGTGGATCAATACTTGAAAGGCAAAGATCCGCTCCAGCAGCGCGTCCTGGTCGATGAACTCATTCCCGGCGTCGCCAAGTTCGGCGCCCCGATCAGTTGGCAGATTGTCGGCGTATTCAACACCGTTCGCATCCGCGGCTTTCGCGACGACTTTCCGGTAATTATTGTTCCCTTTGCACAAACCCCCTGGCCCACCGCAAATATCGGGGTCCATACGGTCGGCGACCCGGCAGCCGTCTTCCACAGCATCGCCGCCGCTGTCCATTCCGTTGACCCGCAAATTGCTCTTGCCGACCCGCGCACTCTCGAGGAAATCAAGAGCCGTAATCTCGGCGGCGACCGCTTCATCATGACGCTCCTGGGTGCGTTCGCTTGCATCGCATTGATTCTCGCGTCTGTCGGCATCTACGGCGTCGTGGCGTTCACCGTTGCCCAACGCGAACACGAGATCGGTCTGCGCATCGCGCTCGGCGCGAGCCGAGGCAATGTCGTGAGTCTGATTCTCAAAGAGGCCATGACTCTGGCGGCTGTGGGTCTGAGCCTGGGTCTCATGGGCGCATATTTTGTTGGCCGCGCCATGCATAGCGTCTTTTACGGCATAGCCTCCATCGACTTTGCTGCCGTCTTTGCTGTCGCCATTGTTCTACTGAGTGCTGCGCTGCTGGCAAGTTGGATACCTGCCCGTCGTGCCTCCACCGTCGAGCCCATGCAGGCATTGCGAATCGAATAACCCGCCGGAAGTAGAGATAGAGATCGGAGTAACAAATGATCGAACTGAAGAACGTAGAACGCACTTACAAAACCGGGCCCACTGAAACCTGGGTACTCCGCCGCATCAGGCTCACCATCAAAGAAGGCGAGTTCATCACCGTCATGGGCCCGTCCGGCGCAGGAAAATCCTCGCTCCTGAACGTGCTGGCCCTACTCGACGATAGCTGGAAGGGCGAGTATTGGTTCGGCGAGACCGCGGTCCACAAGCTCAATCGTAAGCAGCGCGCCGACCTGGCCCGGCAACGCATCGGCATGGTCTTTCAGAGTTATCACCTTCTAGACGATCTCACGGTCGCCGAAAATATCGACCTACCCCTGAGTTACAAGAATCTGCCCGTCAAAGAGCGCCAAGGCATGGTGGCCGACATTCTTGACCGCTTCCAGATTGTCGCGAAAAAGGATCTCTATCCTTCGCAGCTTTCCGGCGGCCAGCAGCAACTGGTCGGCATTGCGCGCGCCGTCGTTCACGCGCCCGCCCTACTGCTCGCCGACGAGCCCACCGGCAATCTGCATTCCACGCAAGCCCGGGAGATCATGGATCTTTTTTGCGAACTCAACCGCGCCGGCACGACCATAGTTCAAGTCACGCATTCAGAGGCCAACGCTCGCTACGGAACGCGAATCCTCGAACTGCGCGATGGCTGGATGACGCGCGACGAAGCATTAAATGCAGCAGCCACAGAGGTCAGTGCCAAGTGAACCGCTCGAAGAAAACATGCTTTTTGAACTACGCACAGATCCTCGCCTCCCTTGTGCTCTTGCAAACAGGTTTCGCACTTGCGGCTGAACCTGCGCCAACGGCGCCCGCGTTGCAGACTTCTGCGCCGCAGGCACCCCAGGCTTCTCAAAGCACAATTCCATTCGGCGAACTGCTGCGCCCATCGCGCAATCCGTTCAGCGCCTATCGTGGTAAGACTGCGCCGCCGCCGGTGCTCGCGAATTCGATGCGCCTGGGCTCTCTCGTACGTGATGGCAAGCTCTATCTCTCCTTGCACTATGCCATCGATCTCGCCCTCGAGAACAATCTCGATCTGGTGATTGCTCGCTACAATTTGCCCATCGCCCAAATGGACATTCTTCGCACCCAGGCCGGAGGCCAAGTGCGCGGCGTCAACACCGGCGTCGTGCAAGGAACTCCCGGCGGCGGCGCAGGCGCATCCGGCGCAGGCGGCGGAGCAGGAGGTACGACGGGCGGCGCAGGAGGCGCTGGCGCGGGCGCATCCGGCATCGTCTCGTCCACCCTGGGAACCGGTACCGCGGTCTCAGGTTTCGATCCCATCCTCTCTGCGCAAGGCAGCGTGGACCACACCGCGACACAGCTGTCCAATTTCCAGCTTGAGGGCGTGAATGTCTACAAGGTCAACAGCATCGCCGGCACTGTGAGTTATAGTCAGGCCTTCGCCACCGGCGGAAGCTTGCAGGTGAATTGGCTCAATGCTCGCCAAACCTCAAACGGCGTCTATGATTTTTTCTCTCCGCAATTGAATTCGAAAATGCAAGCCATCGTATCGCAGCCGCTCCTCGCGGGCTTTGGCTTCGGACCCAACCTGCGCTTTCTCCGCATTGCTCGGACCAATCAGAAGATTTCCGACATCGCCTTCAAGGCCCAGGCAATTGCCACTGTAACTCAGATCTGCGACCTCTACTGGGATCTGGTCAGCGCCTACGACGACGAGCAGGTGCAAGAGCGCTCCGTCGAGTTCGCCACGAATACCCTGGATACAAGCCGCAAGCAGCTTCAATTGCAAGCGATCCCGGAGATGGATGTGCTGAAAGCGGAAGGGGAGTTGGCCGCGCGCCAGCAAGACCTCACGGTGGCTCGCACCGATCTGGAATTGCAGGAACTCTACATGAAGAACGCCATTACCCGCAGCCTTGACGATCCCACGTTGGAGGAGATGTCCGTTATACCGACCGATACCATTGGCAACATCGCAGCCTCATCTCCGCAGCCCGTTCAGCAGATGATCGACCTGGCGCTCAAGAACCGGACGGAGCTTGCCGAATCGGTGCTCGATCTCGAAAATCGCGAACTAAGCCGCAAAACCGCGCGCAATGCACTGTTGCCGGCGCTGAGCGTCTACGGCGTCTACGCGGGAACCGGGCTCGCCGGAGAGAAAAGTTCTAACTACACTTCAAACGGCGCGGGAATTACCTCCATGCTGCCGACAAGCTATTCAGGAGCGGTGCAAAGCGCATTTAATAACAGCGCGCCCGAATATCAGGTCGGACTCCAACTAAGCATCCCGCTGCGCAACCGCATCGCCAAGGCCGATCAATACCGCACCGAGCTAGAATACCGGCAGTCGCAGGTGTACGCTGAAGAGTTGAAGAAGCGCATTCACATCGAGGTGCGTAACGCGCGTTATGCTCTTGAACAGGGCGCCAGCCGCGTCGAAGCGGCCCGCAAAGCGCGTGACCTCTCCCAGAAGACATTGGATATCATGCAGAAGGAACAGAAACTCGGTGCCGGCTCGAATCAGCAAACCTTAAGCGCCGAACATGACTTGTCGCTGGCCGAGTCGGCGCTGGTGAATGCAGAAACGGCTTACGAGAAGGCGCGAATCGAGGTGAAGCGTGCCACAGGCTCCATACTTGAGGAGTACGGAATCTCAATCGCCGACGCCAAAGCGGGTACAGTGGAGGCAGACCATCTCCAGTAAGAACGAGCAAATCCGGATTCTGGTCGCCGACGATCAACCGCACATCCTCGAGGCTGTCGAGCTATTACTGGCTCCGCAGGACATCCATGTCGACTGCGTCCGTTCGCCACAGTTGCTCCTTGAAGCGCTGGGCGAGGCCGACTACGACGTCGTGCTCATCGATCTCAACTACACGCGCGACACCACCTCCGGCAAGGAGGGCCTTGACCTGTTGGCGCGCATCCGCGACTATGACGCGCATCTGCCCGTGATCGTCATGACCGCCTGGGGCAATGTCGATCTGGCTGTTGAATGCATCAAGCGCGGAGCGCGCGACTTTATTCAAAAACCATGGGAGAATGAGCGCCTGCTCTCGCTCGTCCGCGTTCATGCCGAGTTGCGTCAAGCTCTCCGACGAGCTCGCCAGCTTGAGCTCGAAAATCGCTTGCTCCGTGCCGAAGGAATGCCGGAGTTTATCGCAGGCGCGCCATCCATGCAGCCAGTGCTTGAGTTGATCGCCCAGGTCGGCCCCTCCGATGCTAACGTACTCATCACCGGCGAGCACGGCACTGGAAAAGAAATCGTCGCCAAGTTATTGCACGCTGCCTCGCCGCGCGCGCGCATGGCGCTGGTCGCGGTCAACGCCGGCGGCCTTCCCGAGGGCACCTTCGAAAGCGAAATCTTCGGTCACGTCAAAGGCGCATTCACCGACGCGCGCACCGATCGCATTGGCCGATTTGAACTGGCCAATGGTGGCACGCTCTTTCTTGACGAGATCGCAAATGTGCCGCTGCGTCAACAAGCCAAGCTTCTACGCGTGCTCGAAACCGGTGAGCTTGAGCGCGTGGGCTCTTCGCAGACAAGGCGCGTCGACGTCCGCCTCCTCTCCGCCACCAATGCCGACCTGCATGAAGAGGCAAAGGCCGGCAACTTCCGCGAAGATCTGCTCTTCCGCCTCAATACGGTGGAGATCCACCTGCCCGCTCTGCGCGACCGGCGCGAAGATATACCACTTCTGGCCCAACACTTTCTCACGCGAAATCGCGCTCGCTATCGCAAGCAGCTTAGCGGCTTCTCTCCCGCCGCCATGCAACAGATGATGCAGTACGCATGGCCGGGCAACGTTCGAGAACTGGAGCACACAGTCGAGCGCGCCGTGCTGCTCTGCCGCGGCGAAGAGATCGAGCCGCCCAATCTGGCCATCGTAGCGGCGCGCGCTTCCGCGCCGTCGTTTGAAAACATGAGTATTGACGAAGTCGAAGCGCTGCTCATCCGCAAGATGATGCGCCGCTGCGATGGCAATATCTCGCAAGCCGCCGAGGCTCTCGGCCTGAGCCGCGCGGCGCTCTATCGCCGCATCGAGAAGTATGGCCTCTGAGAAAGCTGTTCATCGCCGTCTCTCGGCTATCGGTCGGGTGCGAGTGTACTGCCTTCTGCTCTCGCTCCCTGCGCTGCTGTTTGCAGGCCTTTTTATTTTCTTGGAACACGTCTCCCTCGCGTCGGCGCTTCTCATCGCAGGCTGCCTCTTGCTTTATCTGCTGTTAGTGGCCGTCGCGATAATCGACGGCATCGCGCGTCCCTTGCAGACGCTTTCCAACGTCGTGGCCTCGCTGCGCGAAGGAGATTACTCTTTTCGCGCGCGCGGTGCCGGTTCGCAGGATGCGCTCGGCGAACTCGCCGCCGAGGTCAACAAACTGGCCGACCTCTTGCAGAATCTCCGCGTCCGGTCCCTTGAGGCCACCGCTTTGTTGGCGCGCATCCTTGAGGTCATGCATGCGCCTCTGTTTGCGTTCGATCGCGACGATCGCTTGCAACTGGTGAACGACGCCGGCGTCAAGTTGCTCGGGATCACGCGCGCGCGCTGCATCGGCAGCGATGCGCGCGAGTTAGGATTGGATGACCTGCTCGCCGCGCCTGACCAGACAATTCACTCCATTGGCGCAAAGTCTTCCCGCTGGCTCTTGAGAAAGGCGGCCTTCCGACAGGACGGCGCGCCGCACACCTTGCTGCTTCTGGCCGATGTCAGTCTCTCGTTGCAGGAAGAAGAACAGAGATCGTGGAAGCGTCTGATCCGCGTACTCGGTCACGAACTTTCAAACTCTCTGGCGCCGATCAAGTCCATCGCCGGCAGCCTGCTCGCGCGGGCTGAGAGTATTCCCGGTGACGAAGTAGTGCTGCGCGATTTCCGCCGCGGCCTTGGCGTGATCGAGAGCCGCGCCGACTCACTGCATCGCTTTGTGCAGTCCTATCGAAAGCTCGCTCAGTTGCCTCCGCCGCAACTTAAGCCTGTTCAGCTTGGGCCCCTTCTGGAGCGTATCGTGCATTTGGAACAGCGCTTGACCATTCAGCTTGATCCCGGCGCACCGGTTGTTTTGCACGCTGATTCCGACCAGTTAGAACAAATGTTTATCAACCTGCTGGCCAATGCCGCCGATGCGTCGCTTGCCAACGGTGCGCAGCCGGTGCGCGTAACCTGGCGAGTCGTGGATTCATCCGTGCTGGTCAACATCGAAGATCGCGGTCTGGGTATCGCCAACGCAGAAAATCTCTTCGTCCCGTTTTACACAACCAAGCCGACAGGCAGCGGTGTCGGCCTTGCGCTGGCCCAACAGATCGCCCGGGCCCACGGCGGCGAGGTCACTCTCATCAACCGCGAAGACGGCGACGGCGCAAAAGCCACCGTGCGATTGCCAGTGAATTAATTCCCGTCTTCAAAGTTCATCTTATGAGTCTTTTCATCTTGTCTCAATAAGCCTCAAATCCACCCTAAAATCGAACGTTCCAGATGGAACCTTCCGGTGAACCACTCCTATGTCCGAATAACGGAAGGCGTTAGGTAAGTGATCGGCAAGCCGAAAGGCGAGTGTCAACACAGATAGCCGGCCAAATTACTCAATGAACGTTGGTTACGCGCGATTCACTGGGTTACTCCTAAAAGGCCGTTCGCGACTGTAGCCATCTGATTGACCATTGACCTCCCAGTCGCCATGGCGCCTTCACGGGACCTATCCTCCACGACTCACCTTCGCATTGCGCAGACCGGGAGCTGCTTCTTCGGAGACCGTCTTCTCCCGGTATTTCATCGCAAACTCACGCATGGCGATGGCAATCTCCTGTAAGTGAGTCTCAAGCGCGAAGCGCCTTTCAAGCGCAGAATTGCCGCCGGAAACTCACTTTGTGAATCCGTCATAGCAACTGGCACATCAAAGCCGCACAGCACGTTTTCTCGGCGCGAACGATCCCTGAAGAGAAAAACTTTCACGCTTAATTGGAGAACGAGCATGATCATCCTGCAAAAACAATGGGCTAAGAGTATGTTCATCAGCCGCGCGATGCAGCTTGCTGGAGCGATGGCGCTGGTGCTGAGTGTCGGGTTCACCACCGGGTGCGAAAAGACTGTGAGCGCCACCACGTCTGCTCCTGGACCGGCGATGAAAGTGAATGTCGTAAAGGCTGATCAGAGCGATGTTCCGCTGACGGGCGAATGGGTCGGCACGCTCGACGGATATGTAAACGCTCAGATTCAGCCTCAGGCAAACGGCTACCTGATTCGTCAGGATTATCGTGAAGGATCGCAGGTCGAAGAGGGGCAGGTCTTGTTCGAGATCGATCCCCGTCCATTTGAGGCGGCGCTACAACAGGCACAGGGACAGTTAGGGCAAGCGCAGGCGCAACTTGCGCTCGCTCAGATCAACGTGAATCGCGATACTCCGCTGGCCGAGGCCCGCGCAATTGCCAGAAGCCAGCTCGACAACGAGATTCAGCAGAAGGCTCAGGCGGAAGCTGCAGTGAAGACGGCTGAAGCCGCAGTGTCCACAGCCAGTCTCAATCTTGGTTTTACCAAGGTTCGGTCGCTGATTACTGGTGTCGCAGGTCAGGCCACGACTCAGGTCGGCAATCTTGTCAGCACCCAATCGGTGCTGACGTCGGTCTCTCAGCTCGACCCGATCAAGGTCTATTTTTCAATCTCCGACAGCGAGTATCTCGCGCTGATCAAGCGGGCGGACGGGGGCGGCAGCGACTTGCTTCATGGTACGTCTAAGATCCCTCTCACACTGACGCTGTCAGATAGCGAAGTCTATCCGCAAAAGGGTCATGTCGTCTTCGTGGATCGGCAACTCAACTCGCAGACTGGAGCCATTCGAATCGCTGCCTCATTTCCGAATCCGGGCAACATTCTTCGCCCAGGGCAATTCGGAAGAGTGAAAGCGGAGACCAAAGTGATCCACAACGCGGTTCTCGTTCCGCAGGTGGCAGTTACAGAACTGCAGGGACAGGAGCAGGTGTATACCGTCGCGGCGAACAACACTGTTCATGTGAACAGCGTGACGCTCGGCCCCCAGTACGGAGACCGCTGGCTCGTCGAGAGTGGTCTTTCCGGAGGATCACTTGTCATCATCGACAATCTTCAGAAGCTTCGCGAAGGCGCTCCGGTGAGTCCGGAATTCGCGACGATTCAGGTCGCTCCAGATGCGGAGCCGAAACCATCGGCGAGCAGGTAGACTATGTCGAGATTCTTCATCCGCCGACCCATCGTGGCGATAGTTATCGCCATCCTGACTGTTGTGATTGGCGTCGTCTCAATGCTCACACTGCCGATCTCGCAGTATCCGAACATCGTGCCGCCTGAGATCCTCGTTACTGCCACTTACCCCGGCGCAGACGCTAAAACAGTGAGCCAGGCAGTATCGACACCGATCGAGCAACAGATGAATGGCGTCGACAACATGATCTATATGGACTCCGTCAGCGCCAACAACGGCGTCGTTCAGCTCTTCGTGGATTTCGACGTTAAGACCGACCCAAACATCGATCAGGTATTGGCGCAGTTGCGCGTGGATCAAGCCCAGTCGCAACTGCCGGCGCAGGTCACCACGGCAGGGCTCACGGTGCAAAAGGCGCTTACCTCGCCATTGATGCTCATCGCCATCAATTCATCAGGTGGCAAGTTGAGCCAGGACTTTCTAACCAACTACGCCATCATCAATCTGCAGGATCAGATTGCACGCGTAAAGGGCGTCTCTCGCGTGCAAGTTTTTGGTGGCCAATATGCACTGCGGGTTTGGGTGCAGCCGGACAAACTCGCCAAGCTTGGAGTTACGGCGACCGACGTGATCTCCGCCATCCAGACTCAAAATAATGTCAACCCTGCCGGCCAGATTGGTGGCGAACCTATTCCCAAGGGTCAGCAATTTACGTTCACGGTCCGCACGCAAGGACGTCTAGTTAAACCTGAGGAATTCGGCAACATCATTCTTCGCGCCAATCCCGATGGCTCCGTTCTTCACCTCAGCGATGTCGCGCGGATCGAGCTTGGAGACCAGGCTTATGGAGTCTCGGCGCGTTACAACCAGGCGCCATCCGGCGTAATGGCTATCTACCAACTTCCCGGATCGAATGCCGTAGAGACGGCGGCCGCTGTTACTCGGCGCATCAAGGAACTTTCCAATTCTTTCCCGCCGAGCATCTCATATAGTATTCCTCTTGATACCACCAAGGCTGTCACCGCCGGCATCCGCGAGATCTTGTTCACGTTGTTTGAAGCCTTAGGCCTCGTGGTCATCGTCGTCTTTCTGTTTCTCCAGGGCTGGCGGGCAACTCTTATTCCTTTGCTAGCCGTTCCTGTTTCACTCATCGGCACATTCATTATATTTCCGGCGCTCGGATTTTCGATTAATACACTTTCGTTGTTTGGCCTCGTGCTTGCCATTGGACTGGTTGTCGACGACGCTATCATCGTTGTCGAAGCAGTCGAGCACCACATCGACGAAGGCATGGACCCGAAGTCGGCTACCGAGAAAGCGATGCAAGAAGTGGGCGGACCTGTGGTCGCCATCGCGCTCATCCTCGCAGCCGTCTTCATCCCAACGGCGGCAATTCCTGGCATCACCGGACGCATGTATCAGCAGTTCGCAGTGACGATTGCAATTTCCGTTCTGATATCGGCATTCAACGCGCTCACGCTTTCCCCGGCGCTCTCCTCGCTCCTTTTAAAACCACGGCAAGAAGGCCGCAGGAGGGGTCTGCTCGGCAGAGGATTCGACTACTTCAACAAATTCTTCGGCCGTACGACCGATGGGTTCGTAAATAACTCTCGCATTCTCATTCACAAGTCGGCATTCGCCATGATCGCACTGGCGGCCCTCGCTGCGGTTGCAGTCTATCTGGGCGGTAGCCTACCGGGCGGATTCATTCCTACCGAAGACCAGGGCTACATGTTTCTCGCTTTACAGCTTCCCGACGGAGCCTCGGCCCAGCGCACCGATGCAGCCGAGCAGAAGATTAGTGACGCCCTGCTCAAGACTGCGGGCGTCGAAGGTGTCATCGCAGTCAACAACTTTTCGCTCCTGACCCAGGTGCAGAGCACAAACTCAGGCTTCTTCTTTGTGAACCTCAAACCCTGGGCTGTTCGCAAAACGAAAGAGCAACAGCTCGAATACATTCAAAGCAATCTGCAGAAAAACCTCGCCGCGAATCCTGACGGCATCGCCTTCGCCTTCCCGCCGCCTTCTATTCCGGGCATCGGCACATCGGGCGGCGTCACCATGATTCTTGAAGACCGTTCAGGTTCCGACGATCCGGCAACTCTGACAAAGAACGTCTTCACATTTCTCGGCGCTCTCTCTAAGCGTCCCGAAATTGCGGCGGCTATTCCCTCCTATCAGCCGGCCGTACCCCAACTGTTTGTTGATGTAGATAAGGAGAAGGCGCTTCAACAGCAGGTCGATCTCTCGACCATCTACACCACCATGCAAACATTTATGGGCGGCTATCTCGTGAATTACTTCAATCGTTTCGGTCGACAATGGCAAACTTATGTTGAGGCGGAAGGCACGTCCCGCACGAACATCGCCAACATCGATCAGTTCTATGTGCGCAGCGCCAACGGCAGCCAAGTGCCGCTCGGCTCTCTCGTCAAGGTCACCCAAGTCACCGGCCCCGAGTTCATCTACAGATTCAACGAATTCAATGCGGCGCAGTTGAACATCGCCGGCGCACCTGGATACAGTTCGGGTCAGGTTCGAAAAGCGCTCGAAGAGGTCTTCAGCCAGACCATGCCGCCGGGTGCGGGGTTCGATTATTCCGGCATGTCGTTTCAGGAGCAGCAAGCCGAAAACGGCGTGCCGTCCTGGGCCGTGTTCGGCCTCTCGCTGGTGTTCGTCTTCCTCATTCTCGCGGCTCTCTATGAGAGCTGGACGCTTCCCTTCAGTGTTCTATTGAGTACTCCAGTCGCCATTCTTGGCGCATATCTTGCTCTCCATGCTCGGCATTTCGAGAACGACATCTTTGCGACCATCGGGCTTGTCATGCTCATTGGCCTCTCTGCCAAGAACGCCATTCTGATCGTGGAGTTTGCAAAAACGAATCTCGAACGCGGAGAGAGCATCTGCGAGGCCGCGTTGGATGCCGCGCGGATCCGCTTCCGTCCCATCGTCATGACCGCCCTCGCGTTTATCGTCGGCTGCTTGCCATTGTGGGCCGCAAGCGGCTCAGGAGCTGCCTCCCGCCGCATCCTCGGCACCGTCGTTGTCGGAGGCATGACCCTTTCTACCGTTCTAGGACTTATCTTCATACCGGTAACCTTTGCCGTGGTTGAGTTTCTTTCGCATCGTTTTGTAAGAGGAGGAAAGGGCACGACGATGGACTCGATCTGCGGTCCCGGTGTTCGCTCCGGTGAGCCGAAGCCGGTCGGTGCTCATGGCAGCATGGAAGGAGGCAAAGCATGATTGGATTCTCAGCGCCTGTGCGTTTGAGCTTGCTCGTGATTGCATTCGGCTTTCTTGCCGGCTGCAATGTTGGACCAAAATATGCACGGCCGAACTACAGTGCTCCGCCTGCCTTCCGAGGAGCCGATAATACCCCGATCGTAAGTGACGCAAAAAACTCTCTCGGCGACGAGCAATGGTCTGCCGTATATCGCGAGCCGGAACTCCAGGAATTGATCCGCAAAGCTCTTGCCAACAACTACGATGTTCGCATTGCAGCGCAGCGCATTCTCGAGCAACAGGCGCAAGTAAGGATTACCCGCTCGCAGGAGTTTCCCAGTATTACAATTGGCGGGACTGGCATTGGAGCAACTTTGCCCTCTTCTCTCGGAACTCAACTCCCCAGCCCACTGGTCGACGGATCAATCAACGTATCTGCCGCATGGACACCGGACTTCTGGGGACTTTATCGCAAGCAGACCGAAGCGGCCCGGGCCCAGCTCCTGGCACAGACTTGGGCTCAACGAGCGATTCGTTTGACGCTCGTACAGCAAGTGGCAACGGCATATCTCCAACTTCGCGCTCTCGATGCCCAACTCGAAATTACTCAGGAAACAATCAAGGTCCGGCAGGACTCAGTGTCTTTGACAAAGACGCTCGAGGGTGGAGGGTCGGTTCCTCTCTCCGATCTCCGCCAGGCCGAGCAGTTGCTTTACGCAGCGACCTCGGAGGTGCCGCAGCTCGAACAGCAAATTCAACAACAAGAGAACGCCGTCGTCCTCCTGCTTGGAGAGAATCCCGGTCCTATCGCACACCACGGCGCGAATGCTCTTGCTCCTCCTCCGCAGGATCTTCCCACGGGAATGCCCTCTCAACTGCTTGAACGGCGGCCCGATATTCAAGAGGCAGAGGCCACTCTCATCGCCGCCAATGCTCAAATTGGCGTGGCGCGGGCGCAGTTTTTCCCCAACTTGTCCATCAGCGCTTCTGGTGGAGTCGGTGGAGACAGCCTCGCGACCATCTTCGATCCTGCCGGAAAAACCATCTACGGCATCGGCACGCTGACTCAACCTCTCTTTGAGGGGGGTAAGTTACGCGCTCAGCTACAACTTTCGCGGGAAGCTCAAAAAGAGATGGTGCTGAATTATCAAAAGACAATTGCCGGTGCCTTCCGGGATGTTTCGAATGCTCTGATCGCTCTGAACAAGCAGCGAGCTTACCGCGAGCAGCAAGAGATGCTGGTCAAGGCTGCAACAGATGCAACACGACTAGCTCGCCTTCGCTATCAGGGCGGGTCGACCGGGTATCTCGAAGTGCTGACCACCGATTCAAATCTGTTCGCGGCACAATTGAACTTGGTAAGTGCACAGCAGGGTGAAGCGCTGACCCTTGTGCAACTTTACGCTGCGCTCGGAGGCGGCTGGCAATCCTGATCTGCACTTGGAATTCGCGATTGCTCCTCAGAAATAGTCCAACGCAGTAGCGATCCGTCCCTGCAGAAATCTCACCTCTGCTGCCCCGAATGACTTGCGCCGCTACTTCCTGGCTTCAATCGGAGACACGGGACTCACGATTAATTGCGTGAGATCGGTCGCCATAAACGCCGCAGGCTACGGGAAGCTCTTCGGACTCAAACCTGGCCGGAGGGCACAAGATTCCAGTCGCCATGGCGACTCCTGAAGAGCGACACAGCTACATGCGCGTTTCGGGGATCGGTGTGAGCTGATACCCTCTCCCTTCTGCCAGGACCACTTCCAAGATTGCCCTCAAATCCCAATCGAGTGCTCGCTACATCCGGATGGAATAATGGCAAAACCACTGCAGTGCCTGCACGCGAACGTGCCCAGTAGATAGAGAATCGCAACTCCTCGTCCGCAATCCGGTGCTGGCCAGCGGAACCATAAGGTCAGTCATCCCGATTGTGTTTAATATCGCGTCAAAAATGGCGCTGGGCCAGACGCGTGGATCGCGTCGCTTGTATCGTGGGCGTCCCCCTCGCTAATTTTCTTCTTGCAATTCCGACTTAAACGTTTTAGCCTTTTTCCGCGCTTCACTTCGATGAAAAATATTCTCCAGAAATTCGAAGAAGATGCAAAACGGTGTTTATCGCACCCGGTGGATTGGTATCTGCCGAGAGCGTGTTCGTAGCGCTGATTGCTTAGAGCGTGTTTCATAAACATTTCAAAATCCCGTCAACTACTGATTTAAATAGGCTGGGAACGACGGGGTGGCATTATGAAACACACTCTAGGGACCGCTTGTTGTTCTACCTGTATGCGTTGTCCTGGTGCGCTTCCGCAAAAGACTGACGCTTCGAGAAGTCAGTCATCGATATTGGCAAGGTAGCCGTGGATATTGCTCCACGGATATCGACAGTCGTTTTTGTCCTAGGCTCGGCAAGAAACGATCGGATGAAAGGAGATCTCCCCATGCATTCAATGAAGTTAATACTTGTCGCTCTGCTGGCGATCGCGGTGGGTTGGGTGACAACAGGTGCAAGTGCCCAGACTGTTAACGGTAATGGCACAGGCACGAACAATGGTTTCTACTATTCGCTGTATAGCAGCGGCGGGTCGGCGACGATGTCGCTTGGCTCGGCCGGCAACTACTCGATCAACTGGTCGGGTGTCAGCGATGTCGTCGGCGGCAAGGGTTTTAACCCCGGCAGCGCGCAAGTGATCGGCTTCAACGTCGCATCGGCCAGCGGCTATAACAACATCTCCATTTATGGCTGGCTGACCAATCCGCTTGTCGAATACTACATTACCGAGTTTGGCCAATTGTATACGGCGGATGCGTCGCAGAAGGGCTCACTGACCAGCGATGGCCGTAACTACACAACTTACGAGCACCAGCAAGTCAACCAGCCTTCCATCCAAGGCACTGCGACGTTTGAACAGTACCTGGACCAAGGGAGTGGTGCTGTTATGGGACAGAATGGCGTAGTGACAACCTCCAACCACTTCAACCACTGGAGCAGCCTTGGAATGTCTGTGGGGTCATTCAATTACCAGATCCTGGGTACAGAAGCCTATAACGGCGCCAGTGGGTCTGTAAACGCGACAGTATGCGCCGGTTCGTGCGGCGGCGGCGGCGGTGGTGGCGGCGGGGGAACGGAAGGGCCCTACGGCGGCACGGCGGCGGCGATACCTGGCACGGTGATGGCGGAGAACTACGATACGGGCGGTCAGAGCGTGGCCTATAACGTAACTTCGACCAATGGCACCAACAATTCCTACCGTTCCGACGGCATCGATCTGGAGGCGGCCACGTCTCCTGCGACCAGCAACGACCTGGGCTGGACGGCTTCGGGCCAGTGGTTCAAATACACGGTGAACGTGGCCACGGCAGGCACTTACAATGTGACTTTCCTGGTGGCCGGCAATAGCGGTGCCAACGATGCCTTCCATCTCTCGAACTCGTCGGGCACGAACCTGACCGGCTCAGTCGCGGTTCCCAACACCGGCGGCTGGCAGACCTGGACGACGGTGACCACCAGCGTGACACTGCCGGCGGGCAAGCAGACACTAACGCTGAATGAAGATAACGGCGGCTGGAACCTCGATTCCATGGTTTTCTCCTCGGGGGGCAGCGTTTCCTGCACCACCGATCCCAGCGCACCTACCGGGCTGACGGCGACCTCGGGGTCTTCTTCGGCGATCAACCTGGGCTGGAGCGCGGTAACTGCGCCCTCCAACTGCACGATCAGCGCGTACAAGGTTTTCCGCAGCACCACGAGCGGCTTCACTCCGTCGTCGAGCACTCAGATTGCGAGCGTCTCCAGCGGAACGGCATACTCGGACACGGGTTTGTCGGCTTCGACGACTTACTACTACTTAGTGGAAGCGGTAGACGCGGCGGGAAGCTCGTCGGCATCGTCGCAGGCCAGCGCCGAGACGGGATCGACGACGGGCAGCGGCAGCTTCACCCTGACGCCATCGTCTAATTCAGCGACGGTAACGCAGAGTGGGAGCACCACAGACACGATCACGGTTGGCGACGTGAACGGGTTCTCGGGCAGCGTTTCGCTTTCGGCCTCTGGATTGCCGAGCGGCGTAACGGCCACCTTCGGCTCGAATCCAACAACCGGTTCGAGCGTTGTAACCTTCTCGGCCAGTAGTTCGGCGGCGCCGGGCGCTTCCACTGTGACCATCACGGGTACCTCCGGTTCGTTGACGGCCAACACGACCATCACGCTGACCGTGAATCAGTCTACGGGCGGCGGCGGATCGGCCTGCACAGTCGTCTACACAGTCACGAGCCAATGGCAGGGCGGCTACGGCGCGTCGGTCAGCATCGCCAACGGCGGCACCACCACTCTGAGTAACTGGACGTTGACGTGGACCTTTGCCAACGGCCAGACGATCAGCAGTTCGTGGAATGGAAACGCAACGCAGAGCGGCGCCAACGTCACGGTAAGCGAACAGTCCGGTCAATCGTGGCAGAACATTCCGGCCGGCGGAAGCTACACCGGATTCGGCTTCAACGGCACCTGGAACAACGCAACCAACGCCACTCCAACGAACTTCGCGCTCAATGGAACACCTTGCAACGGCGGCGGCGGCGGCTCAACCGGCAGCTTCACGCTTACGCCCGCTTCGTCGGCTGTGACGCTCACCCAGGGCACCAGCACCACCGATGCCATCTCGGTTGCGGACGTGAACGGCTTCAGCGGCGCAGTAGCACTCAGCGCGTCCAGCTCTAACTCGGGAGTTACCGTTGCGGTCAGCGGCGACACGCTGACTTTATCGGCTAGCTCCTCAGCCAGCGGCACGGCCACCATCAGCGTGACCGGAACCTCGGGCTCGACCACCGCAACCACTTCGATCACGGTGACGGTGCAGGCGGGGAACACGGGCAGCTTCACGCTTACGCCCGCTTCGTCGGCTGTAACGCTTACCCAAGGCACCAGCACGACCGATGCCATCTCGGTTGCCGACGTGAACGGCTTCAGCGGCGCAGTAACGCTGAGCGCGTCCAGCTCTAACTCGGGAGTTACCGTTGCGGTCAGCGGCGACACGCTGACTTTATCGGCTAGCTCCTCAGCCAGCGGCACGGCCACCATCAGCGTGACCGGAACCTCGGGCTCGACCACCGCAACCACCTCGATCACGGTAACGGTGAATACGAGCAGTGGGCAATCCAGCTGCTCGCCAACCGATGTCATGGCGCTCGATGGCGGACTCTACGAGTTCCAGATGAATGAGTACGACTCGACTCTTCAAGAGTGCGCTACGGTGAGCGGAACCGGGTTCACCCTCACCACTGCCAATTTCGACAACACTACTGGTGGTTCGCCCGCGACCTATACGTCGATTTACAACGGCTGCCATTGGGGTGTTTGCACTTCGTCGAGTCCATTCCCGATCGAAGAAAACAACATCGCTTCTGCCACGTCCAGCGTGAGCATCACGCAACCCTCGGGTTACACCGACGATGCCTCGTACGACATCTGGTTCAACCAAACCTCGACGACGACCGGCCAGCCCAACGGCACGGAAATCATGATCTGGCTCAATAACCAGGGATCGGTCCAGCCCTTCGGCACCAATGTCGGTAATGTGACCATCGACGGCGCAAGCTGGTCGGTTTGGACCGGCAATCAAACCTCGTGGAAGATTGTTTCTTACGAGGCCAACACGCCCGTCACCTCGGTCAACAATTTGAACCTGGTGCCGTTCTTCACCGATGCGGTTTCGCGCGGCAGCCTGGAACCGACCTGGTGGCTGATCGATGTCGAATACGGCTTCGAGATCTGGACCGGCGGCCAAGGTCTTGCGATGAGCAACTTCAGCGTGACCGCAACCTCGGGTAGCAGCTCAACCGGCAGTTTCACCCTGACGCCATCGTCTAATTCAGCGACGGTAACGCAGAGTGGGAACACCACAGACACGATCACGGTTGGTGACGTGAACGGGTTCTCGGGCAGCGTTTCGCTTTCGGCCTCTGGATTGCCGAGCGGCGTAACGGCCACCTTCGGCACGAATCCAACGACGGGTTCGAGCGTGGTAACGTTCTCGGCTGGTAGTTCGGCTGCGACAGGCACTTCCACTGTGACCATCGCGGGTACCTCCGGTTCGTTGACGGCCAACACGACCATTGCGCTGACCGTGAATCAATCCACGGGCGGTGGCGGCGGTGGTGGCACCGTTGTGCACGTCGCCAATCCCTATGCGAGTGCGACGCAATATATCAGCCCCGATTGGTCCAATGAAGTGAAAGCTGCGGCGGCCACGGAATCGGGCACACTGGCCAGCCAGATGAACGTTGTCGCCACTTACCCGACAGCGGTCTGGCTTGACCACATTGGCGCGATCTACGGCGGCGCGGCAAACAGCAGCCGGATGAGCCTGCAGCAGCACATCACTGCGGCGCTCTCGCAGCAATCCGGCAGTGAGCCGGTCGTTGTCACGCTGGTCATTTACGATCTTCCCGATCGTGACTGCGCGGCGTTGGCATCGAACGGTGAGCTGAGCATTGCCGGTGGGGATACGGTAGTCGGCTCTGGCGGAACCTCGCAGACGCTGACCGGCACTGGTCTTGAGGAGTACGAGAACAACTACATTACCCCGATCTACAACATCCTTCAGCCGTACGCAAGCAACGCGAATATCCGCTTCGTGCTGGTTGTTGAGGATGACTCGCTGCCCAACATGGTCACAAACACCGGCGAGGGATCAAATTCGGCGATCGCCAACTGCGTTGCCGCAAACGATGGCGTCACGGGTTCGCCTTCGCTGAACGGCGTTTACGTGCAGGCCATTCAGTACGCGCTCAGTACCTTCCACCAGTTGCCCAACGTCTACAATTATCTCGACGTGGGCCATCATGGATGGCTGGGCTGGTCGAGCAACTTCACTCCGGCGGTCAACTTCCTTACATCTGTTGCCAAGGGAACGACGGCAGGTTTGGCGAGCGTTGACGGCTTCATCACCAACACCGCCAACTACGGCCCCACCAAGGAGCCGTATATGACGGCGACTGAAGCTGTGGGCAGCGGGGAAGTTTACGAGTCCACCTTCTATCAGTACGATCCGTACATCGATGAAGAAGACTATGCAGCGGCGCTCGATGCGGCCTTCGTCCAGGCCGGCTTCCCGTCCACGCTTGGCTTCCTCATCGACACTTCGCGTAATGGCTGGGGCAGCTCCAGCCGGCCCGCAGGTGCAAGCTCCAGCACGGATCTGAACACCTTTGTCGATGCCAGCAAGATCGACCTGCGCGACGACATGGGCCAATGGTGCAATCAACCGAACGCCGGTATCGGAGTGCCGCCTACGGTGAACCCGGGTGGGTTCTCCAATCTGTCCGCGTATGTTTGGATCAAGCCGCCGGGAGAATCGGACGGCAACTATCCGGGCAGCGTGTACAATGGCGTCACGTCGACGACGGGCGATCCGAACTGCAATCCAACGCACGACAATGCGCTGGCCAACAGCGAGCCAACCAACGCTATGGCCAACTCACCCAAGGCGGGAACATTCTGGATCCCCTATTTCACTATGCTGGTGCAGAATGCGTATCCGCCAATTCAGTAGCGAGCGCAAGCTCAGTCCAAATTCGGGGACTTCGGAGTCCTCGAATCGACTTTCCAACAATTAGTTCCACTTGGCGCGGCAGGGTTTCATCACCTGCCGCGCACTATTTACTGCATAGGTTTCTGATCTTTCACTTACGCAGAGTGTGCCTCTCCCTCGCCAAAATATCGATCTGCCGCTGAATCAAAACAGATGAGAAGGTCGTTTGGCGCGGCGCGATGCCCGATAAAATTGGCGCTTGCCGGGCACGCTGAGTGCCCGTTCGATCTGCCAGATCTCGCCGCAATCTGCACTGAAAGAACCTGACCTGAGCCCATAGATCCGTCCAATTCAAACGCTACAATCCCTCTCTGTTCTGCTTCATCCTCTCCATACCACCCCTCATCCGTCTTTTTTAGCCCTTCGTCCGAAACCTCGCGCATCTTTGGTTTCGCTTCATATACCTTTAGGCAGAGTTAAAAACGCTTGGGAGAGGGAATGGCAATGGACGAGCTCGTCAGCGTTGAAGCAGTCAGCCGAAGATTTCCACTGGACCACAATTATGTTAGAGCGCTCGACAATGCAAGTCTGCGCGTTGCCGTCGGGGAATTCTTGGCTATAGCGGGACCCAGTGGAAGCGGCAAATCTACCCTCTTGAACCTGATTGGATGCATCGACAAGCCGACAGAGGGCAGAATCTTTCTGGAC
The DNA here is from genome assembly GCA_964438125.1 of uncultured Occallatibacter sp. Lineage (GTDB taxonomy): Bacteria > Acidobacteriota > Terriglobia > Terriglobales > Acidobacteriaceae > Telmatobacter. The sequence goes on from CAYTJN010000002.1 coordinate 24,004, forward strand.
GGTGTCGACACCTCCACGCTGGACTCAAACCACACGACTGCTCTCCGCCGTCAGAAGATTGGCTTTGTTTTTCAAACCTTCAATCTCATCCCTGTATTCACCGCCGCAGAAAACGTTGAATTCCCGCTCCTCATTCAGGGCATACCATCCCGCGAGCGTCGCAACCGAGTGGCCGCAGCTCTCGAAAGCGTCGGCCTTGCTGATCGTGCGAAACATCGCCCTGACCTTCTCTCCGGTGGCGAGCGCCAGCGTGTAGCTGTTGCCCGTGCCATCGTCCATCGCCCCGCCCTCGTGCTCGCCGATGAGCCCACCGCTAATCTCGATACCTACAACGCCACTCAACTCATCGACCTCATGCATGACCTCAACCGCCGCCTCGGTCTCACCTTCATCTTCTCCACCCACGATCAGCGCCTTCTTGAACACACCGATCGCATCGTCCGCCTCACCGACGGCCAAGTTGTTTCTGACACCCTGCATAACAAAGTCCCTGCCGCCGAAGCGCCGCTAACCCCAAGCCCCGCGCTCCAGCTTCAATAAAGGAATCCAGCCATGGCCAAGTTCTTGCTGCTAGCGTTTAGAAACGTCTTCCGCAACCGCCGCCGCACTATCATGACTCTGATCATGGTCGGCGGAGGTGTTACCGGACTGTTGCTGGCCGGTGGCTTCTTCGCCTTCATGATCGACGGTCTTCGTGAAGACACCATCCGTGATGGCCTCGGCCACATCCAGATATTCACCGCCGAGCACTTCCGCCGTGACGAAGTGCGCGTCCTCGACACCGGCATAGAAAACTGGCGTCAAGTTGCTGCAACCGTTCAGACCGGCAGCCACGTGCGCGGTGTCGCCCCACGCATCGATTTCTACGGAATGTTGTCCAACGGAGTTAAGTCCTCTGTCTTCCTCGGAAGCGCCGTTGATCCCACAGCGGAAACCAGCCTTGGCTTTACGCCCCGCTTCTCCTCCGGCGTCAACCTCAGCGGCAAGTCTGGCGGCGACGTCGAAGCCCTCATTGGCGCGGGCCTTGCCAAGTCCATGAGTGCTAAAGTCGGCGACGAACTCACTCTCCTGGCTGTTACCTCTGACGGTGCCCTCAACGGCATCGATGTAAAGGTCGTGGGCATCGTCAAAACCGGCTATGACGAAATGGATGCCCGCTATCTACGGATTACTCTCCCCTCCGCGCAACGCCTCCTCCAGAGTGATAGAGTCACCAACCTGGTCGTTGGCCTCGACTCAACCGACAACACGGACGTAGTCGCCGCTCAGCTTGCTCCACGCCTAAACGGCCTACCCCAGCATATGGTCCTCAAGAAATGGAGCGATCTGGCTACCTATTACAAACAGGTACGTGGCATGTTTAACGGCATCTTCCTCTTTCTCGGCCTGATTGTGTTCTTCATGGTCCTCATGGCGAGCGTCAACACGCTGCTCATGTCAATGTTTGAGAGAACGCGCGAAATAGGCACGATGCTGGCTATGGGCACGCCTCGCATCTGGGTTGTTGCCATGTTCATGCTCGAAGCCACGCTCACTGGCATCCTCGGAGCCATCGCCGGTCTTCTTGGTGGCAACCTTCTCGGATCGCTCATCAACGTCTCCGGCCTTCACATGCCCGCGCCGCCGGGACTCACCGTTCCCATTTCCTTTCACGTTCTTCACGTGCCCAGCATGATGATCATCTCTTCGCTTGTCGTGATCCTCTCGCTGGCCCTGGCGTCCATCTTGCCGGCGATCCGCGCATCCCGGCTGCAAATTGCGGAGGCACTCGCTCATGTCTAAGATCAACTTCAAACTGCGTACTTTCCTGCTGCTCATGTCCGTCGGCTTTCTCTTCGTATGTGTGGTGGTTTGCCGTGCTGCAACGCCCGCGTCCAACCCCGACGCTGAGGCAATCCTCCATCGTGCCGATTCCTTTCGCAACGGTTGGCCCTCCTACGTGCTCAAAATCAAGATCACCAACTTCGAGTCTGACAAGGCCGACGAAGAAAAACTCTACGAAGTCTCTCAGAAGGGCACCGAGAAAACCTACGTAGAGTTTCTCAGCCCCCGCGAGAAAGGCCAGCACCTGCTGATGCTCGGTGACGATATGTGGGTCTATCTGCCAGACACCAGCCGCCCGGTGCGCATCACGCCCCTTGAGCGCCTCTCAGGCGATGCATCCAACGGCGATGTTGCGCGCACCAATTACGCAGCCGACTACACTCCCGTCTATCTCCGTACTGATAAGGTGGGCACCGACGAATGTTACGTCCTTGAATTAACCGCCAAGCGGAAAGGCGCCACCTATCAGCGCATCCTCTACTGGGTTCGCGTTCAGGATTCCCGCCCCGTCAAGGCCGAGTTCTATCTCACCTCAGGCAAGCTCATCAAGTCGTCCACCTTCGATGAATTCACGACGATAAACGGCAAAACCCAGCTTCGCCGCATGACCCTCTACGACGAAATCCGCCATAACTCCCACAGCGTTCTGGATTACTCCGGCATCGCTCCCCATGACTTGCCGGACAAGCTTTTCTACCAAGGCCGAACAGGCATCTTTTGATCTCCATGCTCTCATCTTGAGCGGCGCGCCGCAGAGTCGAAGAACTTGCTCCTCGTAATTTTGGCCAAAATGTGGAAGCAACAAATCTGACCGTTAGTGTTTTTAACCTCGCAAAGAGTGAATCAGGATTAATGAAATACTGGCTTATCATCCCGCTAATCCTCGTGACTTCGTCCGGTCCATTGGCAGCTCAGGGCGCTCCGTCCCAGGACGCGCCGACTCAAGAGGCGCATTACGACCTACGCTACACCCTCACTGTAATTGACGACGCAACACTCTACAGCAATCTTCAAGTTCCCGCGCCCATAGAACTCAACCAGATCCTCATGGAGCCAACTGTCAACGTCCGCTATCTCCAGCGCTGGAGCCTCTCTTCGAGCCTGGTCGGCATCGCCGACACTTACACCGATACTTACACCCAGTTACGCGTCAAAGAGGTCTACGCCGGCCTCTCCGCAGGCGATTTCGATTTCACGGCCGGGCGCCGCATTGTTCGCTGGGGCACTGGTTATGCCTTCACCGCTGCCGGAGTTCTCGACCCTCCGCGCATTCCAACAAACCCCACTGACCGCCTCAACCTCAATGAAGGCCGCGACATGATCAAGGCCGACTATGACCACGGGGCGCAAGCCTTCAGCCTCGCCTGGTCCACCGCAGCTCTCGCCCCCGCCTCGGCAAACCTGCATGACACCACGGCCTTCCGGTATAACATACTGATGCACGGGTTTGACACTTCGCTCATTGCGGGAGACGACCGCGGAGGAGACGCTTTTGGCGGCCTTACCTTCACTCGCGTCTTCGGCGCAGCGTGGGAGTTGCATGGCGAAGCAGCCTGGCGCGAGCATGAAGCAGTCCTTCTCGGAGCCAAATACACCACCAACTCCGGCATCACCTTCATCGGCGAGTTTTTCACCGCGCCCAACATCCCCTACTATCAGGACGTGACTTTCATTCCACTCAACGGCCGTCAGCATTACCTGTTCCTGCGCGCGGGTAAAAGCCGCCTGCGCGAGTTACCTGGCTGGAAGCAATGGGATATTTCCATCTCCACTGTCGCCAATCTCAACGACCGCAGTTACACCGCCGTCCTTGACGCCAACCGCCGATTTGGCAACCATTTCTCGTCTTATCTCCACATGGAGATTCCGGCGGGAAGACCAACTTCGGAGTACGGCTCAACCCCGTATTCCGCAGCTACATCCGTGGGAATTCGTTTTCAGCTATGAAGAATCAGATTGATCTGCCTGCCCCCGATCTGGGTGAAACTTCGCAAGCGCCACAAGGCTACGGCTCATTCATCACGAGAGCCAGTACGATTGTTATTGGCGTCACCATCCTGATCTTTCTGATCTTTCTCTCCTCGGGCCGCGAACGCCTCAGCCAGAGCGGTATCGAGATTGTCGAATCCCTTGTTTATTCCTCTCTCATCGCCATACCTTCTATCTTTCTTCTCACCTGGATCACCCATCGTTATGGCGCAAGATTTCCTCGGCGCATCATCCTCATCCAGGCATTCATCCTCGTATGCACCACCACCATTGGCTGTTTTGCGGGAGATGCTGTACTGCAGTTTGTCGGAATTATCTCTTCGGGTGGCTATTGGATAGAGTTCCGTCAGGCGTTTCCCTTCGCCATCGTCATCTCGCTCATGTTTGGGATGAGCATCACGAGCTTTGAGACCATGCGTTACAAACTCCAGGCAGCTACACTTGCATTGCGCAGCAATCAAGTCGAGCAGGAACGCGCCTACAAGCTCCTCGCCGAGGCCCGCCTCTCGTCGCTCGAATCCCGCATCCATCCCCACTTTCTTTTCAATACACTCAACTCCATTGCCGCGCTCATTTCCTCCGACCCCCAGCGCGCCGAAGACACCGTCGGCAAACTCGCATCCTTGCTTCGTTTTTCCCTCAACGCCCAGCATCGAGGTCTCGTATCGCTCAACGAGGAACTCACAATCGTTCGCGACTATCTCGAAATCGAGCACACCCGTTTCGGCGCCCGCCTTCGCTTTGAGATAGATGTTCCGGGTTCCTTTGAGTCCGTGAAAGTCCCACCGCTCGCCCTCCAATCTCTGGTCGAAAACTCTGTAAAGCATGTCGTCTCACAACGCGCCCAGGGCGCTCAAATCCAAATCTCCGCCTCCAGAGTCGTTAACCGCATCCACCTCGAAGTTCGAGACGACGGTCCCGGATTTTCTCTCGAAGCCATCACCCCCGAACACGGACTCGGCAATCTCATCACCCGTATTGAGCTTCTCTTCGGTGCCGCAGGCCAACTCGAAGTAGAGCGCAAGAATGAAAAGACCGTCGTCCGCCTCTCCTTTCCAGGATGATTGAAATGCACATGGAATCCCAACCACTCCGCGCCTATCTCGTCGATGACGAACCCCTCGCCATCGAGCGCCTGACACGTCTCCTCGCTGACTTCGACGGTATTCAGATTTCAGGCAGTACCACCGATCCGGCTCATGCCGTTGACGAGCTCAATAGTCAATCCTTCGACATCCTCTTTCTTGATATTCAGATGCCCGTGATCAACGGCTTTGACCTGCTCTCTCGCCTCACCGTCCAGCCCTTCGTCATCTTCACCACCGCTTACGACGAATACGCGCTCAAAGCCTTCGAAGTGAATTCTATCGATTACCTCGTCAAGCCCATCGAGACTGCCCAGTTAGCACGCGCCTTGAAAAAGCTCGACCGCCTCCGCCCTGTCACTAAACCCGACTGGCAGCAAAACCCCGATGTGCTCGTACTCCTCCAGCAGCTCACCGCATCGCTCCGTTCTCAAGTGCAGGATTATCCTCGGCGAATTGCCTCCCGCGTCGGCGAGCGCATCTCGTTTCTTGACCTCGATGCCGTGACTCACTTCCTCGCCCAGGACAAGCTCACCTACGCCGTCGCAAATGGTCGCAAGCATGTGATCGACCAGACCATCACTGAACTCGAACGCCGTCTTGAGCCTGCAAGATTCCTGCGCATCCATCGCTCCGTTCTAGTGAATGTGGACTGGATTCATGAAGTGAACTCTTGGTTTGCTGGCAAGGTCATACTCTCTCTCAAGGACACCCAGTGTACCCAGTTACCCGTTGCCCGTGATCGCGTCTACACTCTAAAATCGCGACTCGGCGTCTAGGTTTTCAGCATTTGGTCGATGAACTTCGTTCATCGTCGCTAGTGAAAGTTGGTGTATATGGAACATGCCGAGTGTTTCATGCAGATATTCCAGGCGCGCGTGTCGGAGATGCCCCACGCCGTTGCTGTTGTTTGCGAAAACCAGTCCCTGACGTATGGTGAACTCGATCGCCGCACCTCGAACCTCGCCGCATCCCTCGCGGAGGCGGGAGCAAGACCGGACCTCACCGTGGGCCTGCTCGCCGAACGATCAGTTGAGATGATCGTAGGTTTGCTGGCGATCATGAAGTCAGGAGCCGCTTACCTGCCCATCGATCCGGCCACGCCGCCAGAGCGTATTCGATTTCTTCTTGCGGACTCTGGCGCCTGTCTTCTTCTGGCGCAAAGCGCCCTGCTCCTACCGAATGAGCTTCCGTGCCGCAAGTTCTTCTTCGACGATGTTGTGGATGCAGGCACCGTCTTCGTGCCGCCCGCTGTGGATCCCGATAACCTCGCCTACGTGATCTATACCTCGGGTTCAACTGGTCGTCCTAAGGGCGTAGCCGTCGAGCAGCGGCAGCTCTTGAATTACTTGCGAGCCATTGTCGAACGAATGCGTCCCTCCCTTCCGTCGTCGTTTGCGCTCGTCTCTACCTTGGCGGCTGACCTCGGACACACGGCCATCTTTCCGGCCTTCGCCACCGGCGCGACACTGCACGTTATCTCCTCCGATCTCATCGGCGACGGCGTGGCGCTCGGAAGTTACATGCGTCGGCACAATGTCGAGTGTATGAAGATTGTCCCCTCGCATCTGCGGGCGCTGTTGGCTTCAGCGCCTGCTGGCGAGGTACTTCCGTCCAAACTGCTAATTCTTGGAGGTGAGTCGTCGTCGCTGGCACTAATCAAGGAGATTCACACCCTCGCGCCGTCATGCGCCATCCTGAATCACTATGGTCCAACCGAGACGACGGTCGGAGTGTTGACCCATCGCTTCACCGGCGGTCCCGTTGAGGGTAACGCGCTGCCTCTCGGAACGCCGTTGGCGAATGTCACAGTGTACGTGCTCGATGAATCACTTTCGCCGGTCGGCCGAGAGACAGTTGGGGAGATCTGCATCGGCGGTGCTTCTGTCGCTCGCGGTTACGTTGGAGCTCCCGACCTGACCGCAGAACGCTTCGTTCCCGATTCGTACTCCACGACGGGTGGCCGCCTGTATCGCACTGGTGATCGCGGACGGTTGCGGACCGACGGCACGATAGAGTTCATCGGGCGCGTAGATCATCAGGTTAAGATTCGTGGCTTTCGTGTCGAACTCGGAGAGATCGAGAGCGTTTTGCAAAGCCACCCTTCGATCGTCGCTGCCGTAGCTATGCTGCGGGAAGACGTTCCCGAAGATCCTCGCCTCGTTGCGTATGTTGTCGTACGCGAGGGCTGCGAGGTGTCGATGGGCGACCTCCATGCATGGATGAGCGGCAGAGTACCGCAGCAGATGATCCCTTCGGTCTTTGTGTTAATGGATCAGTTGCCGCTCTCTCCGTCGGGAAAGATCGATCGCCATGCACTTCCTGTAGCTCACATCACCCGTAGTGGAGATATTGTCGAACCACGCTCGCCACTGGAGCGGCTGCTGGTAGCGCTGTGGAGCGACATTCTCGGCGTGGAGCGGATCGGCATAGACGACAACTTCTTCGCTCTCGGCGGACACTCCCTGGTGGCTATGCTGCTGATTGGCAGGCTTCGCAAACTGCGGATCGACCTTTCCCTGCGTAACATCTTTGAATCGCCGACCATCCGCACCTTCGCCTTGCATGCGACCGGCAGTCGCATCGAAAGAATTGCCACGGCTGCATTGCGGTTGCGGACTATCGGGACCAGCGAAGCGCAGCGGCGGCTAGGCAAGCAACTCGTCGAAGTGAATGGAGCAACGCGATGAATTCAAATTCCGACCTTGCACTCTCCAGGGATGATGAGGAACGACTTTTTGCTCTTCTCCTCGAGGACGAAGGGGTTTTCGACGAGGAACTCGACGAAGCCATTGATTGCACGGACACGACCACCGGGCCTCTCTCTTTTACGCAAGAGGCGATGTGGTTCCTCAGTGAACTCGCGCCGGAGAGCAATTACTACAATGTGCCGATGGCGCTCAGACTTCACGGCCACATCGATCACACCACGCTTGAGCGTGCCATCTATGCATTGGTCGAACGTCATGAGGTGCTACGAACTCGTTTCGTCTGCCGCGCCTCCGTCCCAGAGCAGATCATCGGGCCGGCCGAGTTACAACTCCCGCTGGTCGATTTCACTGGACTTCCGCGTGATGCACAGGAGTCCGAAATCCGAGCTTTCGTCGTGCGTGAGCTGGCCACACGTTTTAATCTGGCCATTGGCCCCCTGCTGCGGGCGCACTTCCTGCGTCTCGCTGACGACGAGCATGTGCTTGTACTGACCATGCACCACATCATCACCGATGCTTGGTCGAACGCGATCCTTCTGCGAGAACTCGGTGCCGCGTACGACGCGCTGGCTGATAAACGCGCACTGCCGTTTGAGCCGTTACCTGTGCGATTTATCGATTACGCGCAGTGGCAACGCAAGAGGATGAGTGGCGATCATCTCTCCCTGTTGCTCGACTATTGGAGGCAACAGCTCGATGGAGCCGAGCAGAGTCTGGCGCTTCCGTTCGATTATCCTCGCCCGCCCATACAGCGCCACCTGGGCGGACGCGAGACCATCACTATCGAGGCGGAACTCGCGGAGAAGCTTCAATCGCTGGCGCAGGCTGAAGGAGTAACCCTCTTCATGCTCCTGCTCGCGGTGTTCAGTGTTCTGCTGTCGCGCTATAGCGACCAGCGAGACATTATCGTGGCCGCACCAACCTCCGGGCGTGATCGTACTGATATCGAGCAGTTAGTCGGCCCGCTGATCAACACTCTTCTCTTGCGATCGTCACTTGACGGCGATCCGGCTTTCCGAGACCTTGTCCGGCGCGTACGCGACCTCAGCCTTGACGCATTTTCGCACCAGGAACTCCCCTTCGAAAAGCTCGTCGAGGCGTTGCAGCCTCACCGCGATCTAGCTCTGAACCCAATCTTCCAGGTGATGTTCGATGTTCAGAAAGTACCCCAGGCGATCGACATCTCCACCCGCTTCACGATTGACTTGCTCGACGTTGACAACACCATTGAGAAGTTCGACCTCACGCTCTGGATCGATGACCTTGGTGCCGATCTTCGCCTCCGGCTTAGCTACAACCGCGATCTCTTCGAGGCCCCGACGGCGCAGCGCCTCCTGGTCCACTTCCGCCGTCTCGCCGAAGCGGTGACCGACGATCCAACCACTAGGATTTCGCAACTGCCGTTGATGACAGGCGTCGAGAGGGAGCATCTGCTACTACGCGGCTGGAACGACACCAAAACCGAGTTCCCCAGTGACAAGTGCATACATCAGTTGTTTGAAGAGCGGGCACTCAAGACACCGGATGCGGTCGCCCTGGTCTTCGAGGAGGAGTCGCTGAGTTACTCGGAATTAAACAGGAGGGCCAACCAACTGGCCCACTACCTGCGTAAACTGGGTGTCAAACCCGACGTGCGCGTAGGCGTCTGCGTCGAACGGAGTTTTGAGATGGTGGTCGCACTAATGGCCGTTCTCAAGGCCGGTGGCGCGTACGTGCCTCTCGATCCCACCTATCCGGACGAACGGTTGCGATTCATGCTTGAAGACTGCACGCCTGTCACATTGCTCACGCAAAGCAATCTCGAAAAGCTGTTTTCCGGCTTTGGTGACGGAGTGCCGGTCATAGACCTGAAAGCAACCTCCGCTTGGCAGGATCTACCCGATACCAATCCCGGTCCAGACAGTGTTGGACTTACTCCAAATCATCTCGCTTATGTAATTTATACATCGGGGTCTACTGGCAATCCCAAGGGAGTCATGGTTCAGCATCGCGGAGTCGTCAATCGACTTATATGGATGCAGCGTACTTATGAACTGGATCCGAGCGAAGCGGTACTACAGAAGACTCCGTATGGTTTCGATGTATCGGTATGGGAATTCTTCTGGACGTTATCTGCCGGCGCTAGATTGGTCATGGCACGCCCTGAGGGCCATAAGAATCCCGGCTATCTCATCACGGCCATACAGCAAAACAAGATCACAACCATACACTTCGTTCCCTCGATGTTCCAGGTCTTTCTAGAGCATCCCGATGCATTGAGTATCCCGGCGTTGGTTCGCGTTGTGTGCAGCGGTGAAGCATTATCGGCCCAACTGCTGCAGCGCTTCCGAGAGCGGTTCCCCAATGCAACGTTGCACAATCTTTATGGTCCTACTGAAGCATCGGTAGACGTAACAGCTTGGAGTTGCCCTTCTGACTTCAATTTGTCCTTCGTGCCAATTGGAAAGCCTATAGCGAATACACGGATTTACATTCTGGATGTCAACGGTGAGCCTGTACCTATCGGGGTAATTGGGGAACTTTATATCGCCGGAGTGCAGGTGGCGCGTGGATACTTGAACCGTCCTGAGTTGACGGCAGAGAAGTTCCTTGCCGATCCCTTCGCTGCCGACGCAGAAGAGAGGATGTACAGAACGGGTGATCTGGGCCGCTGGCTTGCGGACGGCAACATCGAGTTTCTGGGGCGCAACGATTTTCAGGTGAAGATCCGAGGCTTCCGTATTGAGTTGGGCGAGATCGAGGCACGGCTAATGGCGTACCCCGGAGTGCGCGAAGTGGTTGTGATCGCCCACGAGGATTCACCCGGCGACAAGCGACTGGTAGCCTACTACACCAGCAATGCGGAGCAAGGCGCATTAGGCGCGGAGCAGTTTCGTTCTCACCTGTCCGCGAGTCTTCCAGAGTACATGGTACCGGCGGCCTATGTGCATCTGCAGTCAATGCCGTTGACGCCCAGTGGAAAGCTGAATCGCAAGGCGCTGCCGGCTCCGGATGCCGATGCTTATTCTACGCGCCGCTACGAGCCTCCACAGGGAGAGATCGAAATCAAACTGGCAGCTATCTGGTCCGAGGTACTCAAGCTTGACCGAGTGGGCCGGCACGATAACTTCTTCGATCTCGGCGGACACTCCCTGCGAGCCATCCAGCTTATGGCCCGCGTTCGCGAAGCACTTCAGATTGAATTACCGCTCGCGACCGTCTTTGAATATCCGGACGTGCTCCGCTTCGCGGAGCATACTGAGACGCTCTTGTGGGTTGCGAAGGGCTTTTCGCAACGAGCCTCAGATGGCTCCATGCGCGAAGAGATGGAGTTGTAAGACAGTCTCCCTTGCTCCGCTGTGCGATTGCATTACATGTGGTGAACCGAAATCGCTCGGCGCGTTCTCGCTCCATTGCCGGCAACAGCGGTTCCAGAGAAGGCGCCACCACCGAGTTTAGGGAGCAAAACCAGACATCGATGTCCGTTCCTCTAATTTGTCCAAAAGTACCATTGTAACCTCCAGTAATCAATGCCGACTGGGCTGCATCCCTTGCAAAAAGATGGTCATCCAACAGGAAAAATAGAAGTCCAAAAGGCAGTGCCAAGGCCATCACGATAGCCGGTTCACCTTGTATTAACAATATAAAGACGCATTCTGGAAAATCCGAACGTTCAGGGATTTCCCGTCGAAGCCGAAACTGCCAAGAACGCGACGCCGTAAAGGTTATACGTCTCCAGGTTTATATTCACAGTAAATTCGTATTACCGATTCCCGTACCTGTGTTACTAATGAGTAGCACCTACCTTAGTTCAGTTCTTGACTCCCAAACGAACAGGAACCACACGATCTACAACCTGAAGCCCAGTCTGTGCAAAATGACGACAAGCGAAATCTCTGATATTTTTGGGCGCCTAAGAACGCTCGACGTGCGACTGTCCGGCGACGGCGAACGCATTCGCATCGATGCTCCTGAGGGAGTGTTGACCGATGTTCTGCGCTCTGAACTGACGGCACGCAAGCCGGAAATATTGGCCTTTCTGAAGGCAAATAATGGCGGTCTGCGTAAGAGTTGTGCGCCGTTAAGCGCAACTTCGCGTAACGGGACGCTTCCTCTGACATTTTCACAAGAGGCGCTTTGGTTCCTCGATCAGAACCTCCCCATGCGGCACATCTACAACATGGGACTGGCATTGCGTTTGCGGGACGGCGCACTCGACACGACCGCCTTGCAAATGGCCCTCGATCACGTTGTAAACCAGCATGAAGTGCTCCGTACGGCTTTCCTTGAAGGTCCGAATGGACCGCAGCAAATGATCAAGACTGCCGGTCCTTTTCAACTGACAATGGTTGACTTGCGCTCCGTTCCAGCCGCCGAGCGGGAGACGGAGCTATGCGCTCGCGCCATAGAGTTTTGGAGGCGGCCTTTCGACCTTTCCTCCGGCCTGCTGATTCGGGCAGCGCTCTTCTGCCTCGATAAGAACGACCACGTACTTGTTTTACCCATGCATCACATCGTCTCCGATGAGCGTTCTCTCGACATCCTGGGTGACGAGATCGGCGAGGCGTACCAGGCATTGGCCGCCGGAATGAAGCCGTTCTCCCGCGAGCATACGATCCGTTATGCCGACTTCGCTGTCTGGCAGCGGGAACATCTTCAAGGCGCGATTCTCGACGAGCTTATCGCATACTGGCGTGGACGCCTATCCGATACCGTTGCTGTTCTTGATCTCCCGACCGATCACCCGCGCCCACTGGCGCCGAGCTACCGAGGCGCCAAAGAGAGACAGGACTTAACCTGTGAGCTGAGTTCCGCGCTACGCGACATCGGGCGTCGCGAAGAGGCGACGTTGTTCATGACTCTCCTCGCGGCGTTCTACGTCTTACTGTTTCGCTATACCGGACAGGATGATTTGAGCGTGGGCTCGCCTATTGCCGGGCGCACGCAGATGAAGACTGAGTCGCTCATTGGTTATTTCGTCAATATGCTCGTCCTTCGCGCGCGAGTCGACGGCGATTCAACCTTCCGCGATCTTCTCCGGCAAGTCCGCGAACTCTCCCTCGGTGCCTTTTCGCACCAGGATATTCCCTTCGAGAAACTCGTTGAGGCTCTGCGGCCGCAGCGTGACGTCAGCCGAAATCCCTTCTTTCAGGTCACACTTGACGTTCGGCCTGACGACCCTGCGGAATTTAAGTTCGGAACACTGAACGTTGAGCCATTCGAATTCGATGCAGACAGCGATGGCGCCAAATTCGATCTCGCGATGTCTATTGTCACCATAGGCGGCCGCCTGCGGATTCAGATCGCCTATTTTACCGACCTTTTCGAGCCGGAGACAATCCGGCGGATGATGGATCACTTCGTCCACCTGCTCGAAGGAGTCGCAGCCAACCCCGATCAGGCCATCGGTACCGTACCCATGCTCTCGAAGCCTGAGCGTCATCAACTGCTCTACGAGTGGAACGACACCAAAGCAGAATTCCCAAGTGACAAGTGCGTACATCAGTTGTTTGAAGAGCAGGTACTCAAGAGCCCGGATGCGGTGGCGGCAATCTGCCAAGATGACTCGCTGAGCTATGCGGAGTTGAACTGTCGGGCCAATCGGCTGGCGCGCCATCTGCGCAAGCTTGGCGTGAAGCCGGATACGCGCGTGGCTATCTGCGTGGAGCGTGGCTTCGAGATGATGGCCGGCCTGCTTGCAGTACTGAAGGCCGGAGGAACCTATCTCTCTCTCGACCCCGCCTATCCGGCCGAACGGCTTCGTTTCATGCTGCAGGACTCCGCGCCTGTTGTTCTGCTCACCCAAAGCCATCTGACCGAACTGTTCGCCGACATCATCGATGACGGCCTGTGCGTATTGGACCTGTCAGATTCAACTGCGTGGCAACAGGAGATGGAAACCAACCCGGACTCATGCGGCATTGATCTCACTCCGCAAAACCTTGCGTATTTAATCTACACTTCCGGCTCCTCCGGAATTCCCAAGGGCGTAGCCATTGAGCACCGCAGCGCAGTCAATTTCATTTGCTGGGGACAGTCGGCTTTTTCCCGCGACGTGCTGGAACGAACGCTCTTTTCGACCTCGCTCAATTTTGATTTGGCTGTCTATGAGCTCTTCGTCCCCATCACGGTAGGGGGGACGGTGGTGATCGTGCGCGATGCGCTGGAACTGGTTTGCCGGCCGGTCGATATCACATTGATCAATACCGTTCCTTCGGCCATCAGCGCGCTGGTCGATGCGGGAGCAGTTCCAAAAACCGTGCACACAGTGAACCTGGCGGGCGAGCCGTTGAAGCGTGCGCTGGTGGAACGAATCTTTGCCACGACGAATGTGGAGACAGTGTGCAATCTGTACGGGCCGTCTGAAACAACGACCTACTCCACATGGGTGGCGATGAGGCGAAGCGAAGGGTTCGCTCCACACATCGGCCGGCCGGTTGCCAATACGCAGGTGTACATCCTGGACGCGCTGGGTGAACCGGTTCCGGTGGGTGTAATAGGCGAGCTTTACATCGGCGGAGCGGGAGTGGCGCGCGGATATCTGAACCGCCCGGAGCTGACCTCGGAACGCTTCCTCAACGACCCCTTTTCCGATGATCCAGGTGCGCGGATGTACCGGACTGGGGATGTTGGACGCCATCTTGCTGACGGCCACATCGAGTTTCTTGGACGCAACGATTTCCAAGTGAAGATCAGAGGTTTCCGAATCGAGTTAGGTGAGATCGAAGCGCGGCTGACCGAACATTGCGCAGTACGCGAAGCGGTCGTGATCGCCCGCGAGGATACACCGGGGAACAAGCGGCTGGTGGCTTACTACACAGCCGCGGATGAGGGCGAACAGGCAGATGCATTGCGGTTGCACCTATCGGCGACTCTGCCTGAATACATGGTTCCGGCGGTTTATGTGCGGCTGGATTCTCTTCCATTGACGCCCAACGGCAAGCTGAACCGCAAAGCGTTGCCCGCTCCCGAAGCGGATGCATACACGGCGCACAAGTCTGAAGCACCGGTCGGCGATATCGAGACGCAGTTGGCAGAGATCTGGGCGCAGGTTCTGGGGATCAATAAGATATCAGCCCGCGACAACTTCTTCGATCTAGGCGGGCATTCGCTCCTACTTCTTCAGATGCGAACTATCGTTCTCAACAAGCTAAGCAGAGACGTTCCAATCATCGAGCTTTTCCGTCATCCCACGGTCCGTTCGCTCGCGGGGTACCTGGCCAAGGGAGACGATGACACCTCGTGGGATGAAGGGGTCGAGCGCGGCCGTCTTCAAAGATCCGCCATCAAACGCAAGTTCCAAACGACACTTCAAAAAGGAAATAACTAATGAGCACTATCGAATTGCAGAACGGTGACGAATCCGTCGCCATCATTGGGATGGCGAGTCGCTATCCGGGAGCGAAGAACATTCGCGAGTATTGGCACAACCTTGAGAATGGTATCGAGTCGATCACATTCTTCACGGATGAGGAGCTTCTGGAGTCGGGCGTAGATCCAATTCGTCTCCGCAATAAAAACTTGGTGAAGGCCCGGGGTGTTGTCCGCGGAGGAGATATGTTCGATGCCGCTTTCTTTGGCATGAACCCCCGCGAGGCTGAAATCATTGACCCCCAGCACCGTGTCTTTCTTGAATGCGCATGGCATGCATTCGAAGATGCCGGCTACGATCCTAACAAGGTCAAGAGCCGCGTCGGCGTCTATGCCGGAACTGGCGTCACGCACTATCTCCACCAACTCTACAACGACCCGGAGCTGATGAAGAGCGTCAGCGGTTTGTCCATCATTACCTCGGGCGACAAGGACTATATCGCCACCCGCGTCTCCTACAAGCTGAACCTTCGCGGCCCGAGCATCACGGTGCAGACGGCCTGCTCGACCTCGCTCGTGGCTATCGTCATGGCCGCACAGAGCATTCTTAATTACCAGTGCGACATGGCTCTCGCCGGCGGAGTTTCAATTCGATTCCCGGAGGCGGGCGGTTATATATATGTCGAGGGCGGCATCATGTCGCCGGATGGTCATTGCCGCACGTTCGACGCCAATGCGCATGGCACTGTGTTCAGCAGCGGCGCCGGCGTGGTGCTTCTCAAGCGCCTCTCCGATGCTCTTGCTGACGGCGATCACATCTACGCCACCATCCGGGGCTGCGCCATCAACAATGACGGTTCGAACAAGATCGGTTTCACCGCTCCCAGCATTGATGGCCAGGTTGCTGTAACTGCGGAGTCGATCTCCATGGCTGGCATCGCGCCCGAGACCATAGGCTACTTCGAAACACATGGCACGGCCACGCAACTCGGCGACCCGATCGAGATATCCGCGCTCTCTAAAGTGTTTCTCAAGTCCACCGACAAGCGGAATTTCTGCGCGGTCGGCTCGGTGAAGACGAACATTGGCCACACCGATATTGCAGCGGGCGCCGCGGGGTTTATCAAGACGGCACTGGCTCTCAAGCACAAGACCATCCCCGAGAGCCTTCACTTCCAGTCTCCGAATCCGGAGATCGACTTCGAAGCGAGTCCGTTCTACGTGGCCACCAAATCGGTCAAGTGGGAGACCAATGGCACTCCCCGAAGGGCCGGCGTCAACTCATTCGGCGTGGGCGGCACGAACGCCAACGTCATTCTCGAAGAGGCTCCGGAGATGGCGCCCAGCAGTCCCTCGCGCGAGTGGCAGCTCCTGACTCTGTCCGCGCGCAGCGAGGAAGCGCTTGATAACGCCACTACCGAGCTTGCCGACCTCCTTCGCCAGGAGACTTCCATCAACATCGCCGACGTCGCCCACACCCTGCGCGTCGGGCGCCGCGCGTTCGATAGCCGCCGCATTGTCGTCACGGGCGTCAACGCTGGCGATGGCGCCGAGGCGTTGCAGACGTTATTGGCAAGCCGTTCGGCCGTAGGCTCACCTGTCGCCGAGACCCCTTCAGTTGTATTCATGTTTTCGGGTCAAGGGAACCAATATGTGCAGATGGGCCGCGATCTCTATCACGCCGAGCCACTCTTCCGGTCTGAGATCGATCGCTGTGCCACTCTGCTGATGCCGAACCTCGGTGGTGTGGACATCCGCGAGTTGCTCTATCCGGCCAAAGATGAACAGGCGGCTTCCGTGAAGCTCGGCCAGACTTCCATCACGCAGCCAGTGCTCTTCGTAATCGAATACGCTTTGGCGCGGATGTTCATGAAGTGGGGCGTGGTCCCATCGGCCATGATCGGCCACAGTATCGGTGAGTACGTTGCTGCTTGTCTGGCCGGAGTGATGAGCATTGAGGACGCCTTACGGCTGATCGCCCTGCGCGGTCGTCTCATGCAGTCCCTGCCTGCCGGATCGATGACCGCCGTCATTGCTCCGGAGGAGAAGGTCATACCGCACCTCGGTCGTGGTCTTTCCATCGCCGCAGTCAACGGCCTGTCGGTTACTGTAGTCTCCGGCGAGACACCGCTGGTCGAAGCGCTGGAGGAGCGTCTGAAACAGGAAAAGATTTCCTTCAAGCGTCTAGAGACCTCGCACGCCTTCCATTCCGCGATGATGGATCCGATCCTAAGCGATTTCGAGAGGGCAGTGAAGAGCGTTGCGCTGCACGCGCCGACGATTCCCTTCATCTCGAACGTCACCGGTACCTGGATTACGGCCGAGGAAGCCACCGATCCGGGGTACTGGTCTCGCCATCTCCGCTCGGCAGTCCGATTTTTCGACGGCGCAACAGTGCTCCTGGAAGACACTTCGCGTATCTTCCTCGAAATCGGCCCGGGCCGCTCATTGCAATCGACACTCAAGCAGCATCCGAATGCCACGCCGAAGACCGCGGTCATCGGTTCATTGCGGCATCCAACTGAAGCCGAGAACGACATCGTCAATATGCTGATGACGATCGGTCGTTTCTGGATTGCAGGTCTTGAGATTGACTGGAATGCCTTCGCCGCCGGCGAGCGTCGTCTCCGCGTGGCGCTGCCGGGGTATCCGTTTGAACGCCAGCGTTTCTACATTGACGAGGTTGCGCCGGCGGATATTTCACGCAGCCTTTCAGCCACCAGACCCAAGACCGACATGGCGGACTGGTTCTATATCCCCTCGTTCAAGCGCACTGCCCCGGCATCGCTGCTTCCCCACACCGATTCGCTTGAGTCCACCTGGATCGTTTTTGGCGATACCGTTGGCCTGGCTGCGGTCACGCAAAAGCAACTCATCGATCAGGGGCACCGGGTCATCGTTGTACGGTCTGGATCAAGCTTCGCGGAAGTGAGCGAGATGGTCTTCGAAATTAATCCGGCTGATCGCGATCACTATGATCGGCTCCTCTCCGAGTTGCGCGATAGCGGTCGTGTGCCGACGCACGTAGCGCATCTCTGGAATGTGACATCCTCGCCGCTCGCGTTGGACGACCTCTACCACGCACAGGACTACAGCTTCTATAGCATTCTTTACTTGGCTCAGGCGGTCATAAGCATGAAGATCACCTCGCCGATTCAACTCGGCATTGTTTCAAATGACATGCTGGACGTCGACGGTGACCGGGCCGTGTCGCCGGAAAAATCTACACTTCTTGGTCCCTGCAAAGTCATCACCAAGGAATACTCCTCGCTTCACTGCCGTGCAATCGATGTCGTGATCGACCCCGATCACCTTGGCGCAACCGCTGGCCTGTTGATCAACGAGATCATGGCAACCGACGATGCGGCTGTGGTTGCGTATCGCGGCAAGGCTCGCTGGATTGAGAGCTACGAACCGGTGCGCATCGCCAAGAGTGGCGCGGTCGTTCCGCGTATCCGCGAGCGTGGCACATATCTCATCACCGGCGGTATGGGCGGCATCGGACTCGTTCTGGCAGAAGATCTGGCTCGCAACGCCAAGGCTCGCCTCGTGCTCATCGGACGCTCGCCTATGCCGCCGCGCGAACAGTGGAATCACTTTACAGGAGACGATGAGACAAGCCGAAAAGTGAAATCCATTCTCCATATTGAGGAACTGGGTGGCGAGGTGCTAGTCTGCTCCGCCGACACATCGAGCATCGACGAGATGCGCGCGGCAGTGACCACTGCCGAGGCGCGATTCGGTACGATCCATGGCATCTACCACGCGGCCGGCATCGCGGGTGGTGGCATCGTCCCGCTGAAGACGCGCGAAGCCGCCGAAGCCGTGCTGACTCCCAAGGTCCGCGGCACACTCGTTCTCGACTCGCTTTTCCGCGATAAACCATATGACTTCTTCGTCCTGTTCTCGTCAATTACGAGCATCCTCGGCAATGTCGGTCAGATAGACTATGCCGCGGCCAACGCCTTCCTCAATGCCTTTGCGCAGCGCCGTTTCTTCGAAGGGAAGCCGGTTGTGGCTGTTGATTGGGATGGCTGGCAGGAAGTGGGAATGCTGGCCAAGAGCCAGCGCAAGATGTACGGCGCAACCGAAGAGGCGGCGTATGAGCCGTTCGACCATCCGCTGTTGCAGCGCTTCACGATCTCGCGGAACGAAGAAACGTACTTGGCCACGCTTTCAGCTAAGACACATTGGACAATCGGCGAGCATCGCATCGCCGGCACTCCAACGCTGGTCGGGACCGCGTATGTCGAGATGGCTCGTGCTGCGGCAAATCGGACAGCTGAAGGCCGCGAAGTAGAACTCCGCGACATCTATCTGGTAGCGCCCTTCATGTGCACCTCCGATGCCACCCGCGATCTACGCTTGTCGATTAGTTCGAATGGCGACGCCACTTCCTTCGTCTTCAAAAGCAAGGCAGGACAGGATTGGACCGAGCACGTGATGGGAAAGATCGTCTATCGCGACACTCAGCCGTCCCGTCGGCATGACATTGCTTCGATCATCGCCCGTTGCACTGAGGTGCGGGCCGAACAAGCCTTCCCGGTGAAGCAGGAAGAGGCCAAGGCTACTGTCGATGTAGGTGAACGCTGGCGGAATATCGTGCGCGTGCACGCCGGTAAGGGCGAAGCTCTGGCTCTGCTGGAACTCCCGGAGGCATACTCAGGGGATCTTTCCGAGTTTGTCCTGCATCCGGGTCTCATGGACACGGCCACAGCCTTCGCCTACAAATACGCGGGGGACGGCACCTATCTCCCCTTCTACTATAAGTCGCTGTTGATCAAGGGACGCCTTCCCAAGCGCATCTACAGCTACGCGCGCTTCGAAGCCAAGAACAAAGTACCCAAGGAAGTCCTTGCCTTCGATATTACGATCACCGATGAGTTGGGCAACGAACTTGTTCTCATCGAAGGCTACACGCTGAAGAAGACCTCCGCGGCCGTCATGGAGCTTGCGGCAGGCGCCACACGTTCGCAAGATCTTGATGGCGCTCCCACGGCTGATTCTTCAATCGCGGGTCTGGAACAATTCATTCTGCCGGCGCAGGGCGTCGAGGCTCTACGTCGAATACTGTCCGGACCGCTGGTCCCGCAGATCATCGTCTCTACCACCGACTTCTGCTATCGCCACCAGCGCTCACTCGCCACGGCCGGCGGAATGGATGACGAGAAGAAGGGAGCGGCCGCAACTTCGCGTTCTACCCATCCGCGTCCCAGAATCAAAACCGAATACGCCGCCCCGAGCAACGAAATCGAAGAAACGATCACCAAGATTTGGTCGGATGTGCTTGGCATCGACGGCATTGGTGTCAACGACAACTTTGTTGAACTGGGCGGCCAATCGCTGTTGGCCATTCAGGTGATCTCGCGCATCGTCGAGACATTTCAGGTCGAACTGCCGCTCGAGACGATCTACAAGGAGCCAACCGTCGCCGGAATAGCGGAAGCGATCATTGTCGCTCTCGCAGGGCAGGAAGATCCCGATGCGCTCGAGGCTATGTTGGCCGACCTCGAAGAGATGGCGGGAGAGGAACCCGCTTCCGTCTAAACGCTTTTGAAACTAACACAGGAGTGAAACATGAGTGCGATCGCGGAACGTATTGCCAAATTGCCGCCGGAAAAGCGGGCACTGTTTTTCAAAGAACTCAAGCAACAGCAGGACTGCGCACCGATTTCGGCGCCGTCAGTGAAACCAATCCAACCGGTGGCCACTAACCGTCACCGCGTCGTACACGGCAGTGCGGAAAATTTCCGCGCTGTCGTCTCCAAGACCGGCATTCTCGATAGCATTACCTTTCGATCCATCCCGCGCCGCGTCCCAGGGCCAGGCCAGATCGAGATCCAGACGAAGGCCATCGGAGTCAATTTCCGCGACTTGATGATCGCCCTCGGCATGTATCCTAGCCTTCCTGGCGAGACTCCGGTGATGGGATCGGACTGCTCTGGAGTGGTCACTTCTGTTGGGGAAAGTGTCGATCGCTTCAAGGTCGGGGACGAAGTCTATGCCTTCGGCGCGCCTTATGAGGCGTACACGATTGTTCACGCCGGCTTCGCCTCAAAGAAGTCTCCCAGTATGACCTTCGAGGAGGCGGCCGCGATTCCCACCGTCTTCATCACTGCCTATTTCGCGTTGACCAGACTGGCTCGTCTCGCCCCTGGCGAACGCGTCTTGATCCATTCTGCTGCCGGTGGTGTGGGGCTAGCTGCTATTCAGGTGGCGAAGCATTGCCGGGCCGAGATCTACGCCACGGTGGGCAATGAGGAGAAGCGCGAGTTGCTTCGCGGTCTCGGTGTAAAAAATCTGATGGACTCACACTCGCTCTCCTGGGCCGATGACGTCATGCGCCTCACCGGCGACGGCGTTGACGTGATCCTCAACTCGCTGACCGGCGCGGCAATCCCAAGAGGACTCGATGCGCTGCGCAGTCTCGGCCGCTTCGTGGAGATCGGCAAGCGCGACATCTACTCCAACGCGCAGATCGGCCTATTCCCGTTTCACAAGGGCATTTCATTTCAAAGTATCGACTTGGCCATGAGGCCGGAGGTCGCGGCCAGCGTCTCCGAGCTGTTTGATCTGATTGCCGACGGCACGTTCAAGGCGCTGCCGACGCAGGCTTTCCCCGTGGGCGAACTTTCGAGTGCGTTCAAGTTCATGTCCGGTGGCACACATGTCGGAAAAATCGCCCTAACGCTGGCTAACCAATCCGTCTTCGTTGAGGCATAGCCAAACATGGTTGATATCAAGAGTCGTCTGGCTGCGATTCCTGCTGAGCGGCTGCGCAAGCTCGCTCAGCAGCTTAAGAAAAGTGGCCCCGCATCGGGCGCGATTATGCGTCAGCCGCGAACTTCGAATCGTTTCCGGCTGGCGTTGGCACAGGAAAGATTGTGGTTTTTGGCCCAGCTCGAGCCGAGCAATCCGGCGTATAACAATGGATTTGCATTCCGCATCGGCGGCCGTTTCGACGCCCAGCCCTTCGAGAAGGCTTTCAACGAGCTTATTCGCCGTCACGAGGCATTACGCACAACCTTCGAGTTAGAGGGCGACAAGCTGGTGCAAATTATCGCTACGCCGGAATGGAGGACGCTGCCGGTCATCGATCTGCGTCACCTGCCTGCGGAGGAGCGGGAGATTGAAGCGAAGCGGTTGGCGGCCGGGGAAATGAGAAGGGCGTTTGATCTCGCGGCCGGTCCGATTTTTCGCCTCAAAATGCTGCAACTCGCCGACGATGATTCGATCATCCTGGGCTGCGTTCATCACATCGTCTCCGACGGCTGGTGCGCCGATGTTCTCACTCGCGAACTCGGTATGCTCTACCTTGCCTTTCGAGCAGGATCGACTTCTCCATTACCCGAGCCTTCGCTGCAGTATGTCGATTACGCAATTTGGCAGCGGGAGCGAATGCAGGGCGAGACCCAGGAACGGTTGTTATCGTACTGGAAAAAGCAGCTGGCTGATATAGATCTTCTTCCTCTACCAATCGATCACCCACGTCCCGCGATGCAGACTTCTAATGGCGCGTCAGTGGCGTTCGCAGTGCCATCGGCACTGAGTCGAACACTCAAGAAGGTTGGCCGAGAAGAAGGTTCTACCCCGTTCGTCGTGCTACTTACCGCACTCTATACGTTGCTGTATCGCTCGACTGGCTCGCGCGACATTACAGTGGGAACGCCATTCGCCAACCGCGGCCGCAGCGAGTTGGAAAGCGTCATCGGCTTTTTCGTGAACACACTTGTGCTGCGCGCCGACATGACCGGGGAACCAAGTTTTCGCACTCTGCTTCGCCGCGTCAACGCGACCTGTGTCGAAGCGTACTAGCATCAGGAAGTTCCGTTCGAGCGACTGGTGGACGAACTGCATCTGGTGCGAGACTTGGCGCGCAACCCGCTCTTTCAGGTCAACTTCCAATTCAGTTCCACGCCGAAGATCGAGTTACCGGACACCAGCGCATTTTCCATGAGCGTTTTTCCCGTCGACATGGTAGTGGCCAAGTTCGATCTTGAACTGGCGATGTGGGAAGGATGGGATGGGTTCGTGCGCCTCGGCGGCATGACATCCTCCGCCGCTGACTTCGACATGGCTTCGTCACAAGAAGACACATTCTTCGGCACGATGATCTATAACACCGATCTTTTCGAGCGCGAGACTATTCAGCGCATGATGGATCACTTCGTCCACCTGCTGGAAGGGATCGCCGCCAATCCTGACCAGGCCATCGACACGCTACCCATGCTCGCTGAATCTGAGCGTCGTCAACTGCTCTACGAATGGAACGACACCAAAACCGAGTTCCCCAGCGACAAGTGCGTACATCAGATGTTCGAGGAGCAGGTTGCTAGAACCCCCGATGCCACCGCCTTGGTCTTCGAAGATGAGTCGCTGAGCTATGCGGAACTGAATCAGAGAGCCAATCGACTTGCCCATAGCCTGCGAGATCTAGGGGTAGAGCCTGACACCCGCGTTGCGATCTGCGCCGAGCGCAGCACAGAGATGGTAGTCGCCCTATTGGCCGTGCTCAAGGCCGGCGGCGCTTACGTTCCGCTTGACCCGACTTATCCGATCGACAGGCTGAGCTTCATGCTGGAAGACAGTGCACCGATTGCGGTGCTCACGCAAAGCCATCTTGCCGCGCTGTTCTCGGATATGATAACTCGATCACAGATCATCGATCTGACGGCAACATCGTCGTGGGAGCATCAACCCGACACCAATCCCGATCCCCATAGCTTCGCTCTAACTTCAAATCATCTCGCCTATGTGATTTACACCTCTGGTTCCACGGGAAATCCCAAAGGTTGTATGTTACATCATCGTGGGGTCGTCAATCGGCTGGTTTGGATGCAAAAAACCTATCAACTCGACCCCTGCGAAGCGGTATTGCAAAAGACTCCGTTTGGCTTCGATGTATCTGTCTGGGAGTTCTTCTGGACCTTGATGGCCGGAGCCAAACTCGTGATGTCACGACCGGAGGGGCACAAGGATCCTGACTATCTGATTGCGATGATCAGGCAACACAGGATTACCACGATGCACTTCGTGCCCTCCATGTTACAGGTCTTCCTGGAGCATACTGGTGCCGCCGATCTTCCTTCTCTGGTTCGTGTCGTGTGCAGCGGTGAAGCCTTGCCTGCAACTCTGTTGCGGCGCTTCCAGCAACAGCTGCCCCATGCAAAATTACACAACCTCTATGGTCCTACCGAGGCATCTGTGGATGTGACAGCCTGGAGTTGCCCGGCTGGTATGCATCCGTCAGTAGTTCCGATCGGAAAACCCATAGCGAATACTCAGATGTACATTCTGGATTCGCATAGTCAGCCGGTCGCAGTAGGGGTCACTGGAGAGATATACATCGGTGGAGTTCAGGTGGCGCGGGGATATCTGAACCGCGCGGAACTGACTGTGGAACGCTTTCTCGATAACCCTTTTTCAGACGAGCCTGATGCGCGGATGTACCGGACTGGAGATTTAGGACGCTGGCTGCCGGATGGCAATATCGAGTTTCTCGGGCGCAATGACTTTCAGGTGAAGCTTCGCGGGTTTCGTATCGAACTTGGTGAAATCGAGGCCCGGCTGGCCGAACATCAAGCGGTGCGAGAGGCAGTGGTGATCGCCCGCGAAGATACACAGGGAGACAAGCGGCTGGTGGCCTATTACACCAGCGTTGGAGAACCAGGCGCGGTGAGCACCGAGCAACTGCGCTCTCATCTTTTGACGACTCTGCCCGAGTACATGATCCCTGCGGCTTACGTGTGTTTGGAGTCGCTTCCTTTGACCACCAACGGGAAGCTGGACCGCAAAGCGTTACCGGCGCCGGACATCAGTGCCTATATAGCTCCTGGTTATGAACCGCCGCAGGGCGAGATCGAAATGAAGATGGCCCAGATTTGGGCCGAAGTTCTTCAAGTCGACCAGGTCGGACGGAACGACAACTTCTTCGCTCTCGGCGGTCACTCCTTGCTGGCTGTAACTCTGATTGAACGGGTGCGCCGCAATGGGTTCGCGGTGGATGTGCGGGATCTGTTCGCAACACCGACGCTGGCTGAGTTGGTGGCAACCGTGGGTCGCGCCGCACCACCCATTGAGATCCCGCCGAATCGCGTTCCCATTGGCTGCAATGCCATCGTGCCAGAGATGCTGCCCTTGGTCAATCTCACGCAAGAAGAGATCGGCAGAGTAGTTGCGGCGGTTCCTGGCGGCGCGCAAAACGTGCAGGACATCTATCCACTGGCGCCCTTGCAGGAGGGCATTCTGTTTCACCATCTGATGACCAGTCAAGGTGATCCTTATCTGCTGGTCAACCAGATGAGCTTCGACAGCCGAGCGCGCCTGGACGGTTACATTGCAGCTTTACAAGCGGTCATCGACAGGCACGATATTCTGCGCACGGCAATGTCATGGGAAGGCCTGCCCGAACCGGTGCAGGTGGTCTGGCGCAAAGCGCGATTGTATGTTGAGGAAGTTGAACTGGAGCCGCAGACGAACGATGCGGCCCGCGAGTTATACGAAAGATACAATCCTCGCCATTTCCGAATCGACGTGCGCCGGGCGCCGATGATGCAGATCTATATCGCCGAAGACCGCGAGAACGGACGATGGCTGATGCAGCAACTGCTGCATCACCTGGTGGACGATAACACTTCGCTGCGAAAATTGCTGGCCGAAATTCAGGCCCACTTACTTGGACAGCAAGATAGGTTGCCTGCTCCTCTTCCCTACCGCAACCTGGTGGCACAGGCGAAACTGGGAATGAGCCGGGGCGAACACGAAGCGTTCTTTCGCCAGATGTTAAGCGACATTGACGAACCCACGGCTCCCTTTGGTCTTCTTAATGTGCAGAACGACGGTTGCGACATTGAGGAAGCTTGTCTGGAGTTGAAAGGTGATTTTGCACTGCGTATTCGCAGCGCGGCGCGCCGTTCGGGCGTCAGTGCCGCCAGCCTGTTTCATCTGGCCTGGGCGCTGATGCTGGCTAAGGTCTCAGGGCGGCAAGACGTGGTCTTCGGAACGGTGCTCTTCGGACGGCTACAGGGCGGCCAGAGTACCGAACACATGCTGGGTCTTTTTATTAACACACTGCCAGTCCGCATCTCCATCGACACAGAAACAGCGGAAGCCAGCCTGCGGCGCACACACAAGATGCTGGCCGATTTGTTGCGCCACGAATATGCCCCGCTCTCTCTGGCCCTGAGATGCAGCGGCGTGTCAGCCCCGGCTCCACTGTTCACCGCGTTGTTAAACTACCGTCATAGTCCCGGCGCAGTTCACGAATCCTCTGCCGAAGCGACCGAAGCCTGGGCCGGTATCCACAAACTACGGGAAGAGGAACGCACCAACTATCCTTTCATTCTCGCGGTTGACGACCAAGGTAAGGATTTCATTCTCACTGCGCAGACGGTGGCCTCGATTGGTTCGACCCGAGTCTGCGAGCTCATGCGTACTGCTCTTGCATCGCTGGCTGATGCACTTGAAACATCCTCACCTAAGCCGATGCGTGAACTGGATGTTGTTCCTCAATCTGAGCGTCACCAACTGCTCTTTGAGTGGAATGATACAGCAGTTGATTTTCCTGGCGAAAAGAACATCGCTTCCTTGCTCGAAGAGCAGGCTGCGAAAACTCCTGACGCAATCGCCGTAGTCTACGAGGACGATGTTCTCAGCTATGCTCAACTGAACCAACGCGCCAACCAGTTAGCGCACTACTTGACCAAGCACGGAGTTGGCCCCGACGTCTTAGTAGGACTGTGCCTTGAGCGTTCCACCGATATGGTGATTGGGATCTTGGGCATCCTCAAGTCTGGGGGTGCTTACGTGCCGTTAGACCCGTCGTTTCCGCAATCCCGTTTGAGTTACATGGTGGAAGACAGCCAGATGAGCGTGCTGTTGACGCATCGCGGCCTGGAGAAGCGGCTTGAGCTTCGGTCACTTACGATTGTCCACTTGGACGCGGACCGGAATGCAATTGCAATGTCCAGCACGAAGTCATCTGGACTGCCGTCTACAGACGATCGCAATCGCGCTTACGTTCTTTACACCTCAGGTTCTACGGGCAAACCCAAAGGAGTGGAGATTTCTCACTCCGCCCTTGTGAATTTTCTGCTTTCTATGCAGCGCGAACCGGGATTCCGCGCGACAGATACGTTGCTGGCGGTAACTACTCTCTCTTTTGATATTGCCGGTCTCGAAATCTATTTGCCGTTGCTTACTGGTGGGCGAGTGGTTCTCGCTAGCCGCGAGGACGCCCATGATCCCAGGCGATTGATCAAGATGATGGAGGAGTCGGAATGCACCGTGATGCAAGCGACACCGGCAACTTGGCGTGCGCTCATCGAAGCAGGGTGGGCCGGTTCATCCAGCCTGAAGGTACTGTGTGGCGGCGAAGCTCTTCTTCCTGATCTGGCCGCAGAGATTCTTTTGCGATGCAAGGAACTGTGGAATATGTACGGTCCGACGGAAACAACTGTGTGGTCGACGATTCACAGAGTTACGTCGGCGAATGGTGCGGTGCCCATTGGCAAACCGATCGCCAACACCCAGGTTTATGTCCTCGATGCGCAACGCACCCTGGTCCCTCAAGGAGCCGTCGGCGAGCTTTACATCGGAGGCGATGGGTTGGCTCGCGGATACTTGCACCGTGAAGAGCTAACTCGCGAGCGTTTTGTTTCGAACCCGTTTGTGCAGGACCGGCGCCTATATCGCACGGGCGACTTGGCGCGTTGGCTGCCCGATGGGAGGCTCGCATGTCTGGGTCGTCTGGATCACCAAGTCAAAATCCGCGGCTTCCGCATTGAATTGGGCGAAATCGAGTCTCGCCTGGCCGAGCACGAAGCAGTGCGCGAAGCAGCGATGGTGGTTCGCGAGGACACGCCTGGCGACAAGCGGCTGGTGGCTTACTACACAGCTTCACCATTCCCCGAGAGCGAAGAAGACTCCTTCTGCGGCGAGCGGTTGCGCTCACATCTGTCTGCGAGCCTGCCCGATTACATGGTGCCGGCAGCATACGTGCGCCTCGACGCGTTGCCACTTACCCCCAACGGAAAGCTGGACCGCAAGGCGTTGCCCGCTCCTGAACTCGACGCCTTTTCTACCCGAGGTTACGAGCCGCCTCAAGGCGAAACGGAAACCAGGCTGGCGCAGGTCTGGGCCGAGGTACTCAAGGTCGATCGCGTGGGTCGCCATGACAACTTTTTTGAACTTGGCGGACATTCGCTCTTGATGATGCAAGCGATTAGTCTGCTCGGGAAGGCGGGCTTGGAGATTGCCGTGTCTGATATCTTCACCCATCCGACTGTCCTATCTCTTGGCGCACACGTTACAGCAGGAAAACCAGATCCACAGAATGCGGCAATATCTCTCCGCGCTTCCGGTACGGAACCGCCACTTTTCCTGGTCCACGACGGTCGGGGCGAGTTAATCTACGCCCACCTCCTCATGCGGCACATCGATGACATCATTCCGGTTTACGGCCTGCCTATGCAGTTGGAAGCCGGGTCGCAGCCTGGGACCATCAAAGAGATGGCTGCTCGAATGGTGCGCATGATTCGTGCTATTCAACCAAACGGACCGTATCGCGTTGCTGGCTGGTCTTTTGGCGGAACGCTCGCTCATGAGATCGCCGCGCAGCTTCTAAGTGACGACCAGACGGTCGAGTTCCTTGGATTGCTTGACACTTACTACGCACCACACTTTGCTTCGCTGATGGCGCCAATCCACAACGAAACGGATATGTTGTTAAGGCAACTGGAAATCGAGAACAGTCAGGATGAAGATCTGCAAGCAGCGCTAGCCGCTCTCCGCTTGGACGCAGACACTATGGATTTCGCGGCGGTGGTCGGAAGATGCCAACAGATGCTCATCATCCCTTCCGACGTCGATACAGCCGGTCTGAAGAGCATTTTGGCCATCCAAATGCGCCTGCAAGAAATCAATGTGCGCCATATTGCACAACCGCTTCCGGTTCCAGTTCACTTCTTTACCGCGGGGAGCGGGCTTACTATCGATGCGCTTCGAGGATGGGGTCGCATTCTCCCAAAAGATCTCGTCCAGACGATCACCATTGCTGGAACGCACCACTCGATACTGAAAAGCCCACACATCGAAACCTTGGGCAAAGCGCTTTCGCGCGCCATTCTTGAGGGGGTCGGCGTTGCATAGCAGCAAATCCAGCACCCGCATAGGCGCCACATTTCTGACGATCTGGATCGGTCAATTGATCTCCGGCATCGGCTCAGGTCTCACGACCTTTGCGCTTGGCTTGTTCATCTTCAAGGCATCGCATTCAGCTACACAGTTCGGTCTCATCGTAGTATTCGGATCAGTTCCTGGGATACTTCTTTCGCCGCTGGCCGGGGTGCTGGTCGATCGCTGGACCCGCAGGACGACAATGGCCATCAGCCAGGTTGGCTGCGCCGCAAGTGTGCTCTCGATGGCCGTGCTGCTCATCATGAATCGACTGACGCTGCCGGATATCTGCATCGCTATCGGCGTGATCTCGATCTTCCAAACGCTGCAGTGGACTTCATTCAGCGCGGCGACAACGGTTCTTGTTTCCAAGGAGGGCCTCGTTCGAGCGGGTGGACTTGTGCAGTTGGCGCAAACGGCTTCGTTGATCATCTCCCCACTGATTGCTGGCCCGCTGATTATGCTGATCCCCATCAGCGCGATGCTGATCTTGGACATCGTCAGCTATATCTTTGCCTTCATGACAATCGTATTGGTAACGATTCCAACTCCCCCGCGCACCATCCTGAAAATGAAAGACGACGGCATCGTAGACGAAATAAAACAGGGCTGGGGCTACATCAAAGATCGCCCTGGTCTGCTTTACTTCTTAATCTTTTTTACGGTAGAGAACTTCGGGTTCGCGATCAGCTACGTGCTTCTAATGCCGATGATTCTGAGTTTTTCGTCGCCTTTGGTACTGAGCCGCGTCCTCTCCGCATTCGGCCTTGGTCTGGTGCTGAGCGGAATCTTGATGAGCATCTGGAGAGGACCGTATTATAGGGTGCGCTTCATCCTCGGCGTGGCCTTCCTGCAGGGCCTCGGCTTGGCGATTTGTGGGGTTCAACAGAGCGCGTGGCTCATCGGTATCGGCCTATGCATCGTCGGCCTCGGCTTGCCGATCGTGAACTCGTGCACACAGGCCGTGTGGCAAATCAAAGCGGCGCCAGAAATCCAGGGCCGCGTATTCGCCGTTCGCCGCATGCTTGTGCAGGCCACGATGCCGATCGCTTACATACTTGCCGGCCCGCTTGCTGACCGGGTCTTTGGACCGCTGCTCGTCCCAGGTGGCGCTTGGGCCCACAGCGTAGGTCGCTATATAGGTGTCGGCGCCAGTCGCGGAATCGCGTTTCTCTTCATCGTCGCTGGAGCCATTGTGATGATGACCGCTGTCGGTGCCTGGATGATTACGCCACTGCGCGAGTTGGAATCGGAAGTGCCGGATGCCTTGTTGGAGACTCCACTGGTGGCCCGCGAAATGCTGATCGCCGCAGAAGGAGTAACTTAAGGTTCTTGGAAAATCGAAAGAACTAATCATCATCAATCAAAGAACTGGAGGACATTACTCATGAAAACAGAACTGAACGATCCCTCTCTCCACAATGTTGTAGTCAACCACGAAGAACAGTATTCGATCTGGCCGACCGGCAAGCAAAACGCCCCATGTTGGAATGATGCCGGATTCCAGGGGACAAAGGTTGATTGCCTCGAATACATCAAGCAGAAGTGGACCGACATGCGGCCTGTAAGCCTTCGTAAGAAGATGGAAGCGCAGCATGCCCGGGCGCAGTGACACCATGTCTGTCCCGATGGCTACATCGATCATGGCTGAGTGGTTCACTTCCTTTGGGGAGCGGTGCTCGGCGCCAATGTCCATGTTCTGCTTCCCGTATGTGGGTGGCGGGCCGGCAGCATTCCGCGCCTGGGCTGAATATTTCCGCGACCGGGTCAACGTGCAGGCCTTGCAACTGCCGGGGCACGAGCGTCGCTTGACGGATCAGTCTCTGGTTGACTCTCTGGCCGGACTGGTCGACTTGGTCGCGCCTGCGTTTGAATACTTCGATACGCCTTTTGTCTTCTTCGGCCACAGCATGGGCGGCTTGATAGCGTTCGAGTTGATCCGCGAGCTTCGGCGTCGCGGGTGGCCGACCCCACTAATGCTTTTTGCTTCGGCTTGCAGCGCTCCACAAATCCCCGACTATGTTGTTCCCCCGCGCAGCACACTTTCGGAGCAAGAGATTATCACCGAACTTCGAAGATTGAACGGTACAGACGAGGCCGTCCTGGAAAATGAAGTTCTACGGAGCCTTCTCCTTCCTTCCCTACGGGCCGACTTCAACATTGTCGATCGCTATCGCTATTGCGAAGATATACCGCTCGACTGTCCCATCGTAACTTTTGGCGGCATTCACGATCCGGGGATCAGTGTGGAAATGCTGGCCGGTTGGCAACTGCAAACTACAACCAGCTTCGAACTGCAAATGTTCAACGGCGATCACTTCTATCTGAACGGCTGCCGCGATAAGTTGCTGAAGTCAATTAGTCGCGAGTTAGCCAGATGCGATCACTCGCGATCAGTTACTTACCAATCATAAGTATCTGGAAAGAGCCTGGAATCATCGGGGGACGGGGACCGCGCATCCATGACAGGGCGCCCGATGGCAAAGGGGCGGGCGGTGGATTGACAGCAGACGTTGTCGCACTTGCTGCCTGGGCTGGAGTGGCCGGGGCAGCGGGGACCGGGCCATACTCGGCCGTGATCGTCAAAATCTGGTTGGTTTTCGTATCCAGGGTCAGCGTCTTCGCCCGAATTGGCGTTGCGACCGTCTGCTCAACGCTGAAGCTGGTGGGCGAATCCTCTTTGATCACCGTAAGCGTGCCATCACCCTGCGAACTGAAGGCCTCCATCGTCGCCGGGTTAAATGTCGCTCCATCCGACCCGTTGCCGATGGGAAGATCGGTGATGATATGCCCATCCGTAGCCGACAGGATGATCATATTCGTCTTATCGCGGCAAGCGGCGAAGAGGATGTTGTTCTTCGCGTCCAACGCAAGGCCGGCGCATCCTCCGCCCTTGCTTGAGATATCGTATTTGCCAATCATCTTCATCGCGTTCGCATCGATGACCGCGATGGCGGCCTTATCTATGATGTCCACGTAGATCTTGCCATGGCCGTCGCTTGCTGCCTCCTCCGATGCGCCGCCAATGTCGATTGTGCCCAGGATCGAGCCATCCTTATCGTCGAGAACAGTAATATTTGGTTGCGAGTGGCTGAGCACGTAGAAGTGGTGGTTGTAAGTGTCGTTGAGATAGCCGTCCGGGTTGCCCTCGACATCGATCTTCTTCAGAATCGCAAAGCTTTTCGAATCGAACATCGTTACAGGCTTTGACGTTGCGAATCCGTGCCCTGTCGCAGTGTCGACCGCTCCGCCGTGCGCACTCACGCCCGGTATATCTCCCACCTGTGCCAGCGTGTCGAGATTGTAGACGCCGATGTGCCCGGCCGGACCTGACCGGGCGACATACAAATTGCGACCGTCGGGGTCGGCAGTCACGTAATCGAATCCGCCATCGCCTCCGACCAGTTGAATCTTGAGAACTTTGTACGGGCCTTTATCCTGAGTGTGGGCCACGCCGGCAAACATAACGACCAATGCTGCAACGACAAACATTTTCGAAATCATGATGCTACCTCCAGGTCAGAGATTCCCTACGAATTGAATGTCGGAACATCGATCCATCCGCGCGTTCGATTGCTTTCAAGCTCTGCTTGCAAAATCACGAGCTGCCGCAGACCGTCGGAAAACTGCGGGTACTCAGGCGCGAGGCTCGAGTCGCCAATCGAAGCATAGAAACGGCGCAGCAGTTGTTTGTGGCTATCGTCGTATCCCTCCGCGTGGCCGCCGGGCAGATCGGCGTAGCTGCGCGCTTCAGGCTTCAGCAATGCCGGATCTTTAAGAATGATTTCGTTGCCCGTATCGCGGTGCCCGACCCAGAGTTCGTTGGGCCGTTCCTGATCCCATGCGGCTCCAGCTTTGCTGCCATACACCTCGATGGCCAGCCTGTTCTTGCGTCCCGCCGACACCTGGCTCGCAACCATGCTTCCGCGCGCCCGCTCGCCCAAATGAAACAGGACCGTCCCAAAGTCTTCTGTCTCGACAGCCGTCTCTAAATAGTCATCCGGCCCCATCAGCTTGTTGGCAAAGCTCTCCACGGTCTTTTTCGGTTGCTTGCGAATCGGATGAAAGGTCTTCAAGTCGGCGACCAGAGAACGAACGCGCAGCCCGGTGACGTGCTCGGCCATATCAAAAAAATGCGATCCGATGTCGGCCATGCAACGCGACGCGCCGCCAGCCTCGGCATCGATGCGCCAGTTCCAATCCGTATCGTAGAGCAGCCAGTCCTGTGAATATCCGCCCTGCACAGAAAGAATTTCACCCAGTTCACCGGCCTCTACCATGCGGCGCATTTGTTGAATCAGAGGATAGTAGCGCAGGTTGTGGCAGACGCAATTGCGCAGACCTTTCGTCGCGGCAAGAGCGACAAGCTCCCGTGCCTGCTCGACAGAAGTGGTCACGGGCTTTTCACAGGCCACGTGCTTGCCGGCTTCAAGCGCGGCTTTAGCCATCGAGTAATGCATCGAATTGGGAGTGAGGATGTGTACTGCGTCGACCGTTGGATCGCGCAGAACTTCACGATAGTCTGTTGTGATCGTGGAGATGCCAAAGCCCGCGCCCAACTTCCGCGCAACCTCCAGATTCCTACCCGCAATCGCAACCACCTCGACCGACTCCAGCCGCCGTAGCGCATCGAGATGCACGCGGCCCATGAACCCCGTGCCGAAGATCGCCGTCCTGATTGGTTTCATCCTGTCACCTCTTCCATCCCGACTAAACCCACCAGGCTGCGCCCACCTTCTCGCGAATCACAATGCCGTTGAGGAAGGTCGCCGCCTTCGTCAGGCCCTCTTCCGCTGCCAGCAAACTGTCTTCATGCTCGATCGAGAGCACATAATCGTAGCCGTAGATGCGAAGCGTGGAAATGAATTCGCTCCACCACTCTGCGCCGTGTCCATAGCCGCAAGTCCTGAAAATCCATCCGCGATTGCGCTCGTCGGTGTAAGGTTTCGTATCGAGCACTCCAGTGCGTGGCAGGTTGGCCGTGTAGATCTGCGTGTCTTTGGCGTGAACATAAAAGATCGCGTCGCCCAGCACGCGTATTGCGGCGATGGGATCGATCCCCTGCCAGAAGAGATGACTCGGATCGAGATTGCAACCCACGCTCGGGCCTGCAATCGCGCGTAGCCGAAGCATCGTCTCCGGGCTGTAGACAACGAAGCCCGGATGCATCTCGATTGCGATTTTCACGCCATGATCGGCGGCGAACTTCCCATGCTCGATCCAATAGGGCGTCACCACTTCATTCCATTGCCAGTCGAGAACTTTCAAAAAATCAGGCGGCCACGGGCAGGTGACCCAGTTAGGCGCAGTCGAGTTGGGCGAGTCTCCGGGACAACCGGAAAAATCCACCACCACTGGAATGCCAAGCCTCTCGGCAAGCAAAACGGTCTTGCGGCTTACCTCGCGATCACGGGCGGCGTGAGCCTTGTCCGGATGCAGCGCATTGCCGTGGCAACTGAGCGCGCAGATCGATGCGCCATGATCGGCAAGCACCTTTTGAAACTCGGCCAAGGCTGAGCTGTTCTCAAGCATCGAGAGATTGCAGTGCGCGCCGCCGGGATAGTTACCCGTGCCTAACTCGATGGTGTCGATGTCCAGGGTCTTGAGTTTGTCGAGAACCGAGGCAAGCGGAAGCTGCGAAAGCAGCGGCGTGAAAACTCCAATACGCATGGCGAGTATTCTCCAGTCGGAATCTTAGTTGTGCATCCCACCCTTCCGCAAAGAACGCGGAAAAATGAGATGCCTGTAAGCCATGCGGCAAGCTCTAATTCAGCATCAAATCGGCGCTCAGCGGGGTGTTTACACTGGAGTCGCCGACGCGGATAACAAACTTGCCGGGTTCGATCGTCCACTTGTGGGCTGACGTATCCCAGTAACTGAACGACCGTGCGTCGAGATTCAGAGTTACATGTTTTGTCTCGCCGGGAGCCAAACGGACCTTTTCGAATCCCTTCAGTTCGCGCTCCGGGCGGCTGACCTTGGTTGAAGTGTCGGAGACATAGAGCTGCGCCACTTCTGCGCCCGCAACGTTGCCTGTATTGGTCACGTCAAAGCTGACCGCAACCGTCGAGCCTGAAGCAGCCGAGACGGGCACTTTCAAATTTGCGAAGCTGAATGTGGTATAGCTGAGGCCAAAGCCAAACGGAAATAACGGATGCTTGCCCGTCGTAGTCCAGTAGCGGTAACCGACCATGAGGCCATCGTCATACTTCACTTGACCGATGACGTAATCCACCGGCGGCTTGCCGTCTTCGGTCACGTGAAGAGAAGTATCCGCGCCCTTGATCGGATCGTAGTAAGTCGCAGATGGATTCTCCTCCCAACTGTGGTCAAAGCTTACCGGCAGCTTGCCCTCGGGGTTGTGCTCGCCAACAAGTATCTCGGCGACAGCCGTGCCACCTTCCTGGCCTGGGTAGTAAGTGTGTAACAGCACGGGAACCTTGCTGAGCCAGGGCCGCGTATCCACTCCGCCGCCTGCATTGAGAGTCACAATGGTGTGAAGGTTGATTGCCGAGATAGTTTCGATCAGCGCGTCCTGGCCCCACGGCAGTGAGAAGCTGCGATCCACGCCTTCGCGCTCGGATTCGGCAGTGAAGCCAACAGCCACAACCACCGCGTCCGCCGCAGCCGCCATAGTCTTTGCCTCTTCTGTAATCAGATCGGACTCAAACCCGATTCCAAGGCCAAAGCGGACTCCGTCGCTGTTGTTGGGCAAATATTCCGCAACGACGTTTGCCGTCTGCCCGGCGTTCAAATCGATTGTGGCAGATTGCGGAACCTGACCGTCAGCCTTAAGACAAGCCACCACTTGCTTCCCGTCTACCATGACCTTGTAATCGCCGCCGCCCCAGTTTTGCGAGAACGCCAGAACCACATACTTGCCGGTCTTCGCCGCCTTGTATCTGGCAGTGTAGCGAACGCTGCGCGATGCATTGCTATCCGGTTGCCGCGATCGATCGTTCCAATCGGCAGTATTCGACAAAAATACGATCTCGGGTTTACCGCTCCAATCCTTGCTGGGATAAGTGGCGACTTTCACGTCACCTTCCCATCTCGTATTATTGAAGAAGTCTTTCATCTCGGGCAGGCCGCGGCTATAGAGCACACTGACCTTGGCACCAAGCAGATTGGCGATGCCGGTGACGATGCTGACTGGTTCGAACGCCTGAGTCTCAGCCGCGCCGCCGCCGCTCGTTACAGCCGGATACGCATTGGGGCCGATGACGGCTATGGTCTTGATCTTTGATGGGTCGAGCGGCAGCAGAGAACCTTCGTTCTTGAGCAAAGTCAAGCTCTCCAGGGCGCCGTCCAAGGCAACGGCGCGGTCGGCCACAGAGTAGCTCGCATCGGTCGGATCAAACTGTGGCCGGTTAAGAAATCCATAACGCAACTCAGCGCGGATCAGACGCAACACCTTGTCGTCGATGGTGGTTTCCTTCACCGCCCCGGCCTTGACCGCGGCGAGCAGAGTATTGGCGTTCATGAAACGCGGCGAAGGCATCTCGATATCCAATCCGTTATTTGCCGCCGCCACGCCGTCATAGGTTGCGTTCCAGTCGGACATGAGAATGCCCCGGAAACCCCACTCGCCCTTGAGCACCTTGAGGTTGAGAAATTCACTTTGGGTGGCGTGAACTCCATTGATCAAATTATAGGAATTCATCACCGCATCCACATGGCCCTTGGTAACGGCTGCTTCGAAGGCCGGCAGATAGATCTCGCGCATCGTTCGTTCATCGATATCGACGCTGACGTTGTGCCGGTCATACTCCTCGTTGTTGAGAGCATAGTGCTTCACAGTTGCGATGACCCCTTGAGACTGGACGCCCTGAATATACGGCACAACAATAGCTGAAGCCAGATAAGGATCCTCGGAAAAGTATTCGAAATTGCGGCCCGCCTTGGGTGAACGCGCGATGTTGACACCAGGGCCAAGCAGAAAGTGGACGCCGCGGGCGCGTGCGTCGCGGCCCAATCCTTCGCCGACCCTGAGAGCCAGCGCCGGATCCCAGCTCGCGGCAAGCGCCGCACCCCCGGCAAAGGCAGTCGAGGGTCCCCACGTCTTGATTCCCACCGGCCCATCCGACATTTTGAATCGCGGCAGCCCGATCACCGGCATCGCGTGGGTGAACATGTTGTCTTCGCCGCCCAACAGTTCGATCTTCTGTTCGAGTGTTAACTTGGCCACGAGCGCATTGGCTTGTGCCTCAAGAGAGGGTGAATCCTCCACCGGCGGCTGAGCGAAAGCGGCCCCAGCGCGGCAAAGCAGGACGGTCAGCAGAAAGATGATTTTATAAGGAAAAAATGATTGAATAGATGGCCCCTTCGTAGCTTTCATAACCGAAAAAGGCTATCTTATTCGACCCTTGGGTGTATACCCGAATCGTCAGGCCCGCTTCCACCGAGCGCTTCGCGGTCCCGGCGCGCCGGTCGACTCTCGAATCACCAGTTCCGGCTGGATTGGCACCGAATCCGGAAAGGTCGCCTGACCGCGAATTCGTTGCAGCAGAATACGCGAAGCCACGACCCCGATCTGATTCAGGGGCTGGCGAATGGTCGTCAAGCTGGGATTGTGGTACGAGGCGCCCTCAATGTCGTCGAAGCCCACAACAGAGACATCCTGCGGCACGCGCAAGCCATGGTTCATAAACGCCCGGATGGCGCCGATAGCAGCCACGTCATTAAAACAGACAAGGGCAGTGAAATGGACACCGCGGCTGATCAACTCGCTGGCCGGAACAAATCCCAGTTCCGGCGTGGAAGACAGGATCGTGAGTTGCAGCATCAGCTCCGGCGGAACTTCCAGTTTCAACTCTCTCGCCACTCCCATCAGGCATTCCCAGCGGTCGTCCGCATCGGAACTGTGGCGGCCGCCGCGCATGAAGGCGATTTTTCGATGTCCCAGCTTATAGAGATGCCGCAGCGCCAACTCCGCGGCACGCCGCTGATCCAGCACCACGTTGGTAACCCCTTCGATCACACGATGCCCGGCCACCGCCACCACCGGCAGTTTCATCTCGTGCGTCAGCACCGTGTCGATGACGATCAGCCCTTCCACTGAGCGGTCCATCAGCAGTCGCGGGTATTCCTCAATCAGGTCCGTCTTGCGCCGATGGCAGGCGGTTAGATAGAAGTAACCTTCCTCGACAAGAGACTCTTCGACTCCAGACAGCACCTGAGAAATGTAGTGGTCATTCAGATCGGGCACCAGCACGCCGATCGAGAAAGATTGCCGCTTGCGCAGTGACCGCGCATAGAAGCTGGGCCTGTACTCGAACTCCGCGGCAGCCGCGATGACCCGGTCCCGCGTCTCCTGAGGAATCGAGCGCACCCCCGGCGCGTTGTTCAGCACCAGCGAGATCGTGGCCGGAGAAAGATTAAGATATTCGCCCAGCGTGCGCAGACTTACCGCCTGCCCAGGTTGAGGCGCGATCCCTGACTTCGTTCGTTTGGGCATGCGCAACTAATATACCATCCTTTGCCACTAATGCCGATCCTATTCCCGTTACCAACAGACTAACTCATTGGCCCAGCTCCTCTTGCGTGCGCCGATGCCGGCGATCGGGCCACGCACCCCCGAGAGCCCGGGTTCCGCTCGCCAAACTCGAACAGACGGATCGAGCGCGCATTCGTCTATTGATCAAGCCGTCGTCCTTGGTGCATTTGTGATGCGCCCCGGTTAAAACGAAGGACAATCCGCGCCCAACCTGACTCGTTGCCGCACTGCCCATCCGCAAGATAGCCAACGCTTTGGGAAAACCACAAGCAGAGGATCTTGATGACATTTTCGAGACTTTACTTTAAGCGCCTCGCCGTGTTGTGTGCGTTCGTCCTACTAGCAGCAACCAGCGTCCGCCCGACGGCTCATGCGCAATCTCGAGACCAGTCCGGAACCAGCGATTTCCCAACTACAACGACCATCGGCTACCGCGCTTCGGCAGGCGCGACTTCGGCAAGCGCGCTCTTCGAAAGCTCCGAAAGTGGTGGAGGTGAGAACCCGGAACACTACAACGCCACCCCTCCCGCCGAATGGCATCAACCGCCTTTTTCTCGCATCGGGATCGGTGCCGACGTCTCACCTCTCGGAATCGGGCTCAAGTCGGCAATTGTCCTAAACCGCTATTTTGACGCGAGGCTCATGGGAAGCTTCTTCGGCTACCAGTCCGGTAAAATCGAGGTCGATGGCTTCAAATTCAATGCGGATTTGCAGATGGCCTCGGCCTCGGCTTCATTGGATTGGTATCCGTTCAACAGCGTCTGGCGGTTGAGCCCCGGACTGATGTTCTTCAATGCCAACCAGATTTCAGGTGCGATGAACGTCGTACCTGGAACAAGCTTCACCCTGGACAGCCTCACCTTTTACTCAGCCACGGCAAATCCCGCAACCGGCGCAACCCCGCTCGTCGGGAACGGAACTTTGGGACTTCATACCAACCGTCCTGCCGTAACCCTCGCCGGCGGTTTTGGCAAATTCATTCCACGATCCAACCGCCATTGGTCATTTCCATCGGAGTTTGGCGTCGCATTTACCGGAGCGCCTTCCATCAACATCAATACCGCGGGATGGGCCTGCCTCGACGCCCAGCAAACCCAATGCGGCAACTTGAGCAACA
Source organism: uncultured Occallatibacter sp. (assembly GCA_964438125.1). GTDB lineage: Bacteria > Acidobacteriota > Terriglobia > Terriglobales > Acidobacteriaceae > Telmatobacter. Next base: position 63,691 of record CAYTJN010000002.1, read on the forward strand.
GCACCAACCCCGTCACCGTTCAATTCAACAACGCCTTGCAGTCCACGCTCACGAAGTGGAGGAAAGACCTGGGCAAGGTGCAAGTGTACCCAATCTTCTCCTACAGCGTGGTCTACAGCTTCAACGTCCGATAGACAATGTCCGCTAGAGTTGGTCGCATCAACGTGTCTCGAAAGGGCACGGCTTTAGCCGTGCCGCAAAAAGAAGCAACAGAATTGCGGGCTTTAGCCCCTGAGGGGTCTTTCGGTGGCCTTAGTTGGGTTTATGTAACCAGTTCCAATGCCAGTTAGAAT
>CAYTJN010000003.1:0-61376 GCA_964438125.1 uncultured Occallatibacter sp.
TCGCGGAGTATCGCGATGGCAACGACAGCGCCAACTTCGTTCACAAGTATTGCGGCCTGCATACGACCGGCGACGTGACGCTAAAGCGCGGCGTTGTGGATACGTCGGACCTGTGGGCCTGGATCACGGACGCCCGCACAAACGGATCCTCCGCGCAGCGCGACGTCACTATCACGTTGCGTGATGAAGCGAACAATCCGGTGCAGGTTTTCAAACTCTACGCCGTGACGCCGAAGGGATACACGGGGCCCACGCTGACCGGAAAATCCGGCGAGATCGCGATTGAAGAGCTGGTGCTGGCTCCCGAAACAATTGAAATCACGCAGCCCAATTGAAACAGAATCGCAAGACAGTCTGACAGTTCCTTTTTCGAGTGAGTGCCATGAGCCGCGTAGTCTTCAACAACCAACCCGCCGCGCCCGTGTTGAACCCAGGCCGTGCCGACATCGCCTGTTTCGTCGGGCTGGTGCGGTTGTTGCCAGGGGCCACCGTGCCCGCGGGCATGGCGTCGTGGCTCAACTCTCTTGGGTACCTGAACAACCAGATCGCGACGATCACAAACATTCCGATTTTGCTGGAACACTATCTTGCATTCACTTCGATCTTTGATGACGGAAGCGCAGGTACAGGCTTCGGCACCGACTACACTGCCACGGCTATACGCAGCTTTTTTGCGCAAGGGGGCAGGCGCTGCTACGTTGTGAGGGTTGACGATCCGATCACTGCCAGCGACACGCCGCAGGTCAAGGCGATCAAACTGCAAGAGTTGCTTCCGAGTGCAATCTACGCACCCGACAACGCGCAAACATGGACCGGTATAGGCAGTCTCGCAGCCCTCGAAGATGTCTCGATTCTGGCAACGCCGGATTTGCCCATCTTGTGCGCATCGGCGCAAGACGGAGCTCAGGGCCAGCTGCCAGTAACTGCGAGCGGTCCGGAAGAGTTTGTCGTGTGTTCAAAGGGCGACATCACTCCGCAACAATATCGAACCTTCCCCTCGCCGGCTCCGCGCTTGAAGTCCAGCGACTATGTGTCCTGGGGCGCGAGTGTGGCAACGATACTGAATTATCTAGCGGGAGGAAGCCTAACTCATCAGCTTCATTTGCGCGAGATACAATTTGTGGCTGCCTTTCCTATGCCGCAAGATCTCGATCCTGCGACAGCGGCTGAAAATCCTTCCAGCGCCGAGATTGCGCAGGATATTCACGACGTGATTCGTGCGCAGATGCCGGAGATCCCGCCGCCCGATGGTATGGTTGTCGCGGGCAATATCTCCAGCTCATTTCTCCAACTCGCCTATCCCTGGCTGAAAACTTCCGGGTCGGGGATTCTGCTGGAGTCTCTGGAAGCTCCCGATGGCGTGCTCGCCGGACTGTTGGCTCGCAATTCGCTGACCAGGGGCACCTTCACAAGCGCGACAAAGATCACGCCGGCCGAAGTCTACGACATCTCGCCGAAGCTGCCCGAACAGGAGATGCAGAGTTCAGCGCAGCCTCTGGTCTGGGGTCCGGATGCGCCCGCTGTGCCGCCCAAGGCGCTGATCGAACGCATCAGTCTCTTCGGTTTTACTCCAACGGGATTGCGCCTGCTCTCTGATGTGACGGCTTATCCGGGTGAGAGTTATCGTCCTGGTCCGGTAACTCGCCTGGTCGCTGTAATTTGCCGCGCCGCTCGGCAAATGGGCGAGAGCGCGGTCTTTCAGAACAATGGGCCGGCGCTGTGGGGGCGCGTGCAACGCTTCATGCAAAACCTTTTGACACGCCTGTGGAGCTTAAATGCGCTGGCCGGAACATCGGTGAAAGATGCGTTCACCGTGCGGTGCGACCGGACGACCATGACTCAGAACGATCTCGATAACGGGCGGCTGATCGCATTGGTCACCTTCACACCGGCGTCCACTATCGAGACGATCACAGTGACGTTGGCGATGGAAACCAGCGGGGCCAGCGTTCAAGAGATCACTGCAAATATGGCGGAGGTGAGCTGATGGCCAGCGCGTCTCTTTCTCCGCTGCATGTCTTCCGCTTCCAGGTCGACTTCTTTACCGACTCGCTCTCAAACAGCGCCAGCCACGAGCAATTCCAGGTTTGCTCAGGCTCGTTCGCCGAATGCACCGGCCTCGAAGCGACCATGGAGCCGAAGGTGATCAAAGAAGGCGGACGAAATTACGGCGCAGCGCAGCGGGCCGGTGGCACCACCTTTGCAACAGTGATCTTGAAGCGGGGCATCAGCAACAACCAGAACCTTTATCAGATCTTCAACTCGGTCAGTACCGGAACTTTTGCACCAAGAATGCAGGTCACCATCAACGTCTTCGACATCGATGGCTCGGCAATTCAGTATGCGTGGCAACTGGACAAGGCAATGCCCATCAAGTACAAGTTCTCCGATCTCAACTCAAAAAACGGCGAGATCGGCATCGAGGAATTGCACCTGGTTCACGAAGGCCTGTGGTCGGTAACGCCTACAGTGCAGCAGCTATAAGACCATGCCCGATCAACCGCCCATCGTCGCTAAAGCTACACTGACTGCCCTCCCCGGCGGCACGCCGCTGAACGTGCATTTTAATCCTGCATCGCTTGTTTACTCGGTGGAGAACTCGGTGGCGCAGCAGTCCGGCAACCCGAAGAAGGCGCAGTACGTCGCGCAGTTCTCGGGAAAGCTGACGATGGATTTGCAATTTGATACGACCGACACCGGCTCCGATGTGCGGACGGTGACCAATCAGGTTGCGCTCTTCATGCAGGCCTCGGCCAATGCGTCGGCCGCTGCGCAAAATTCGGCTCCTCCCAGCGCGAATGGCAATTCGTCCGGTCCTCCGCCGAAGGCTCCTCCGGTGCTGATGTTTCAATGGGGGACCTATCAGTTTCAGGGAATCATGGACTCCTTCAAGGAGACCATTGACTTTTTTTCGAACGATGGCGTCGCGCTGCGCGCGCTGGTCAGCATCGGCTTGTCGCGCCAGGATAACGTCTTCGATGAGGGCGCGAACCTTTCCGGCCCCACGGGTGCTGGCAGTCTTGTTCCTAGCTCAAGCAGCGACAGCGCTCAGTCTATGGCCACGCGCGGCGGAGACCCGAGTGCCGCTCGCCAACTCGGCGCGGACAACGGATTGGAGAGCCTGCGCTTCACCGGCGGAGCCTCTTTGCAGGTTAGTGGCGGCGGCGTTCAGCTGAATCCTCCAGCAGCATTTGTTACCGCCTCGTCGGCTTCGGCTGGCGCAGGGTTGAGCCTCGGCATTTCGGTTGGCGCCTCGGCAGGGGGATCTCTAGGAGTTTCGATTGGGGGCTCGGCGGGAATCTCAGCGGGAGTGTCGATCGGCGGCTCTGCGGGTTCATCGGGCGGCATATCGGCTGGTGTGCAGATTGGAGGCCTTGGCCCTGCGTTTGGAGCTTCTGCTTCTGCTGGAGTTTTGGCGACAGCGGGCGCGTTTGCCGGGTTGCAGACCGGACGCGCGCAATCCAGCACGACGGCGAATCTCAATCCGTTGCAGATGTTGCCGGCAACCTCCGGAACCGATGTGGCTTCGTTCAGCGGCGCAAGCTTCAGTCTCGGCGGCGCGGCTAACAGCACTGGATCGTCCGGGCTTTCCACCGACGTCGGAAGGAACTTCAGCTTCAGCAGCCGGCTCACCTTTAGCAGCGACGAATAACAATTACGAGGCGCGAACATGGCAGTAACGATCGACGAGATGCACGTACAGACTCAGGAAGCTCCGAAGGCCGCGAGCGCTCCGGCGCCGACCGATGACAAGAAGAAAGATGTCAGCCTGCACGAAGCTATTGAGGCGCTTCATGAACGCAAACTGCGACTGAAGGCGGACTGAGCCATGCCGGAGACACCACTTACACAGAACGCCGTCTACACTGCGATTCCAACCGTGCAGATCGACGGACAGGCCAACGACAAAGTCACGGCCCAGCTGCTCAGCATTGAAATGCGCGAGCAGGAGGGAGGGATGTCATCGCTGGAGATGCGCTTGAGCAACTTCGGATCATTTTCAACCGGCCTTGCCGATTTGGTCTTTGAAGATGGGGCGATTCTGAAGCTGGGTTCGGCGGTTCTCGTCTATGCCGGCGACGCCAGTTCGCCAACTGAGATTTTTCGCGGCAAGGTCACGGCGCTTGAGGGCCGCTTCCCCGACGGCGGTCCGCCCGATCTCGTTGTACTTGCCGAAGACGCACTGCAAGGCGCGCGCATGATGCGGCGCACAAAGAATTGGGACTCGACGACACTGACGGCGATCGCGCAGCAAGTGGCAACGAATCTTGGACTGACCCCGGTGCTTGCCGGTCTTGATACGAACATTGGCACGCAGCAGCAGTTCAACGAAAGCGACCTTCACTTTCTTCGGCGTCTGCTGGCGCGCTACGACGCTGATATGCAGATCGTGGGCACCGAGCTTCATGCCTCGCCGCGTAGTCAGGCTCAGCGCAACTCCATCGAGATTGATTTGAACAGCCAACTGAAAGAGGTTCGCGTGATCGCAGATCTCTCGCATCAGGTTGCGCAGGTCACAGCCACCGGCTGGGACTATACGCAAGGCCAGCGGATCTCCGTCACCAGCCAGACAACATCACTCGGTCCGGGATCGGGCCAATCAGGCAGCCAGTGGTTGCTTCGTGCGTTGAGCACGCGCTCTGAGCAACTCGGCCAGTTCACGGCACTCACCTCTACAGAAGCGCAGGCGCTGGTCGACTCTGAATTTGCCCAGCGCACTCGTTCGTTTGTTGTCGCGCACGGAGTCTCCGAGGGCAATCCCAATCTGCGCGTGGGCACTTATCTGCAACTCGTCGGGCTGGGGCCGCGCTTTTCAAACACGTATTACACCACGGCTACCGTGCATCACTTCGATACCGAGGGTGGCTACGAGACTCGCTTTCGCGCCGAGTGCGCTTACCTGGGAGGTGGTTCATGAGCCGCCTGCTGCAAGAGCACGCTCTGACGATGCTGGGCACCGGTGCGTTCGTCGCCACAGTGATCAATGTGCAAGACCCCAACAGCCTCAACCGGATTCAAGTGCGCGTGTTTGACACCGACGGCATCAGTGACCAGGACGGCGCGGTGTGGGCACGCGTCGTAGTTCCTTTTGCCGGCGATAACCGCGGCTGCTTCTTCATCCCCGATGTTGGCGATGAGGTTCTCGTGGTCTATCTCGGCGGCGATTCACGTTATCCCGTGGTTCTTGGTGGATTGTGGAACGGCCACGACACTGCACCGGACTCGTTTGGCGGCTCCGGCACAAGCGTCGACCGCTGGACCATCACCGGCAAAGCACGTACGAAGATTGCAATCATCGAAGACTCGACCGGCCCCACGATTCAGTTCACCACGCCGGGACAACTCACGGGTAAGATGACCGACTCGGATGGGTCGATTGAGTTCAGCGACATCAATCAAACTTCAATTCGGATCGACAGTAGCGGAGTCACCATCAACGCGCCGACCGCGCAGGTGCAGGTCACAGCGGCCGCCAGCATGACCCTGACCGCGCCCATGCTGACTGTAGACGCGGCCATGGCCACCTTCAGCGGCGTCGTGCAATGCCAGGTGATGCAGGCCACGACGGTGGTGGCGACGACATACACACCGGGAGCAGGCAACATATGGTAGGTCACGACATCCAGGTGCACGGCGTCGACATGGGCGGGAACGCGCAGATGAAGCCTGTTCTGTTGCAAATGAACGATGACGATTTCCCTGTGCGCTTCCTGCGTGATCTTGCTTCGCCCAGTCTGACACCCATCTCCAGCGCGACCGGCGTAACAACACCCCCGCCTCCGCAACCGGCCTACCCGCTGCTTTTTCAGCCAGTGCAACGGATGCTGAATGTCGCGATGGTCAAGTTGAATTGCAACACTCTTGGCTGTCCGCGCGTGGATCCTCGGCGCATCCTTTCGGCGGGAGTTGTCATTCGCCGCGCCTATCGATGGCCCGGAGTGAACGGAAACCCACCTTGGGACGATGTGGATACGCTCGAGGGATGGATGCGCGACCCGTCGGGAAAATTCGGCTGGGTACAACTCGGTTCCAAACAGTGCGACCTCGATCCAGACCCGACCAAGCGTCCGCAACTGGCTTCCGGCCAGCCTGATCTGGACAGCCAGTTGGCCTTGATGGCGCTGAACGCGGCGTATACCGAGAGCACTACGCCGGCCTTCGCCGCACCTCCGGCAACCAACGCCACTCTTAATCGCACGGTTGTCTATGGCGTGATTCCGACATCTTCGAGCGATGTGAGCGACACCCAGCCGTTGTCGCCGCCGAATATCAATCCGGCAGGCCTCATCAGCAGCCTTCCCGCGTTGCTTTATAGCTCCATGCCTGTTTCGGCGCCAATTCCCGGAGTTACTGTCGACGCGCGCTGGATGAGTGATGACTTTTTGAATCTTATGTATCCAAGTCCGGCGGCGACGTCCTCTCCGACTCCGCCGGCTCCTGCGCCACTTCCGCAACCTCCGATCCAGATCGCTCAATTTCAGATGTTCTCGATCGCATTGCGTATGCTCGATACCGTCTTCGGCGCCTTTGATCCCACTGCACAAGGCGCCGCGATTCTGAACATCTTGAATAAGTACAATGTGCAATTCGACCCCTCGGCCAACCCTCCGACCATGGCGATGGGGGATTTCTATTCTTCAGCCAAAGTCGCGTTGCTCGACTATGATGCATTCGCAACGCCAGCGGAGACAATGACTCCGGTGACGATGCCTAACTCGTGGGATACGATCAGTGGCGCGGATCAGACGTCTCTACTCGCCGCCTTGACCTCCGCTTTGACCCCGAAATCGCAGACCACGTTTGCACCACAAGGCCGCTATCAAGATGCGACACGGCTCTATCGCCTTCGCTTCTTCTTTCGCCTCAATCCGGAAAGCCCCTGTACCAATACCCAGCTGGTATGGAGCCACCTGAGCGACCCATTCCGCATTGCCGCATGGTATGAAAGCAGTCAACGACCTTATGCGCCCATCTCTTTGCCTGACCCGGCTACGGCCATCCGGAACGCGAAACCAAACTGCGCCTTCCACGTTCCAGCCACCCTGATGGGCGCAATGCAGGGCAGCACTCTCTCAGGACTGATGAGCGGAGCCACCGGCGGCGGAGGAGTTGGTTTGGGATGGATCTGCGGATTCAATATTCCGCTCATCAGCATCTGCGCATTTTTCGTTCTCAATATCTTTCTTGGCTTGTTGAACATTGTTTTTTTCTGGCTTCCGTTCATCAAAATCTGCATTCCGTTTCCCGATCCATCACCCAGCAATCCCAACGGGGGAACGCCATGACTGTTACTTATCAAGACCCAATCGGCTGGCCGTTCTTGCCGGTTCCAACCAATGGCCAGCTTACATTTCCGCTGCTTGAACAGAGCGTGCGGGACTCCATTCGCGTGATTCTGATGACGAATCCCGGCGAGCAACTCATGCGTCCGCGTTATGGCGCGGGTCTTGAAAACTTCCTCGACGAAGGAAACACCGTCGCCTTGCGAGCCCAGATACAAAGCACGATCTTGCAGAGCTTGCAGAACTATGAGAACCGCATCACGGTCGATGCCGTGGATGTCGATCCGGTGGCGGGCTCACCCGCCCAGGTGCAGGTCCAGATTCACTACCGCCTGCTGCGCACCAACGCTCCTCAGCAGATCGGCCTAACGATGCAAGTGGGTTGACACAATGCCCTTGATACCGCCAGTTCTCGACGACCGCTCCTACGACGATCTAGTGCAGGAGATGCTCGCCAACATCCCGGCGCACACTCCAGAGTGGACCAATCCGCAGCCGGGCGATCCCGGCCGCACGTTGCTGGAACTCTTCGCCTGGCTTGCCGACACCATCCTTTATCGCGCCAACTTGATCCCGGAGCGGCAGAGGATCGCGTTTCTGAAACTACTCGGCGAGCCGATGCAAGCCGCAGCAGCGGCCACCGGAATTCTCTCTCTCTCGCTGGATCAGTCTTCAGTTGCTCCGGTGAACATAGCCGCCCGAGCCACTGTGAGCGGTGCCGTCAATTTCGAAACTCTGAGCGAGATCGACATACTTCCTGTCACGGCGCAGGCGTATATCAAGGTGCCATTGACCGCTGCCCAGCAAGCCGCATCCATGCCGCTGCTCTCCGGTCTCAAGCAGCTTTACAATCTATCAACTCTCCCTGCCGGATACACCACCACCGCAGTCTTTACCAATAACCTGGCCAATCCCAATGGAATTGATGTGGTCAACGGAACAACCGATTCGAACCTGTGGCTGGCGCTACTCGTCGCTAATCCGGCTAGCATGGCTCCGGTGCTCAATGCTCTAGGCCAGAGCGAGCAGATTCTTAATATTGGTTTTGCGCCGGCGCTTTCGGTGCCGGGGCTCTATCCGGTGCCGCAGCAGTATGACGCAAGCGGCACACCAACAGCAGTGCAGGCTTCATGGATGATGAGCCAGCCTCAGGTTGCCGGCCAGCCCATCACATACACGCCACTGAAAGTGTTTGGCGACACCACCCAAGGCCTGACGCAGCCGGGAGTGGTCCAGCTTCTGGTGCCGCCAAGTAACGTGATTGGCGCGCCCCCCAACAGCGTCCTCTCCGACCCGACGGCGGGTGTCGGCATGAAGCCGCCGCGCATCGACGACACATCCATCGCGTCGCGCCTGCTGACCTGGGTGCGGTTGAGCGTGCAAAGCTCACTGCAAGTTAGCTGGCTGGGGGTGAATGCTGTCCAGATCGATCAGCGCACGACTTACAATCTCATCGTCATCGGAGTGAGCGACGGTAGTGCCAATCAGGTGTTCGCACTGCCTCAATCGCAGATCGATCCCGGCACTTTTATTCTCGAAATCGACATGCCGGGACTGGGCTTTGTTACCTGGCAGCAGGTGGACGATCTCTCTGTGCTGCAAGGGCCTGTGCAGGCCTATGTGCTCGATCCCGAGGCCGGCACGGTCACCTTCGGCAACCAGCTTCAAGGTATGATCGTTCCCGCAGGCCGCCGTGTGCGCGTGAACACGATGCGCGCGGGTGGAGGCTCGGCCGGGAATCTGCCCGCAGGTTCTCTCGCCAGCATTCAGGCCTTCGATCTCTCGGGTGTTCAAGTGCAGCAGACGATCACCGTGCAGCAGCCGATTGCCACAACAGGCGGCGCCGATCCTGAAACCCTCGATTCCGCTCAGCAGCGTATTCCTTCGCTGCTTCAGAATCAAAGCCGCGCCGTCACAGCCAGTGACTACACCAATCTTGCCGAGAACATCCCCGGCGCGAATGTGGCGCGCGTCGAGGTGTTGCCGCTCTTCATGCCGCAAACCCGCACCATCAACGTTCCAGGCGTCGTCTCCGTCATGGTGATTCCTAACAAGAACGGCGTTCTCAACCCATGTCCGCGCGCCGACCGGCCCACGCTGGAGACGGTCTATCAGTATCTCGATCCTTGCAGGCCGGTCGCAGCGGAGATGTATGTCATCGCCAGCGAGTACGTCGGACTGGGGATTGCGGTGGCCGTCGAAGTGAAAACCGGTTTCGGTCTGCTGCAAGTTTCGCAAGCAGTGGAAACCGCTCTCCGTAGTTATCTCTGGCCACTCGCTCCGGGAGGCGCGAACAACACCGGCTGGCCGCTGGGCCGCAACGTTCGCAGCCTGGAACTGGAAGTTGTTGTCAGCCAAGTGCCCGGCGTTATCGAAGTGAACGGACTGAATCTCTTTCAAGTGCTGGCCTCAGGTGCTTACCAACTTTTGGCGGCGGACTCAAGCGGATCGCCGGAGCTCGTCTTGCAAAGCTGGCAGCTTCCTGAAGTGCTGGCTGTAAGCGTGATTGCCAGCCCGGATGGCACGGCAAGCGCGGTTCCAACCACCTTGACGCCACCCACTGAAACCGACACGACGGTCGCGGTGCCTGTTGTGCCTACGATCTGCTGAGGAATTGACGATGGACTCGAACGGACTACGTTTCTGGATGCTGAGCCAATTGAACGATTGGCTGCCGCCGTGGCGCGCCGTCACGGCCTACATTCCAGGGCAGAGCATCGTCGACCCTAACGGCAACATTCAGGTTGCGCAGAATTCCGGCACAACCGACGCGATTTCTCCAACATGGAATTCAGCTTTCAGCGAGACCACTGTCGATGCCGGCATCACCTGGATCAACTCCGGGCCCGGTAGTTGGCAGGCGACAACTGCTTTCTCAGCCGGGCAATACATTCTTGACTCAAACGGCAATCTGCAATGCGCCACGACAATCGCTCTCAATGGAACAACCAGCGACACGCAGCCGGCATGGCCTGTGGCGCTTGGGCAAACTGTCGTCGACGGCAATGTGACGTGGAGTTGCGCCGGACCAACGCAGGCCGGTCTCTTTTATTGCAGCAAGGACAACCGTCTGCAATTACGCAGCGTGCGAACCGGATCTCCACCTGTCGAAGACTTCACCACAGCGACCAACATGGTGAACGTCGTCCCGATGACACTCGATCAGTTTGGCAACTATGCGCGTTGGGATGCATCGAGCGGCATGGTGATGGCGGGAGGCAGTGGACCCAGCGACGTTCCTGCGCCAGATGAAGTACCCATCTACGCTCCGGGCAGTCCCGACGTCACCGATCTGGCTATGGGCTATGACGGCGTCCTTTATGTTGCCGTCGGCGGCTCGTTGATGATGATCGACCGCCGCGGCCGCTGGCCCAATTTCACACTGACGATTCCGGATTTCAGCTTCTGGCGGCTCACGGCTCTGCCCGAGGGCGGCGTACTCGCGCTCGACAACAACAAGCCCCAACTGGGCATAGTCTCTGGTCAACCGCTACAGACCGGGCCCGTCGACATTCCGAATCCCGGCATTCTGCGTTCTTGTAATCCGAATCCGAATCCGCCGCGGATCGTCTCCCGCGTTGCGCTGTCGTCGGCGGAGACATTCATCGCGCTTGGGGCCATGGACATGACCCAGCAGCCTCCGCAATATGCGCTGCTCTCATGGGCCACCAATACCGCTGCCAATCAAATTGCAAATCTTCGCTTTGTCAATGAAACACCTCTCGCCAGCGGCGGATTGCAGGTCGGCTCCGCGTTGCAACTTGGCGGCGTCCGTCTGCCTTATGCCGTCACGGGCCTGGGCAACCAGAAAATCGCGGTTCTCGCGACTAATCTGAATGAAGCATTGATTTACGATCTCTCCGATGCGGGCGAAACGCTGGTTCCGGCTGGCGAAACTTACGTCCTCTCAGCAAACAATGTCGGTCCTTTCGTCCACGGCTTCAATTTACCGCCTGACTACTCCAACGTAGCCGGGGCGATGCCGCTCATGCTACCGTTGCTGCCACTCTCGCTCAATAGTCTTGCCAAAACCGGAGCGACCAATCCGGCTGGTCCGGCAATTATCGACAGCGGCATTTCGCAATGCATCTGGCATCGCATCTTTGTTGAGGCTATCGTTCCTCCGCGCTGCGGAGCGCTAATCTGGCTCACCGCATCCGACAGTCTCGCCGATCTGGTCGATCCAACATTCACCTGGTATCCGCATATTCTCGGCGACGCCAACATTTCGTCGATACCAACTGCAATGCTCCCCGGCGCGCCCACGGCTGTCTGGCAATCCGTTCCGACCGAGGTTGCTTTTGCCCCGACGCTGCTCGGCGAAGACCCCATCGAAGACACTCAGGGACTCTTCATGGTCCTTATCCAGCGGGCAAACAAAGCAGTGCGAAATCTGAGCGGGCGTTATCTGGGCGTTCGCATCCAGCTCAATGGAGACGGCCGAAACACGCCTGAGATCGCCGGGCTCAGGGCTTACGGCCCGCGCTTCTCTTATGTGCAGAAATATCTGCCGGCCATTTACCACGAAGCAAAATTCTCGCCTGCTGCCGATGCGGATGGTCCTACCACGCGCCGCGATTTCCTCGAGCGATTCGTCGATCTCTTCGAGTCGCAGTTCACGCGAATTGAAGACCGCATCGCGAACTCATACCTGCTGACCCGTTCGGAGAGCACACCCGACGATTCGCTTCCATGGCTCGGCAGTTGGATCGGCATCAAACCGAGCAACTATCCGCCCGACCGAAGCCGAGCGCGACTGCAAGCCACTCCCAGCCTCTATCGCTGGCGTGGAACCGCGAAGGGCGTAACCCAAGCCTTGGATGTGGCGACCAACGGGGCATGCACTCGAGGCGCGATCATCGTCATTGAAGACTTCCGCCTGCGCCACATCTTCGCAACGATATTGGGCGCCGATCTCTCCATCAAAAATGACCCGCTGCTTCCCGGTTACTCCCCAGCGAGCAACTCGATCGTCGGCGATACTCTCTTTCTCGGCGACCCACGCATCCAGGCCGAATTGCAAGCTCTCTATGAAAACGATCTGAATATCGCCGGCAGTGCGCAGGCCGTTCAAAACTTCTATGACCAACTGGCAAACCGCATGACGGTCTTCGTCCATAACCAAGTCGAAGACGTGAATCTCAAGCTAGTGCAGAGAGTCGTCGAGGCAGAGAAACCGGCGCATGTGCAGGCCTTCGTCCGTGTGGCTACTGAGCCGTTGATGATCGGTTTGGCCGCGCTGCTCGGAGTGAACACTTATCTGGGACCCGAATCGCCGCGCAATCCAGTCACAGTCGATGTCAGCGACGTAGGCCGCTACGATGTCGTCATGCAAATGCCGACTCTCGACCCGCGCATGGACAACGGGCAGGCGACGGTCCAATTCACGCAACCGATCGCCAGCATCATCGCCCCGGCCGTCGTCAAGCAAGGCAGCGCGATTACGTTGAACGGCGGGGCCTCGATCGCCCCGGCGGGCACAACCATCACCTCATACAAGTGGACGTTGGTGCAGCAGTGACAGCGAAAAAGCGTACCAGCAAGGAGAAACAAATGGCCCCGTCAGAGAGCAGTAGCGAACCCCGCCCCGAAGCCGAGGCGGTCCCCATCGTTAGCCCGATAACTCCCGTTGGCCCGATTCACATTCCGATTCCGCCGGTGACGACTTCAACGCCACTCTCGCCAACCAGTCCCACTGTTTCCACAACCGCTCCGACTTCGAGCGTTTCAGTTACTGTTCCCAACACATCGGGAACTGTCACATTCTCGCTCGTCGTTACAGACAATCTCGGTGTGCAGAGCGCGCCGGCATTCGCCACGGTGACCATCCAGGGCGCACCTGTCGCGGTAATTGCCGCCACACCCGAAACCATCGCCGTTGGCGGCGCGATCGATCTTTCAGGGGCCGGCTCCACGTCCGCAGGCAGCATCGCGAGTTATACGTTCGCACTGGTTCCACCACCGGCGCCGTCTCCTATTACCGCGGTGACCTAGAGCTTCACTCTTGAATCGGGATGAAACCGAGGAATGACGAGACACAACGATGGCGACAACAATGACTGTAGCAACGACGACCGATAACCTGAATCCACCGCCTGCGCCGAGCCGCGTCTATTATTCGCTCGGACGGATGTTAGGCGTGGACGACTTCCAAGCCGACCAGGACTATCATCGCGGCTGCCTGGCCCGCGCCCTATTGCAACTCTGCGGCACGGGCACAGTGGCCGGTTTGAACGTGAGCATCCCTCAGGTCTGGCAGCCGAACACGCCCTATCCCGCGTATGCTTTCGTCTATGACGCGAGCCAGAACGTGCAGGTCAACACTGGCGTGGCGGGAGTCAGCGGCGGCGCCCCGCCGGCTTTCAACGCGACACTTGGCGGCACCGTAACCGACGGCACAGGCATCGTCTGGACGAATGAAGGTCCGATCAACGCCAATGGATGGCGGCCCAACGCGCCTTTCACTTCGCCATCGGCCATCGTTGACTCCAACAGCAATATCCAAATTCTCAATGGGAACGCCACTTTCACCGCGGGCCCGCTTTTGCCGGTCTGGAACACGGCTATCGGCAGCACCACTCTCGATGGCAGCCCTGCCGTCTCTGCCTGGACCTGCGTCGGCCCATCGCAATTGGAGATTGAGGTTACGCCGGGACTTGCTGTTGATCGCGTTGGCCGCATGATCGAGGTGCCTCGCACGGTCTGCATTCGCATTCAGCCATGGCTTGCCAATCAGCCGCTCGCGTACTTGAACAGCTTTTTTACCGGCGGCAGCGGCAACATCCTGGTTGATGTCTTCGCGACATTCGTACCCTGCACGCAGGGAGTGACTCCGTGCTTTGCCACGCAGGACGATTACTCTGCAACCGACGCATTTTCTGCCAATCGCACGTTGGACTCCTTTGCCATGCAACTGGTTCTGCGCAACGACACGAACCCGAAGCTTCCACAGGATCCGTGGGATGCCGCTGGTGCGATTCCAACGGGCGCCATTACAACAGCGATTGCGCAGACCCTGAAGCAAAGCATCCTCGGAGTCAGTGCCGGGCCCGCCTCGACGCCTCCCTTTGCGGGCACCGGACCCACTCCGGCAGAGATACCGCCTGGATTCGATGCAAGCTCGGTCTTTCTAGCGCGCATCTCGATTCCAGCAACTGAGAGTGGGTCCGGCGAGCCGCCGAATTACAACTTGAACGGAATCACCATCGATAATCTCTCGCGACTTTTTCTTTATCCCGCTTCACTCGTGGCCCGTTCCATTGGCCTCAACTCGGGAACGTAATTTCAGGAGCCGGCTATGCCCAGCTACACGCAAGGCGATACACGCATCACACTCTCGCAAGCCGACGTCATCGCCGGCCAGAACGATGGCTCGCTGGTCATCGACAGCCAGCGCAGCCGTCCCTACTGGTTCGACGGACGCTTTCTCGCGGCCCGCGACCTTCAACGCGAGCAGGACTATTTTTTGCAACGGCAGGCCGATCTGGGCCAGGCCGCCGGCTTCAGCGTCATTCACGGCTTGCAGGTCGACCTGCCCGTGGCCAACGACACAAGCTCCAGTCCCGATACTGTGATCATTCGCGCTGGGCAGGGCCTCACTCCAGCCGGCGAACTAGTGCTCATGCCCAACGACCTTACCGTGCAGTTGTCCGATCTGCCCGACGAGCAGAATCTGGACGCGCAGTTCAATCTGTCGCAGATCCCGAACACGCCGTCCCGCACACGCACCGGCGCTTACGTGCTTGCGCTGCGCGCGGTCGAGTTTACCGCCAATCCCATCGTCTCTTACCCCACAAGCATTCAAGGCACGCGCACCACGCACGATGGGGACATCGTTGAAGCCACGGCCATCGCACTTGTGCCCTATCCGAGCCCCATAAGTTGGACTCGGGCCAGCATGCAGGATGCGTCGCAGTTACGCGCGGCGCTCGCTCGCCAAATCTTTCTCAATGCCAATCCTAGCCAGCTCTCCAACGCGCTGCTGCCGCTGGCTATGGTCTATCTGCAGCGCGGAATCATCGCGTGGGTCGATCCCTATCTGGTGCGTCGTGATAGCGGCCCGGAGTATAGTGGCCTCCGTCTCGGTCTTTCCGATCCGCCCACTCAGCAAGCCTTTCTGATGCAATACGACTCGCAGTTGCAAGAGACAGTCTCGCGCCGTCTTGCCTCGGGCGCATCGGCCAGCTTCGCGGCAACGGATTTCTTCCAGGCGCTGCCGCCGGCCGGGCGCTTTCCACTCGCCACGCTGGGCATCAACAGCCAGGGAACCTCACAGACGTTTACCCAGGCTTTCTTTCCGCAGCAGCTCGATGTGCGCCTGAGTGTCATTCCTGTCGATGAGATTCCGGCGCTCGTTGAGGATAGTATGTCGCTGCCGCCTATCGACCTAACACTTCCGGCGAACGCGTATGCCGACCTCACGGTTTTCGCGCTGGTTCCGGTGCAGCGCAGCGGCTTTGCAGCACTCAAGGCCAGTTTGCCCACGCTCGCGCCAAACCCCACTGTGCCCCAGATTCTCAGCTTCCGAACACCGTCGCAACTGCTCAGCCTCTATCAGGGCGCGATCAGTATCTCCCTGCCAACACAAAGCCAAAACACCGCCTGGCAGCAGATTATCCAGAATCAGATTTACGGTTTCTACATTCGTGCCCGCAGTTCGCCGGCTTATGTGAGTTTCGCGACCGGAAACTTTTCTTAACCGAGAGAGGCTGTTATGCCCGCGACACCCATTCTTGATCCCGCGTCCGGCGAATCGCTGGTCGGCACAGAACCGCAACTTCAGCAGCAGATCGATCCTGGCTGGTGGCGTCAGCGGCTCAATCTCTATTCCGGCCGCACGCTCAGCGTCACAGCGCTCGATGGTGAACAGGGCTATCGCGGCGGTCTGCTCGCGACACTCGGCCAGTCGGTCACCGCGGGCACCATCAGCGGTCTGGGGCTGACCCTCGACCTGAGTGGCGCCGACCCGCTGCTGGTTGTTACGCCCGGTTACGGCATTACCGCCAGCGGCCAGGATGTCATGCTGAACAGCACGCTGAAAGCCCATCTGAGCACTCTCGCGGTGATCGACGCCGTCACGGGTGTGGAGATGTATGACTTCCATCAATCCGTTGGCGACCCCACTAACTCCACCTACGCTGGGATTTTGCTTTTGCAGCCGGTGATCGCCCAGGTCAGCAGCCAGATGCTCGACACAGGTACACTTCCTATCGAAGTCAGCGGCAACCTTGGCGCCTTCTGTGACCAGGATCCAAGCGAATACGCCTTTGAAGACTGGCAGATTGCCGATGGCGTTCGATTGGTTTATCTTCCCTGGCCAAAGGGCGTTCCAGCTCTGCCGCTGCCCGCGAACGATCCTGCGGCCACGTGGAGAAACCGCCTGGCCTATGCCATTTTTGAAGCTGAAGCGCAGTTGGGTCCCGACGATCAACTGCCCTGGGCGATGCTCGGCCTCCCGGTTGGGCTTATCGCTTTCGATCCCGGCGTGCCTTGGGCCGCGAACACCGCATTCACCGCTGGCCAGTCCATCACAGATCCAAACAGCAATATACAATCTGTAACGAAAGCGGGAACGTCAGGCGCTACGCAGCCGGCAAAATGGAACACAGTCTACGGCGGGACCACATCCGATGGCGGCGTCACCTGGACCAACAATGGCCTGGCCTGGAATCCGCTCTTTGTCGATTGCTCCGCTGTGGTGCGGGCAGGAGGTCTACCGCGCCGCCGATCCGTAATTCCGCCGCAGCCTTTACCGCTGATGCAATGGCAATCGGATACAGATTTTGCGGTGGGGGAATTCATTATCGACGGCAATCAAAACGTGCAACTGGTGAAGACCGCGGGCACGTCCGGTGGCCCGCCGCCGAACTGGCCAACAGCCTTCGGAAAAATCACCACGGATGGATCAGTCACCTGGATCGAAAATGGCCCGTCAAGCTGGCAGCCAAACACGGCCTTTGCAGCGGGACAATTCGTCTTCGACCCAGATGGAAACATGCAGCATATCCTCAACGCCGGAACATCTGGAAACACCGCACCTGCGTGGAATGGTATCTATCTGCCGACCACGGATGGGACGCTGACCTGGGTCAACAATGGCTCGGGAAATCCCCCCATCGTCCAGCCCGCGCTGGCTCAGGCCAGAATCAATCAGCTCTCTGAGCAGCTAAGCCAGGTCATGGTCCAGCATCAATCCTTCAACACTCTGGCCGACATCTTTCCCACGCTTCCGCCCAGTGGAATCCTGCCAGCCGATGCAGCGAACTTCCCTCAACAGCGCGCCCCTTGGCTGCCTCCTAACTGGTCCGTCTCTGCCGCTCCAGTTCGTCTGGAGGAGCTTGAAACCGTGCTCGAAACAGGCATGACCCTGGAGCCGATCACCGCGGCGACCTCGGCCCCTGAAGATGCCAAGCAGCTTGAGTCCGTCGAAGTACTCATCCCACTGCCCGATGCGCTCTACGACCCCGACATTCTGGTCGTCGAGACCGTCGCCCCTGTCTTCTACAAAGAGGCCGCTCAGGCCACGAAGGCCCGCAACCTGACGCTGCAACAACTGAACACGGTGCAACAGGAAACCAACCAGTTGTTTGCCGCCACCGGCCCAAACCAACCGGCCAACCCTAACTTGGTCGACCCCAACGCAGGCCTCACTCCCGACGAGCTCGCCGGGCGCAGTACACCTCCGCCTTACACGCCGACGGCCATAGAGACCTTCGGCACGGTTCTTCAAGCCACCTGGAATGCATCGATAGCCTACGCCGTCGGTCAATTTGTCATCGACAGCAACGGAGCTATTCAGGTCGTGCAAACTGCCGGTACATCGGCAGCAACGAATCCCACATGGAGTACCTCCATTGCCGGAACCACGACCGACGGGACAGTTATCTGGATAAACAACGGACCGTGGGCCTGGCAGCCGAATACACCCTACGCCGTTGGACAGTTCGTGGTGGACCCAGGCGGCTTTATGCAGGTCGTTTCAACGGCGGGCTCATCGGCTTCGTCGCAGCCAACCTGGCTGCAACCTGAAGCTGCGGGCACGACCCGAACTGACGGAGGAGTGATCTGGCAGGCGGGAGGCAGAGGCTACTGGCAGCCCAACCAGGCCTACACCGCTGGTCAACTGATTCTCGATAGCAACAACAACATAGAAATCGTGCAGACTGCCGGCACCTCCGGGCCAGCGGTGCCCGTCTGGGATCCGAATCCAGGCCAGCTCACGGAGGAGCAGACAGGCGGAGTGGTGTGGAGCAACCTTGGCCACGCTACGTGGCAGCCGAACACAAACTATTTTCCCGGTCAGGCCATTATCGACGCGACAGGCAGCATTCAAACTGCGACCAACAACGGCGCCACGGCCTCATCGCCGCCAAGCTGGGTTCAGCCCGAGGCCTCGGGTCAAACTACACAGGACGGAATCATCTGGCAATCCGGTGGAAACGCACTTTGGCAACAGGACTTTCCTTACACCGCGGGCCAATTGATTCTTGATTCGAGCGGCATTCAGATCGTGCTGACCGGCGGCATCTCCGGCGATTCCGTCCCTGTTTGGAACGCTAATCTCGGACAGACTACAGTAGACAGCGGAGTCGTCTGGCAAAATCTGGGTCGCGCCCAATGGCAGCCCGCGACGAGTTATTCAGCGGGGCAGGCGGTCCTTGATTTGACGGGAAACATTCAGGTCGCAACCGTTGGCGGAACTTCTGGCGCGATTCATCCCGCATGGACAGAGGGCGCAAATGCTACGTCATTCGATGCATCTGTAGTCTGGACCAACAAAGGCCCCTTGACGTGGCAGCCGAACACTACCTACGTTGGAGGCCAGATCATTCTCGACTCCAACAACAATCTTCAGGTCATTCCTGTCGTTGCCAACGGGTTGGGAACTGACGGAGGTACCGCAACGACGTTAACCTCGGGCGCCACCCCGCCCGTGTGGAGTAGGACGCCCAACGGAACCACCACCGACAACAACATTACGTGGAGCTATCTCGCTTACTATTCATCGGACTTGCTGCAACTTCAGGCCGTCGCCAGCCAGGCACCCTACACAACAACCTTCACCGACTCCACGGGAACCTCCTACACCATTTCCTTACTGAGCACAGCCGACCTCAATAATCTCTCAACCAATGGCCTGCAACCTCTGATCACCAGCCTCAACGCCAGAATTTCGCAGGCCAATGACCTGCTTGACACAGCATTTCTGACCGTACAGACCGATATCTATCGTTACCGGCAAAATGTGCTAGGGGCTACGGCTGCGAGCGCTCTTGCCACTTCTCCAATCCTCGCGAATATCGCCGCAGGCGAAACCGCATCAGCCACGGCCGAAAATCTGCAAACGTATATCAGCACGCTCACGCCAGCGCCAAGCACTACCACGCCCAACTTTACACCTCCGGCGCCCATCTTTCACCCGCCCATCTTTATTCCGTCTCCAACTCCTGTTGTGTTGGCCAACAGACCGATCCTGAACAAATTTCCCATTCGCGACCTCGCCGCCAGATCGCAGTCGTTGCGCAGCCGGGCCGTCACCGCCGCACTAGGGAATCTCAAGCAATTCCAATTCAATCCCGGGGGCTCTTCAATCAATCTCAATCCGGTCATCCTGGCAGGTCAACAGCAGGCGGCTTCCGGAACAACCAGCAGTCCATTCAGGATCACCGAAACGAATGTCGCTGCGACTCTCGGCGCGCAAAGATTTATAGGCGGTCTGAACGCCGCCCAAACTGGGGTCCAGGCCGGACCGGCGCAGATTATCAACCCCGGAATTAATGCCGTTGCCACTGCCATAGACATCACCAGCGAATCACCCCTGGCTGGCGCTCAGTTGAATCTGCGCACGCTGACCATTGCACAGCGCCTGGCCCAATCGCCCTCTCAAGAGGCAATGTTCTACTCGATCAGTAACCGATTGAGCTTTCTGCAGGCTCTTCAGACAATTGAGAACGACCTCAATCTGGTGGCCGACGATCTGCCTATTCTCGTCGACTTACAGCCCACTCTGCCGACTCCGCCACCGACAACTCCGCTACCCTCCCTGCCGACTCCTGTGGCCCTTCGCTCGCCCCTGCCCACATTTTCTGAGTGGCTGGGGCCCTCCAATCCGCATGGGCTTGCCTATCCTAACAACCAGGCGATTATCCAGGAACAGATACAGTCTCCGTATATGATTGCGGATTCCGCCGAAGCGACTCTCTTCTCGGTAGGAGTGCGCGTGGCCGAGCAGCACACCATGCTGCTGCGTGCGCTGGAGGCACGGGTACAGCAATACTCCGACTTTGTAACTCTCTGCACCAACGCGCTCACCAACATCCAAAATAATGTCCAGCAGGCACAGACCTACACCACTCAACTTAACAACAATCTGCTGCAAGATCGCCAGAACGTGGCATTCACCAGCGCGTTGTTGAGCGACGAAACTCTGCGTGTGCAAAGCGTGAACATTCAACGCCAGCAGGTGCTCGCGACCTCTGTACAGTTGATCGCCTACACCCGCGCCCGCACTCTTGACGCTATTGACACAGCGCCGAGCCGCCAGTTGGTGCCCGCCAATGTTACAAATCCTGTGCCGGCCTGTCTTCAGCAGTCGGTGGCAATTCCGCCGGAGATCCGCGAGATCGTCGGCCAACTTCGAGAGGCGCCGGTCAACTGGCTGCCATCTGTTTCATCGCAAGTCGGCAGTCTCGAACGTCCGATTCTCTTGCAACAACTCGCTTTCAGCGTGCAATCTCGCGCGACACAACTCTTGCAGCTTCCGCTCTTGCCCTCTTCGGCGGCGGGCGAAAGCGGTGTCTATGCGCCCACCATCTCCACCGTCTACACAGCCAACCAGCGGGTCTTCCGCGGGTTCATGATGCAGCGAGCCTCCATCCAGCCGTCCGCACTCTTCAATCTCAGTTGGAGCAACCAGGTTGCCAACGTGCAAAGCATCGCGGCAGTCAATGACCTCATCTCCGCTGAATCCGTGCACACCGAGATCAGCAACGCTGTCGCCCGGCTCATTCAACAAATTTCGAGCGTCACAACGTGCCTCTACACGCGGGTCAGCATCGCCCTACCGATCGACCGTCTTGCGTGGGCCGAATATCTGCGCGGCGCAGGGCTCTCCGTTCAGTTGCAGAGCCTGGGAATCCTGCCAAGCTGGAATCAGCTCTCTTACTCCGACCGCCAGCAGATGCAGATGCTGGTTGACTGGCTCTTCCTGCAGATTGACAGTACTAACTCTTCGGCAATGGCCTTCATGAGTGACGTCGTGCGCACTGCGATTCTGCTCGCGAGCGATGTTCCCATCGACAACATCATCTCCGGCAACATCATTGCTCGCACGCAGCCTGCTATCGGCGGCATCGTCTCACTCAACCTGCCGTCAGAGCGCATCTCTTCGGGCATGTACGTGAATCTCTATTCCGGCGCGACTCTTGCGGCCCGCGGCGTAGTCAGCGATCTGGATAACACTACAGTCAGCGCGACCGTGACCGACGTTTTCAGCCCCGGTACGTATCTGGAAACCTCTGATACCGCCCACTTCACGACGCTGACGCCGCAAGCTGTCGCGCTGCGTCCTTTGTTCATGTAGAGGAGAGAATTCTCAACAACGATGGGCGCCATCTCCCGATGGTGGGAGTTGGGCAACACGAAACTAAATCGGATTCTTCGACTGGGACCCAAAATAATGGAATCCACCTTAGCCCCTCAAACCGGACGTCTCGATCGCCATATCAGGCGAAGTGTTTTGAGCGTCAGCGAGGGAGTCTCGCGGCATCGCGTCGCCTATTCGCTAGAAGAAGCGTTGCGTCTGGCAAGTCTTCCCGGCGAGGAGGAGGGCCGTATCTATTGCTTCCGCCGTGTATCTCTTTCCGGAATTTCCGCCGAAGCAAATCGCCGCCTCTGGACGGATCAGGTCCAGCGGGTGCTGGGCGCGTTGGCGGCGCAGGCTGTCCATGCGAACGATCTCAGCGCAGGTTCGGTCAACGCGGTCTACTTCAATAACCTCGAAGAGGCTCTGGAAGCTTTGCTGCGACGAGCCGTGCTCGCCCATAACAGCTCTCAGTGCGCAACGCCGGAGTGGTTTTCAAACTCGTTGCTTGGAAGGGCGCCGGAGAGCAGTTATGCTCTGCAAATCCCGACGATTCTCGAACGCCTTCGCCCATCATCGATGGCTCCTGGCGCCGCCGCAGCGATCCTCTTCGCTGCGCTCGGCGGCTCCGATCCGGTTGGCCTCCTCTCCGCCATTTCATCGAGCACCATTCGCGAGTGGCTCAATGAATTGGAGGGGCAAAAGGCTCACTCTTCATCCGCGCCCCCTATCCAGTTGCCGCACGACATCAAGACGTCTTTACAAAGGACCGCGACCCACTTGGGGTGGAAAGACCCCGCAACCGTCTGGCTCGCCGCACAGGCCGTTCTCTATGTGCTGCCGGGCGCGTGGAGTTCCGGCACGTCGGTAAAACGGGCCCGCGCCACTCTGCGAGTTTTGGAGGAAGAACAACTCTCCGAGCTCAGGGATCGAGACGCTCCCACCAACCGCGAATCTGTCTCTCGCATTTTCATCTTTGACGATGATGAGAGGGCTGCAGCGTCTTTGACCTCAATCGAAAAGAAAGCGGCGAACACCGTACCGCAAGATACACTCCAATTTCCCCACGCGCGCGCCGCCGCCAGTGACGCGCACACAGAACAAGCTTTCTCTGATCAAGCCAACCTTTCGAGCGAATTGTTTTTTGAATCCACGACTTTATCGTCCACGATTCCCGCCATTCCACTGACTAAACCTTCGCTGCTCGGCGAGGCCACGATGGCCGCCGGATTGTATTTCCTGCTCAACGTTCTGCGCTCTCTAGGCATTGCCGCCGCTTCTGAAGCCTGCCCGGCTCTAGCAGAATCCTGTCTCGCCACTTATATCCTCCGTCAACTCGCCATGGATGCTGGCGTCGATGACGGCGATCCGATTCTGCTCTGTCTCCCCATCCCTGAAGAGACTTTCGCATTGCCGGCTGGGACGTTGAAGCAGCTTTCATTGCAACCCGAAACCTGGCCGAAGGGGTTCACAGTTTCGTACCCCGCGACACTCGGCAGTGGATATTTTCTTCGCGTGTGGATCGTGGCCGTAAAGCGATGGCTGTGGCAAACAGGACGACTCACCGTGAGCGAAGTGATCAACCGCAACGGGCGCGTCTGGCTCACACGTACCGATCTCGACGTCACCTTTCCGCTTGCCGCGGCCGATCTGCGCATTCGCCGCATCGGTCTCGATATTGACCCCGGCTGGCTTCCATGGTTTGGAGAAACAGGCCGTGTTGTGCGCTTCCACTACCGAGATCGGGACCCGGAGAGGTCGCCATGTTGAATCAAGCTACAAACGCAGTCATCGAAGATCAACTTGACTCATTCGCATTCGTCCTGACCGGGCTGGCGCGGCTAGCGAACTCCTGCGACACGCTGGACGAAAGCATCCAGGAACGCCTACAAGTGGTTGCCACACGCCGCATCGATGGCCGCCATGGTCTGCTCTCCGCGTTTCAGGAGTACCTCAAAGATCCCGACGAGAGCGACAGCGCGCTCGCCGAGGCGGGTCGCCACTTCAAACTGCACGCCGTAGAAGTCCTCGCCGTCCGTCTCGCCGTCGCCGCGGAACAGGATCTACTCATCGGCCACCTCCTGTCACATCTACAGCAGCCTCTCGCGCTCAGCCGTCCTACTCTCGGCCTCGTCGCGCAGGCCTTTGCCGCTGACGATCTCCACCACGCAATCCATATTCTCGGACAAGGCAATGCAGTCCGCTGCGGGCTCTTGCAACTCTGCGGCGATGACCTTCCGCTGCCAGAGCGCCAGATGCGCACTCCACTACCGACGGTTCTTGCTCTGCAAAAAATGGAGAGTGCATGGCCGGGGACCGCACCGATCACGTTCGATCAATACCCGGTTCCCTTGGGGGAATCCTCGCAAGTTCACGCCAAGGAAATGTCTCAGCGTCTTCGCGCGTTGGATGGAACCAGCCCCGCGCTCGTCATCCGTTGCGGTGATGCTCTTGAGGCGCGGGCCGCCTCTTCGCTGGTCGCCTCCCACTCCGACGCACAAGCGGTTCTTGTCCACACCGACCAACTTATGGGCATGGCGCCTTGGCTCGTTCTCAACGGTTTCATTCCTGTCTTTTCGCAATGGCTTGTGCCGGGCGAACGCAAAACGGTTCCAGTCATTCCCGGATTCTTTGGGCCACTCATTCTGCTCACGGGGCCTGAAGGAGAGTTTGAATCCGACGATCGCAGCATCCTCGATTGGCGCCTGGAGATTCCTTCCGCAGCAGAGCGCACCGAACTCTGGGCGTCGGCAATTGGCGACCGCGCGCTGGCCAGCCGTCTAGCCCTTGCGCATCGCCATGCAGCGGGACGAATCGCAACTCTTGCCGCAAAAGCACAAGAGGAATTAACAACCCGCAAAACCCGCGGAAGAAACTCGTCTCCGTCCTACGCCGACATCCGGGCCGTTTCGAGGCGCGGCGATCTCGTCGGGCTGGGTGCGCTCGCCGAACTGATTCCCGATGAAGTCGGCGATGAAGCCCTGGTTGCAAACACCACCTTACGGCTGGAATTGGAATCGCTGGTCACCCGCTGCCAGTTGCGGGAAGATTTTCCTCGCTCGCTCGGACCATCGATCCAGGCCCGTTATCGCCCCTCTGCGCGCGCGCTTTTTGTTGGCCCCTCCGGCACAGGAAAAACTCTCGCCGTAGCCTGGCTTGCCACGCGTTTGGGAATTCCGCTCTTTCGCGTCGATCTCTCGGCAGTTACTTCAAAGTACATCGGAGAGACGGAGAAGAACCTCAGCCAGTTGCTGGCCCGCGCCGAACAAAACGAAGTGTTGCTGCTCTTCGATGAGGCCGATTCTCTCTTCGGCAAGCGCACCGATATTCACGAAGCCAACGACCGTTTTGCCAACGCGCAGACTAACTACCTTCTGCAACGAATGGAAAGTTACGACGGAATCACCATTCTCACCAGCAACGGCCGAAGCCGATTCGATGACGCATTCTCCCGACGCTTCGATGCGATTCTCTCGTTTCCTCTGCCCGGCCCCGAGGAACGCCGCGCGCTATGGCTGGCGCATCTTGGACCTGAACACAGCGTCACGAACGGCCAATTGAATTTGCTCTCAGCGGTCGCCGAGCTTACCGGAGGACAAATCAGAAACGCAGTGCTGCGCGCTGCAGTCGACGCCGCACAGCACGGGAAGAGCATTCAATATTGTCATCTGCTGGCTGGAGTTTCAGGTGAATTCCGCAAGTTGAGCCGGCAACTGCCGAATGAATTGAAGCAAGCGCAAGCTGCGGCGCAAGCCTCCAAGCCTCCGTCCGGGCCTGAGGGATAACGCCGATGCCGGCCACTGCCAATGCCGCTCCCAAGCATGCCGCCGCCGCGCCACGCAGCGCGACGCCGAGCCGCGCACTGGCAAAGGCTGCGCCCGCTGCGAAGCAAGACGTAGCCCCTGCACCCGCTCGCCCGACCGCGCTTCCAGCCTTTGCCAAGCCTGCCGTGGCCGCGTTGCATCCGGCTACGTCCCCCGCAGCTCCATCGAAACTCGTACGCATGCCCGCGCCGGTGCAAGCACACGCGCACGTGGACGCGCATGAAGCCGAGCACGGACCCGCTGCTCTCAAGCCGTCTGCGCTGCTGCCTGCCATCCCCAAGCCTGTCGAGCACCCACACGATGCTCACAAACATGCGGGGCACAAACCGGAGGCGCGCGCCCTGTTTCCAACCAGGACTGCAACCACGGCGCACACCGTGCAACCTCCCGGCGCACCAAAGCCAGCAGTGGTGAAACCGGCCTCAACGGCACACGGAAGAGCCCAGGCCGCAGCTGCCAAGACCCAGCCGAAACTAGCACCGCTTGCTCCTTCAAAAACTCCAAGCCTCGGTTCCGGGCAGCCGCTGGCTCCCCACATTAAGGAGGCTATTCAGAACAGCCTCATGGTCGATCTCAGCTCGGTGCGTCTGCATGCCAGCACTGCGGCAGAACGCAAAGCCCAGTCGCTCTCGGCGCGAGCTTTCACCTTCGGCAACGACATCTTTCTCGGGCACGGCGAACATCCCACCGACCTCACTCTCATCTCGCACGAAGCAGCACACGTTATCCAGCAGCAGCACACGGCCCCTGTCGTGCAAGCCTGGTCCTCTGACCACGATGATCGTTACGAACGTGAGGCCGATCAAGCGGCCGCTGCGGTTGTCAGCGGCCGGGGTTTCGCCGTACGCGAACGAGTCGACTCGCCTCGCGTGCAGCGTTTCGGTATAAGCGACGCTCTTGATTGGATCGCCGATAAAGCCTACATCATCCCTGGCTTTCGGATGTTCACCATCGTACTCGGTGTCAATCCCGTGAACATGCAACACGTCGAGCGCTCGGCTGCCAACGTGCTCCGCGCAATCGTCGAATTCCTTCCCGGCGGAACGCTGATCACCGACGCACTCGAAAAATACGGCATCTTCGACAAGGTGGGCAACTGGATCTCCGGAAAGATCGACGAGCTCGGTATGGTGGGCAGCTCCATCAAAAAGGCGCTGATGGATTTCCTCGACAGCCTGAGCTGGACCGACATCTTCCATCTCGGCGATGTCTGGGACCGCGCCAAGCGCATCTTCACCGATCCCATCGATAAGATCATCAGCTTTGTCAAAGGCACGATCGAGGACATCTGGAAGTTTGTCCGCGACGCCGTCCTCAAGCCCATTGCCAAACTGGCCGAGGGCACCTCCGGCTGGCCTCTGCTCATCGCGGTCATGGGCAAGAATCCCATCACCGGTGAGCCCGTACCGCAAACTCCCGATGCGCTCATCGGCGGCTTCATGCATCTTATTCATGAAGACGAGATCTGGGAGAACATCAAAAAGGCCAACGCCGTTTCGCGCGCGTTCGCTTGGTTCAAAAGCGTACTCTCGGGGCTTCTCGGCTTCGTCTCGCAGATTCCCGATCTCTTTATCAAAGCTCTCAAGTCGCTCCAGTGGTCCGATATTCTCGATCTTCCCGGCGGCTTCATGAAGATCGTGGGCGTCTTCGGCAAGTTCCTCGTCAACTTCATCAGTTGGGCCGGCGGCAAAGTTTGGGATTTGCTCCAACTTATCTTCGAGGTCGTGGCGCCGGCCGTCATGCCTTATCTGAAAAAGGTGGGCGCAGCATTCAAAAACATCCTCAAGCACCCTCTGGCCTTCGTCGGCCATTTGATCGATGCAGCCAAGCTTGGCTTGACGAACTTCGTCAAGAACTTCAGCGAGCATCTCAAGAAAGCTCTGATCGACTGGCTCGTCGGCGCACTGCCCGGTGTCTATATCCCCAAGGCTTTCACGCTCGGTGAATTCGGTATGTTTGCCTTGAGCGTGTTGGGTATTACCTGGGCGCAGATCCGCGCCAAGATCGTCAAAGCGCTCGGCCCCAACGGCGAAAAAATCATGGCCGGTCTCGAGTTGGCCTTCGATGTCGTAAAGGCACTCGTGAACGGCGGCCCGGCAGCGGCCTGGGAACTGATCAAAGAGAAGCTGACCAATCTCAAGGACATGGTGATCAGTGGCATCGTCGGCTTTGTCACCGACACGATCATCAAGAAGGCAATTCCAAAGCTGATCTCGCTCTTTATCCCCGGCGCAGGATTCATCTCCGCAATCATTTCGATTTACGACTCGATCATGGTCTTCGTGCAGAAGCTGGCCAAGATCGCCGCTGCCGTCAAGGCCTTCGTCGACTCCATCGTCGCCATTGCCGCCGGCCAGATCGGGGCCGCCGCCGCAAGGGTCGAATCCGCGCTCGAAGGAATGCTCTCAATTGCCATCAGCTTCCTCGCCGGCTTCCTCGGTCTCGGTAACATCGCCAGCAAGATTATGGAAGTCATCAAGAAGATACAGGAGACGGTCGACAAGGCTCTCGATACCGCCATCAACTGGGTCGTCACCAAAGCCAAGTCTCTTTTCGCAAAATTATTTGGCAAAAAGGACGACAAGAAAGACGATAAGGCGCTTGATCCTGACGTGAAACGCCGATGGGATCAGGGAACGACCGCTGCCAAAGCCGCCGCCGCAAAGGCAAAGAACCCAGAGACTGATAAACCAAAACTTGACGCTGACTTGAATGCAATCCGTTCTCAATATCAATTCAAAGACCTGAGCGCAACCCACACCGGCAAGGTCTGGAAGATTCATGCGCTTCTGAATCCGGAAGAAACACTCGAAGTGACAGACGAAGAAGGGTTCGTCGTCGAACTTATCGTAGTGCGTGTTGATTCTGAAACCGTCAATGTCAAATTGGAACCCGGAGGGGACGAGGTCCAGTTAAAACAAAGGATGAGCGCTCTGAAAAAAGAACAAGAACTCATGAAGCTGGAAATCAGCAAGGAAACCGCCAGGGGATTTTTGGAAAAACTTGGAGGAGATTGGAGGACTGGCGAACTTCTGTTACAGTACGCACGAGAAAAGGGCAGTATGTTGCCTACCGAGTTCCTAGTGCAGCAACTCGCGGCACAGCGTGCAACGGCCGCCGCAATATCAAGGCCGGTGGCGGCAGAGACGCGCAAAAAATTGGTGAATTTAGGAGACGACAAAGAGCCGCTCTCGAATGTTGCGCTCGTATTTCGCGAGCAATCCCCGGGCCAGTTTGAGGCTCGCCTTCATCCTGAAACAAAATCTATGGAGTACATTTTCCATGGGCAAGGGAGTCCCACTGTCGTGCCACTCGGCGTGATTGCCACAAACGATAGCGGCGTAGTCGTAAAGATCAGTGCCGTGAGTCGAAGGGTAGAAGGAGGACAGGCCGGATTGATAGATCTCATGCAGAAAGCCGGATGGAAGGTGGATTTGAAGGGATGAGTGTTGTTCATTGAGCAACGAATTTATTGAATTGGCCGGTAATAAACCGGCGCGGGTTTTTGACCAATCGAAGTGCGAATAAAATCGCGTCGGGCGTTTTCGATCAGAGAACTTATAACATTGGAGGAGAGATGACCGTCAGTCTAATTGGTTGGGGCCGTTTCTTTGATCAATACGGCAACAGAATCACCGTGCCCGCGCCAAGTACAGATCCGGGCAAACCATGGCTGTGGGACCTGCTCGCATCCGAAGCGCAAAACCTCGCGGCAGTCGGCTTCGACCGCATCCAACTGCCCCCCGCGAGCAAAGCCCAGGGAGGCGACGGCGCGGGCTGCGACGGCTATGGTATCTACGACCCGCGCGACCTTGGCACAAAGAGCCAGCAGGGAAGCACTCCAACTCGATACGGCACCGCTGACTCGTTACGGCGATTAGTCGCCGTAGCGCATCGCTACGGACTTTCGGTTGACCTGGATCTTGTGCTTCATCAGCTTATAGGCGGTGAGAATGCGACCTATCGCTATCTTGGCGCGGATGGCAAGACGCTGAACGGCCGGGGCGCAATGCATCCCGGTTGTTTTCGCTATACGCCGGGAGGGGGCACACAGCCGGAAGATGACGTACCAGTCCCTTCAGACGATTTTTCTTTCGGCGACGAGAAGGTCTATCAGCATTGCAATCCCGGCGGCTATACCATCAACGATGCCCTCGATTTTGGCGACTGGACCTTCCGCACCACCGGCGCGGACGGCGGAAGAGTCGATGACGTGAAAGGCCTCTGGGCGCAATTTGCGGCACAGTTCATGGGCCATGGCGCAATGGCCAACAAGCCGTTCTATGCAGAATACTTCGACGGGAATCCTGCTAACTTGAATTGGTGGGCGACCAGTTGGCCAATGAATGGCCGATGCGGCGTCGAAGACTTCAATATGCACTTCGCCATCGAGGATGCATGCAATAACTTGAACGCTCCGGCGCTGGATGGAGCCGGATATTCGCAATGGAACAGCGGCCTGTCTTATGCCTTCGTCGATAACCCTGACACCGACACCAGCCCCGGCGAGCAGGTGATCAGTTCCAAGTTACTCGGCTACGCATTCCTGCTCACAGTCAATTGCCGCCAGGCGCTCATCTACGGCAAGGACTATTTCCCTGGCACGGTGTGGCCAGGCGCTTATGGGCTCAAGCCGTTTATAGATAATTTGATTTACATCAACCGCACCTTTGCCTATGGCGGACAAGTCACTCGATGGGTGGATGGCTCAGTCATCGTGATTGAGCGCGACGGTAATGGTGGGCCCATTGGAACTAGTCCCGGCCTCCTGACCGCTCTCAATTTCGACACCTATAACATTCGCAAGATCACTTGCGCCACCAGTTTCGGCGCAAACGTGCAACTTCACGATTACACCGGACGCCACTCGGATATCTGGACAGACTGGCAAGGCAACGCAACATTCTGGATTCCGCCGAATGCTTATACGGGCGGAGAGGGTTATCTCTGCTTTTCGCGCGCATTCAGTGACAAACCGATTTATCAAGAGCCGCGCCGCACCACACAGGAGTTCTTTGGCTCGCCCGACCTCGATATTCCGGCTGCGCATCCAGGGGAGTTCAAGCCGATCGCGCGAATCTATGTGGAAGGCAATACTAGTGTCATCTTCACCACACACAACAAAATCGAGTCAGTCCTGCTCGACAGCACGGTCGAGGTGTCTGGCAACAAGCCTGTAAAGACAGGCTGGTACAGCATCGCAGTTAAAGCCGCGGCAGCAGCGCCGGTCGCATTTGACCTGAGCGTAAATTACTATGCGGGCGCGATGTGAGTAACGCGCTCCAACCAAGCGGAGGGTATATCATGGATCGCCAAGTCGCGAAAAAGTTTCTTTTGAATCGCAGGAGATTCCTCGCTCTCGGCAGTGGCGTAACCGCCTCGGCACTGTTGCCATCGCGAAGCGCATTCGCCCTGCCGCCCTCGGGCATTGCTTCGCCTGTGCTTACGCGCGGCAATGACAATGACCGCTCCTACTTCTACAACGACACGACCCTCACCGTGGCCAACGTCGCCGCCCAGGGCATCCGAAGGTATTTCTCACTCTACATGGAGGGCGATGCCCGCGGCGCTGAGGCACAGGCGCTCATCCAGCCGAGCGTGCTTTGCGATGACGGAAACGTTCGCGACGTTATTCTCACCACCTCCATGAACAACACGGTCTGGGCCTACGACTACAACACTTCCGATATCTTGTGGGTCAAAAAGCTCGGTATCCCAATCAACGGCAGCAGCACGATCGACTTACATAGCATCAACGACCACTGGGGACTTCTCAGCACTGGGGTCATCGATCCTGACACTAACACCTGGTACGGCGTCGCGTGGGAATCGCCCGACGGCACCTATCAAAACGGCGCGCACTTCATTCATTCGCTCAATATCGCCAATGGCAACCGTGTACATGCTCCGGTTCCTTTGGCGGGGTTGACTTATCAACCGCCCAACGGCGGTGCGCTGCAGAGTTGGAGCGCGGCCCTGCGCAAACAACGCTCTTCGCTGACTCTCACCAAGGTCAACAACGTCAAAACCATTTTCTTTGCAGCCGGCACGGTCTGGGAGGCGACCACCGGATCGGCCGGCTGGATCGTGGCCTTCGATGTCGCCACCAATAAGATCGCCGCGGGATTGGCTATGAGCGCGGGCTACGGAGCAGGCGTGTGGATGGCGGGATCGGGCTTATCGGTCGACGATAACGGCGACTTACTTTTTGAAACGGGAAATGGCAGCTTCGATCCCACGCATGGCGACTACGGCGAGAGTGTATGCCGGGTGCATTACACGCCGGCCAGCGGCGTCACGCCCGCCTCGCTCGCCGTAGTCGATTGGTGGACGCCGTATACCGACGCGGGACGCGAAGGCGAGGACCCGACGCTCTCGACTCCGATCAACGCAATGACCGCAAAACTCGCCGGCGTCAATGCGCCCACCTCGGGCGGCCACATGCCCACTAACATGGCCTCGGAGCGCGATGTGAACGGGAAGGTCATCGCCGGTCATCTCTTCAGCACTGTTCCAACGCGGCAGGGCGCGGCCTTTGGCGATGAAGATCTCGGCTCGGCCGGTCCGGCCATGATACGCAGATACCGCATCATCCTCGCCTATGGTAAAGATGGTATTGCCTACCCGGTCAAAATGGATGCCATGGGCAAGACCATGCCTGCTGACTTTGCCAACGCGACGGCTAACTATAACAAGCTGGCGCAGCCGCCCTTCTGGTATAGCTATTTTCCCGGCTTCAATGTCAATGCCGCGCCGCAAGATCCAAGCACGCTCGACTTTCTTTTCGATAACAAGACTCAGCATCTGCATTCCACTTCGCCTCAGTACTTCTCGCAAACTTACGGCCAGATGCTTGCCTGTTGGGGAGAAAACGGCCAGTGCCGCGTCTGGACGATGCAGGCGAACGGCCAGATGACGTTTCTAGCGGATTCCGACGAAGTGGCGTCGGTCAATTCGCCGGCGCCTCCAGGCGGCATGCCGGGAGGCTTCATGTGCATCTCGGCCAACGGCAACAAGCCCGGCACGGCGCTGCTCTGGGCCCTGATTCCTTATGGAGACGCCAACTCGACGATCACGAACGGTCGCCTGCTGGTCTACGACTTTGAAAACTTTGTAACTCGTCCCGACGGCAGCAAAAAGCTCGACGTCTTATGGGATAGTCAGGCGCAGAACTATACTTTCCTCTTCCCAAAATTCAACGTGGGCGTAGTCAGTGGAGGTAAGTTTGTCTTGCCGCGTTACGACGGGGGCATGGATGTGCTAGGACTGGCCTGACCCTGCGAAGCGACTTTGTTCGAGCATACGGAATCCCTTTGGAATTGATCTGGATGCTTAGCCGCATGGAGCGAGAATCAATCGAAGAGGGACGCGATTTCGGGATGGCAATGGCCATGCCAGCCTGACGCACGGTGCCGAGTGCAACTTGCATTACTTATCCGTGGTATCGAAGGGCGGCTCTAGTTTGAACCACCAAACGGGCCGCAAGCTTCAGGGGCTGTTAGGTGAATCTGTCTCGGCTGCGCATCAAAGCAGTCGATCGCCGGCCGTGCTCATGTCGTAGCCGACACAGGCTTCTATCTCGCGCCGATACGCAGCTCGGCCCAGCGTCTCGATCAATTGGTGAATCGGGGGCAATGTGAGATGCGTGCGGCGGAGCACCAGAAGGTATGGTTTCTCTGCAAGAGGAATGAAGGTTAGACCCATGGAAGCCGCTGCGGCTTGAGTGCCTATGCAACAGTCCGCTTCTCCGCTCTGAACCAGACGCGCGGCAGGAAGTTGTCCCAGCGTGATTCGGTCGTAACCTCTTACCTTGTCACTGGCGATTCGATTCTTCCGCAGCAGGTCGTCCAGTAAACTCCGGCAGCCCGCGCCTGGTTCACGGTTAGTGATCCGAATATCCTTTCGCGATAGATCATCAACGCCTGTTATCTTCTTAGGATTATCCTGAGCGGCGATCAGTCCTTCTTTCCACGTTGCATAGGAAAGAACGGCAATAGAATTGCGAGGAAACATCTTGTTGATCGGCAATAGATCGGCCTTGTCGTTCGCCTTTTCAGCCAAATGTGTGCCGGCGATGTGAATCAGCCCGTTCTGTAGCAACTCAAGAGCGCGCGAGCTATTTTCATACGCGATCATAAGCTCAAAACCCTGCCGTTCAAGCGAGTGCGCGAGCAGTGACGCACTTGGATCGCAGCCAGCAACAAGAATCCGTCCGGGGTTCTTCCATCCATTGCCGATAAGTCGTACGGTGGCATTGACACTATCTTTTCGACCATGGATGGGTGCAAGGAAGACGGCATCGGTTGGCTGCAGGCCCCAACTAGCCGGATCGGGCGCCATAGCAACCAAATGCTTATTGACACTTACAAGTCGTAGCGGCTGTCCCTTGGGTAGCGACGCCACCTCGCCAAGGATGAAGGCTTCGGCAGTCTCCTCGATTGCTTCTTGGTCCGGTTCGAGCTGAAACAATTCCTCAACCGATGCGCCAAGAATGCGAGCTAGCTTCAGACTCACCGCCGTGTTGGGGACATAAAGTCCAGCTTCGATAGCATGAATCGTTTGGCGGCTAATGCCCGCTTCCGCGGCTAAATTCGTTGCGGAGATCGCTCGCTTGGCCCTCAATTGCGCGAGATTCGTTTGTACTTTGATGGAATGCATCCGTGCCTCGTCGCAGAACTGTCTGTAGTCTATACGCGACTCATGATAAGGATAGGAGGGCAAATACACAAGAGGGAATGGCGGGATTTGCCGTTGGCACAGGTTCTTCACCCCGGCGCAGTCACGTTGACGTTTCGGTGGTGCGCCTTTTTATAAGTCGAGCAGAACCGCTTGCATGCCGCCGACGTCTATATTTTGCACGGAACCCTGTTACTAAGCATCAAACCATAAGCTCCGCTTTTGGATCTCTTTGGAGTCTCGCGCTGGCTGCTTGAACGGCAAGTCGGCTTGAAGTAAAAAGAGCGGGGCCGAGTAAGCACGTCAAGCATGTAAAGGAAACCGTATGGTACTGTGATCCCAGAAGCGGCATCCAAATAAGATGTGCCGACAATTCGGCAATCTGCTGCAATAGAGGAATTAATATATGTCGACCACGAATCGCTGGGGACTTGCAGCGTCGGGCTTCCTCATGCAAATGGCGCTCGGTGCGGTTTATGCCTGGAGCGTCTTTCGCGTTCCGCTTTCAAAGCAATTTCACTGGTCCATCTCCCAAGTTACGCTGACCTTCACAATCTGCATCTTTGTCCTGGGCGTCTCAGCCTTTTTCGGGGGTCTCTGGCTCAATAGGATGGGGCCCCGGATCGTGGCGCTCACCGGCGGCTTCTTATATGGCCTTGGCGTCTTTCTGGCAAGCTTCTCAGCCAACAGGCTCT
This sequence comes from uncultured Occallatibacter sp., assembly GCA_964438125.1. Lineage (GTDB taxonomy): Bacteria > Acidobacteriota > Terriglobia > Terriglobales > Acidobacteriaceae > Telmatobacter. Next base: position 35,060 of record CAYTJN010000003.1, read on the forward strand.
GGTGGTTATATCTGAGTTATGGACTGATCGGCGGAGTTGGACTCGGACTGGGTTACATTGTTCCGGTCGCTGTGCTAGTCAAGTGGTTTCCCGATCGCCGGGGCCTGATTACCGGTATTGCAGTAGGTGGCTTTGGAGCAGGCGCTTTGGTCACTGCTCCAATCGCAACCCATCTCATCCAAAGTATAGGAGTCATGAAGACCTTCGCATGGCTAGGCATTGGATATCTGGTTGTGACGATGACAACCGGCTCAATTATGCGGAACCCGCCGGATGGGTGGAAACCGGCGGGCTGGATTCCCAGTTCGACTCAGATTGCGCAGCGCGCGGCAAAGGATTACACGCTCGTCGGCGCTCTTATGACTTGGCAATGGTGGGCTCTATGGGCGCTTTTGTTTCTCAACGTATCGGCAGGCATCTCGCTCATTTCGCAGGAATCGCCGATGTTTCAGGAGATCGCCAAAGTTAGCGCAGTTGCGGCCGGAAGCATGGTGGGCATTGTGGCGATCGGTAATGCCGTGGGGCGCATCTTCTGGGCCTGGACCTCTGATGTAGTCACGCGGCGGTGGACTTTTGTGGCAATGTTTCTGGTGCAGGCCGTCCTCTTCTGGATCTTTCCCGGCATTTCTTCGGCGTCTGTTCTTGCGGTTGTATCCTTTGTCATTCTGATGTGTTATGGAGGCGGTTTCGGCACAATGCCAGCCTTTGCGGCCGATTATTTTGGTGCTCAAAACGTAGGTCCGATCTACGGCCTGATGCTAACCGCATGGGGTTGCGCCAGTGCATTTGGGCCGCTCCTGATTGCGCATTTGCGCCAGGCAAGCGGATCGTACGTTAGCGGGTTACATACGGTTGCCGGTATCATGGCCGCCTCGGTACTGCTACCCATATTCGTCACTCCCCCCAATCGAACACGAAGTGCGAATCGCATTCCCAGCAAGGTTGTCGATTCAGGAAAGAATCAAATGCGAGCTTCGTAGTATTACGAATCTTGTAGACGGCAGTAATCCGCCTATCCGTACCGAACGCGTTGAGATGCGGGCCAACTGTTATTTTTTGTCACCTGAATGCTCAACCCTCGCCGTCGCTTCGTATAATTGTCCTCATGAAAGTCATTGCGACGATTCTTGTCTCTTGTGCAAGCCTTTTCGTTCAAGCCCAGGCTCCGGCTGCCAAAAGCGCTCCGGCCCAAAGCTCTCCGGCCAAGACCGGCGCCACCCACGCCGCAGCCCGCCCGCATCAATCCCTGCTCGATCCAGCATCGCTAACGGCCAAAGCTCCTGCGGATTTCAAGGCGAAGTTCTCGACGACAGCAGGCGACTTTGTCGTCGAAGTTCATCGCGACTGGGCGCCTCTAGGCGCAGACCGCTTCTACAACCTGGTTCGCTCCGGCTACTTCACCAACGCGGCCTTCTTTCGCGTCGTCTCGGGCTTCGTCGTGCAGTTCGGGCTCAGTGCTGATCCGGCCATCAATAAGGTCTGGCATGACGCAAGAATTCAGGATGATCCTGTCGTTCAGAGCAATAAGCGCGGAAGCCTCGTCTTCGCCACCGCTGGCCCCAACACCCGAACCACCCAGCTTTTTATCAACTACGCTGACAACACCCGCCTCGATGGCATGGGCTTCGCCCCTTTCGGCACTGTTGTCGAAGGCATGGACGTTGTCAACAAAATCTATCCTGGCTACCGCGAAGCGCCGCGCCAGGATCTGATCGCGGATCAGGGGGACGCTTATCTAAAGGCCAATTTCCCCGATATGGACAAAATCAAAGTGACTCGAATCGTTCCTGCATCCCCTTCCCCAGCAACTGCAACCAAGCCAGCGGCTAAGCCATCTGCCAACAAGGCCACGCAGCAGTAGACGGCGAAAGCATGATTGTTCGGGATGTTGAGAGAGTTGCCACTCTCATATCTACCGGCGCTCCACACCGGTAGATACGGGACAACCGACGCCCTGCCGTTAGGCTCCCTGGCTTAGAGCGGTTCTCCAATGGATATGCCCTAGCCGTCCACGTCAGAGGCGGTTTTTCCAGGGGGAGGAATCCGCTTAACGCTCACGGTTTCGGAGTACCGGAGTTGAAGAACCGCTCTGGTCGATTATTGCGGTAGAACCAGCAGACCTGACTCCAGCAGTTTTTCCGTGAGGCTGTCGATAGCCTTGGGAAGCTTGTAGGAGATCGTACGGACGGCCATGCCCAACAAACTGGCCGCCTCGGTCTGAGTGTATTCCTGGAGAACGATGCGACTCAGCAGCAGGCGATCGAGCGACCCAAGCTGATTGAGACACTTCTCCACGTCGAGAACGAAGATCACAGCGTCCTCAAAGGTGCGAATGGGGCGGCTGGAGCACCATCCCCGTGCAACGGGATCGCCAAGGATATTCGGCGCCCTGCCCACCTGCATTGACGCATAAAGATAGCGCCGCAAGAGGCTCTCCGTGTGTTTCCGGTAGAAGCCCAAGCTGACTACCGGTCCTGCTTCTGGAGCTTTCGCGACCGGATTCGCCTTCCCCACGGCTGCCGGTCTTTCTTCCCATGTCCCCCGATTCTGTTGCCGTGGCCGCTCAGGACTGCTCGCTCCCCACACCATCGGCAACTGAAGCGCCGCACTCATTCAACACCCCCGGCTGCTTCTGCTACTGCCCACACCCTTACGAGCAACTTGCGGTTTGGGCGTCCACGTCGTTTGCGGCTCTCCGGCGTTGGAAAGTCTTTCAGTTTTTCCTCACAGCATGTGCAGTACACTCCCCCTTGAGTTTGGGCGCGAAACCAAAGACAACCGCACCCTTCGCAAACCTTCAAATGCACGCGCAATTCCATGACGAATTCTCCGTGTACTGGTCTTTTCCCGACGGCGATGCCCATACATCTTGTCACCGCGGGCCAAAGAGTACCGGGAACGGCTGCCCAGGATTCTAGTGTCCTGATGAATGTTAGCCACCCGAGTTCTCTCATTTTTTGTCATGACCAAGGCGCGCAGACCCCGGAATCTTCCCGGTAGGTCGCCCCTGAACGCTTCTGTAGAGCGTTTTGGAGCGGGGATGAGAAAGCCGGAGAGGTTTTCACCCTCCGGCGCTTGTCCAGTGCCAATTGAACGAGGCAGAACCTGCCCCGATCAACCCCACGGCAATGGATCTTTCTCAAGAAATTCCCACAGGCCTAACGAGATTAAGTAAGGCTACTGTAGAAACTTGCTTCCATTGCGTCAATCTCTCGAGGTAACATTCCTCACTCCACTTTCAATTCTCTTCCCAATTGCCGACAATAAAGGTCGATTACCCATTTAAAGTTTGCAGAAAGAAACTGGTTACTTTCATCTTCCATGCTGGTGGCGAATGATTCACAGATGAATTTCACTCAAGTGCACGACCGACTCCGCTTAGAACTGCTGCGTCGGATACAGCGTGGTACTCTCAGCGTCTCCCTGCTGGCGCGCCAAACGGGATTCGGACAACCCCATCTGTCGAATTTTCTTCACAGCCGCCGTCAGCTTTCGCTCGATGCCCTCGATCGGATCTTGGCAGCCCAACACCTGGTTGTCGCCGATCTGTTGCCTGCCACCTATAAAGCCGTGGCATTACCGCCCGATGGGGAAAGCTGCGAGGTCCCGGTCGTTTCTCATGCGGCGGCACTGTTTGAGCCGTTCATCCGGCCCTCGGCCGTCCAGTTGGTCCTGGAGCTCCCCGCGGGTCTTCTGCAGTCGATTCGGACGAGAGTGACCAAGACGCACCGAGCCTGGCAGCGCTTTGTGGCTGTGCGTGTCCCTGGAGCCGATGCTCTACCAATGGAGCCTCTGGTTTTGCCCGAGGCTCTCGCGTTACTTGATCGGCATTACAATTCACTAACGCCATATCGGCAAGGCCGGCCCAACCTTTATGCAGTACAGAATGGAGCGCATCTCACACTGCGTTATGTAGACCATCTATCAAATCGGCTCGTGCTGCGGCCTCACAATATATCCTTTCCGGTGGACTTGATCGAAGTGGAGCCGGGCGAATCGCCCACCGACCTCATCGCCGGCCGCGTCGCGTTGATCCTCAACGAGCCGTGACGTGTGGATTTGTCGGCTGAAGATAATCCAGGGTGAGTCTATGGGCAACCGCTAAAAACAGGCGTCGCTTGTGAAAGTCTCTTAATTTTCTTGTAACTATTTTTGCCGCAACTCCGCAGGCGCGATGCGGCCTAGCCGCATTATGCGGAACAGAAACCAATCTAACTCCTCGACATCCTCAGCTTAGATCAGGTCGGCCCACTCAAGACAACAGAGCGTTTGTCAAACCTGGAACCTCGTCGGACTCAGAAGCTAGCTTCCCAGGCTGTCTGTTTTTGTAACTGGCAATAATGAATTCCCTGAAAAGCGGATGTGGCTCGAGCGGCTTGGACTTGAACTCTGGATGGAACTGGCAGCCAAGGAAGTAGGGATGGCCGGGAAGCTCGACAATCTCAACATAAGTGGAGTCAGGTGTCGTGCCGCTCAGCCGGAGTCCCCCGCCGGTGAGCAGAGCTTCGTATTCGCGATTGAACTCGTAGCGGTGGCGATGGCGTTCACTGATTTCTTTTGCACCGCCATAAGCTTTGGCTGCCAGCGTCTCTTCCTGGAGAATGCAAGTCCACGCCCCCAGCCGCATCGTGCCACCCATTTCTTCGACGCCCAGCAATTCGCGAAGTTTGTAGATAATGCGGTGTTGACAGGCGGGGTCAAACTCGGTGGAGTTCGCATCCTTGAGGCCACAAACGTTGCGGGCGAACTCAATGCAGGCAGTCTGCATGCCCAGGCAAATCCCAAAATAGGGTATCTGTTTTTCGCGGGCGTAACGAATGGCATTTAACATGCCCTCGATGCCGCGCTTGCCAAAGCCTCCGGGAACTAGAATACCGTCGAATCCTTCCAACTGCGGCTCATAACTTCGGTCTTCGGGAAACTTCGATTCCAGGCCCTCGGCCTCAATCCAGGTTACTTTGAGTTTAAGGTTTTGCGAGATTGCGCCGTGAGTCAACGCTTCTTTGAGTGACTTATAACTGTCCTCGTATTCGACATACTTTCCTACAATGCCAATGTGGACCTCATCCTTTGGGTTGTAGCATCGGTCAACCAAAGCCTTCCACTCATTGAGATTGGCTTCATGCGCCTCTAAATGCAGATATTTGAGGATTAGCGTGTCCACGCCTTCGTTGGCAAAGCCGAGAGGCACCTCATAGATAGATGGCACGGTCCTGGCGCCAATCACGGCGCGCTCTTCCACGTTGCAGAAGAGGGCGATCTTTTTTTTCATTTCGAGGCCCAGGGAGCGCTCCGAGCGGCAAAGCAGGAGGTCGGCCTGAATGCCAATGGAGAGCAACTCTTTGACAGAGTGCTGCGTTGGTTTGGTTTTCAACTCTTGCGCGGCGGCGATCCAAGGCACCAAAGTAAGGTGGACGAAAACGGTGTTTTCACGGCCCAGTTCCTGACGCATCTGGCGGATGGCCTCAAGAAATGGCAGCGACTCAATGTCGCCGACGGTGCCGCCGATCTCGACGATCGTGACATCGGCTCCATTTGAAGAGACTTTTCGCATGGCGTTTTTAATTTCGTTCGTGACGTGCGGTATGACCTGCACCGTCTTGCCCAGGTAATCCCCGCGCCGTTCCTTGAGAATGATCTGCTCGTAGATGCGCCCCGTGGTGAGGTTGTTGTCGCGCGACAATGGCGCATGGGTGAAGCGCTCGTAGTGACCCAAGTCGAGATCGGTCTCGGCGCCGTCGTCTGTGACAAAGACTTCGCCATGCTGAAAGGGGGACATGGTGCCAGGATCGACATTGAGGTAAGGGTCAAACTTCATCATGTTGACGCGAAGGCCGCGGCTCTCGAGGAGGCAACCGATGGACGCCGCCGCCAAGCCTTTACCTAAACTGGACACAACTCCGCCCGTCACAAAGACATACTTTGCCGACATCAAGGCAACCTCTTGATTGAATTGTTGGGATGGCCAAAACAGGTGGACACTATCGAGTATGACAGAGAAGGGGACGCGAAGGAAGTGTAAAAGACTAGCGACTACTCGTGGCGGTAAAATGCATCGCAACTAAGCTGTCTTTAATCAATAACGTAGAAGATATTGTCGCCAAGCGCACTGGCCGTGTCGAGCTTGAGCATTTGCTTGAGGAATCGACCGGCGATCCCAAAGTTTAAGAGAAATACAACTGACATGATGGCAGGAGCGCAACGCAAATTGGCGACAGCCTCCGTGGGTTAGAATCGGTGGAAAGAGGAACTGAATGCGCGATTGCATATTGGTGACAGGCGGTGCGGGATTTATCGGCTCGAACTTTATTCTTCAATTGATGCAGGAAACAAGTGCTTCGGTGATCAATCTCGATTTGCTGACTTATGCTGGAAATCCAGCCAACCTTTCTTCTGTGCAAGGGAGTGTGCGTTATTCGCTGACGATCGGCGATATTTGCGATAAGGAAGGCCTGACTAATTTATTGAGAGAGCATCAACCGAAGGCAATCGTCCATTTTGCCGCAGAAAGCCACGTGGATCGTTCGATTGCCTCGCCAGAGTCGTTTATTCGCACCAACGTGCAGGGAACTCAAGTCCTGCTCGATCAGGCACGGCGCTATTGGTCCGAACTCAATGAACCTGATCGGTCTGCCTTTCGTTTTCTGCATGTCTCTACCGACGAGGTTTATGGGTCGCTGTCGCCCCATGATCCACCCTTTAGCGAGACCACGCCCTACGCTCCAAATAGCCCGTATGCGGCCTCGAAAGCCGGCTCCGATCACTTGGCAAGGGCCTACTTTCACACATGGGGATTACCGGTTCTCACGACCAACTGTTCGAATAATTATGGACCTTTCCAATTCCCCGAGAAGCTGATTCCCCTGATGATTCTCAATGCGCTGGAAGGCAAACAACTGCCCGTTTATGGCGACGGCGCAAACGTGCGCGACTGGCTCTTTGTAGAAGATCACTGCACGGCAATTCGCAATGTGCTTGAAAAAGGCCGCATAGGCGAAACCTATAACATCGGGGGAAACAGCGAGCGAAAGAATCTCGATGTGGTGCATACAATCTGCGATCTGGTTGATGAGATGCGGCCCGACGTCGGTCTGTTCCCACGTAGAAATCTCGTCACTTTTGTCAAGGATCGCCCCGGACACGATCGTCGCTATGCCATCGACGCTTCTAAAATTGAGCGCGAATTGGGATGGCGCCCGGCGGAAGCCTTTGAAAGCGGGCTTCGTAAGACGGTTCGCTGGTACCTCGACCACCCTGCGTGGATTGAGAGCGTGCGCACCGGTTCCTATCTTGATTGGATCAGAGAAAACTATACGGAGCGTGTCGCGCCATGAAAGGAATCATTCTAGCGGGTGGATCAGGCACGCGCCTGTATCCTGTCACTCAAGTTGTGTCCAAGCAGTTACTACCCGTTTATGACAAGCCGATGATCTACTATCCGCTCAGCACGCTGATGCTGGCCGGTTTGCGCGATATCCTCATCATCACAACGCCACAGGAGAGCAGCCGTTTTCAAGAGTTATTAGGGGATGGCAGCCAATGGGGCATCCATCTAAGTCATGCTGTCCAGCCTAGTCCAGACGGATTGGCGCAAGCCTTCATAATCGGTCGTGAATTCATCGGCGGCGATGCCTGCTCGCTGATTCTTGGCGATAACATCTTTTATGGCCAGGGCTTCTCTCACCAACTGCAAAAGGCGGCCAAATTGGACGACGGCGCAACAGTCTTCGCTTATCAGGTTGAAGATCCGGAGCGCTATGGCGTCGTGGAATTCGACAGAGCGGGCCGCGCCATCAGCCTTGAAGAAAAGCCAACGACTCCCAAGTCGCGCTATGCGGTCACCGGCCTCTATTTCTACGATCACAGGGTTGTCGACATGGCTTCCTCGCTCAAGCCATCGCCGCGCGGAGAGTTGGAAATTACCGATTTGAACCGCTGCTATCTGGACCTCGGTCTGTTGAATGTGGAGATCATGAGCCGCGGCATGGCATGGCTTGATACCGGCACGCAAGAGTCTTTGCTCGAAGCCGGTCTCTTTGTTCACACCATCGAGCGACGACAAGGCCTCAGCATTGCGTGCCCTGAAGAGATCGCATACCGCCAGGGTTTCATTACCGCATCGGAGTTACAACAACTCGCAGAAAAGGTGAGCAAGAGCCGCTATGGTCAATATCTGCTCGCCCTCCTGCGCGAACCGAAGATCATGCTTGGGGGCGAGAAGCAATGAAGTTCACCGAGACTCCACTTCCCGGAGTATTCCTTGTAACTCCAGCGATCTATCGGGATAGCCGAGGCGCATTCCACGAGACCTTCAACGGTCGCCAGATGGCGCAAGCCGGCCTGCCCGCAGAATGGCCGCAAGATAACTTCTCGGTTTCAAAGAAGAATGTGTTGCGCGGCATTCACTATCAAGTAACTCAGCCGCAAGGAAAATTGGTGCGAGTTACGCATGGAGCCGTGCTTGACGTCGCAGTGGACCTGCGTCGGTCCTCCGCAAGCTTCGGTCGTCATGTTGCCTATCAACTCGACAGCGAGAGAGGAGAGATGCTGTGGATCCCGGCAGGGTTTGGCCACGCATTTCTTGCTCTTACTGACGATGTCGGCTTCTCTTATAAGGTAACGGATTATTACTCTCCCGCCGCGGAGAGGACAATTCGATGGAACGATCCCGATCTTGCGATTCCTTGGCCGATTGACTCGGACGAAGTGATTGTCTCTGAAAAGGATCGCCAGGGCCTGGCGCTACGCGACGCGGAGGTTTTCGCATGAGTGGTGACCACCGGGTTCTCATCGTTGGCAATAACGGGCAGGTTGGCGTTGAGTTAAAACGCAGCTTCGCGGGCTACGGTGAAGTGATTGGCGTCGATCGCGAGAGCGTTGACCTGGCTCAACCGGACCAGGTTCGTGCTCTCGTGCGCCGCTTTGAGCCGGAGATCATTCTCAATGCCGCAGCCTATACCGCCGTCGACCGCGCAGAATCGGAGAAGGATCTAGCCACGGCCATCAACGCCGATGCGCCCCGCATCCTGGCCGAAGAAGCGCTGCGATTTAATGCACTGCTGGTTCACTACTCGACGGATTATGTCTTTGATGGCGCGAAGTTGAGCCCATGGACTGAAGAGGACGCTCCGGCCCCGCTCAACGCTTATGGCGCGACAAAACTGGCCGGCGAAGAAGCAATTCTTCAGACTGGCGGCAGGGTCCTTGTCTTTCGCACCAGTTGGGTGTACGGTCCTCACGGCTCGAATTTTCTGCTGACTATGCTGCGCCTTGGCCGTCAGCGGGATGCACTCTCTATCGTGAGCGATCAGATCGGCTCTCCCACGACGTCCATCGAGCTTGCCCGCGCCACGCACGCAATCGTGAGCGAAGTCATCGCGGGTCGATGCGGCCCTACGGAAGATTGGGCGGGCCTTTACCACATGACTTGTTCGGGCTCGATCTCCTGGTGCGGTTTTGCGCAAGCTATCTTTGCCCGCGCCGGTAAGTTACTCGACGGCAAGGTTCCTGTAATAACTCCAATAAAATCTGAAGAGTATCCTACCCCCGCGAAGCGTCCGCATAACTCCGTCCTGTCGAATGCAAAGCTGGAAGCCCACTTTGGCGTTCGACTTGCGCCTTGGGAGACCGCGCTCGACGCGGTCATCCAGGCTCTGGAATAGCGCCACCGCGCCGCAAATCTCGATTCCCGTACAATGGATCCAAGAGGGGACTCACTAATGAAGCGAGTCTACATGGACGCCAATGCCACTACGCCTCTGCTGCCGGAGGTTATGGAAGCCATGCGCCCATATTGGACGGAGCGCTTCGGCAACGCCTCTTCGATTCATTTCGATGGACAGCACGCGCACGCAGCCGTGGACCGAGCGCGGGCGACACTGGCGGAGTTCTTCAACTGCCATGATGCAGAGGTGGTTTTCAATTCCGGCGGTACCGAGGGCGATAACACGGCGATTTTTGGTTTGTTGCGACCCGGCGACCACTTTATTACGACGTCTATTGAACACTCTGCTATTCTGGCGGCGGCTGAGCGGATGGTTTCGCAGGGAGTGGAAACGACTTTCGTCGCGCCGCAACCAAGCGGCCTCATTGATCCGGCAGAAGTACAACGGGCTTTACGGCCCGGAACGCGGCTGATCAGCGTGATGCTCGCCAACAATGAGACCGGCGTTCTGCAGCCTGTGGAAGAGATTGGCAGAATCGCCCGCGAAGCTGGCGCGTTCTTCCACATCGATGGCGTACAGGGTGCGGGCAAAGTCAAACTCGATGTTCGTCGCTTTGGTTGCCATCTGCTCTCGATCAGCGCGCACAAGATGTACGGGCCGAAGGGCGTGGGCGCGATGTTTGTGCGGCGTGGAACCCCGGTTGAATCGCTCCTGGTCGGCGGCAGCCACGAGCGCCGTCGCCGCGCTGGAACTGAGAACGTGCCGGGTATCGTCGGGATGGCCAAGGCCGCGGAACTGGCCATGCTATCGCTGGAAGACGGGACGATCGAGCGGATGGCAAAATTGCGTGACAAGTTAGAGGCGGGAATCCTTGAGCTGCCGGGCACGGGCGTCAACGGTGCGCATTCCATCCGCAGTCATTCTGAGCGAGCGCAGCGAGTCGAAGGACCTGCGTTTTCTTTCAGCGATAATGCTGTTCCCCGTGTTGCCAACACGACAAACATTTGGTTCGATCAACTTGAGGGTGAAGCGCTGGTCATCGCGCTCGACCTGAAAGGGGTTGCCGTCAGTGGCGGCTCGGCCTGCCACTCCGGCGCAACGGAGCCCAGCCACGTACTGATGGCGATGGGTCTCAGCAAGATGCAAGCCCGTGCCAGTCTGCGTTTCAGCCTGCTCAAGACCGCGACAGAGGCAGATGTGGATTATGTGTTGAAAGTTGTTCCCGAAGCTGTCGAACATCTGCGAGCCATTTCACCGGTAGCGGCGGGAACACTGGGATAAGCGAAGTTGGAGACGGATTCTTCCCCATGACTAAGGACACAACCATTGCCGTAGCCATGTCCGGAGGGGTAGACTCCTCGACCGTAGCGGCGATGCTCGCCCATGCCGGAGACACGGTGGTCGGGCTGACGCTCCAGTTGTGGGATCAGACGCGGCTGGCCGGCAAGCACGGCATCCCGGAGGCGCCGAAGGCAGGCCGCTGCTGTTCGCTGGACGATGTTTATGACGCGCGGCGTGTAGCCGAACATCTCGGCATTCCTTATTATGTCGTCAACCAGCAAGAACGCTTCGAGACAGATGTTGTGCGGCCTTTCGTCGCCGAATATCTTGCCGGGCGCACGCCGATTCCCTGTTCGCTCTGCAACAATCACCTGAAGTTCGATCAGCTCCTGAAGACCGCGCAGAGCATTGGCGCAGAGCGCATCGCCACAGGCCACTACGCCATAAACGAGTACGATGCCGGACGTGATTCTGGGCGCGGACGCTGGATTCTCAAGCGGCCAGCGGATCTTGCCAAGGATCAGACTTACTTTCTCTTTGGCCTCACCCAGGAGCAGTTGTCGCACACGCTATTTCCATTGGGCCGGATGACAAAACCCGAGGTGCGTGAGGTTGCCCGCCAGCGCGGACTGGCGCTCGCCGAGAAGCCCGACTCTCAAGAGATCTGCTTCATTCCCGGCGGTGACTACAAGCAGTTTTTGACGGCTTATCTCGAAGAGCAGGGCCGGCGGTTGCCGGAGACCGCTGGAGAACTGGTGGCCTCCGACGGCGAAGTGCTGGGCCGGCATGAGGGAATCTCCAACTTTACGGTTGGTCAACGCAAGGGGCTGGGAGTGAGTTCGCCCACCCCGCTTTACGTCTTGCAGATCGACGCGGCCACCCATCGGGTGACGGTGGGAGCCGACGAAGAGCTGGCCACGCGGACCTTGCGTGCCCGCCGTCTGAATTGGATCTCCATTCCCGAATTAACCGCTCGGATGCGAGTGAGGATCAAGATTCGCCACCGTCACGAGCCGGCCTGGGCCATGCTCGGACCGGCTGGCGCGGACGAGGTGCTCGCGACCTTTGACGAGCCTCAGCGCGCCGTCACACCTGGCCAGTCTGCCGTTTTTTATGACGGCGATGAGGTGGTTGGCGGGGGATGGATTGTTTAGAATCCGCATTTTTCCTCCATCGCAACCAGCGAACGATAACTAACCAGCCCTGTCGACTCTTGGTCTGAATGCCTGTCTATCGCCGCCTTGTGGAGTGCTGCCTCAGGGCAATTGCATGAATGCATTTTGCATATAATTACTCACATTCTGCTAACCTGAATTTATCTCGCCTGTTTCCCGCGCCCGCGCAGCGACCGATTTCAACGGCTCTTTTGTGAACGTTAGTACGTTAATAGAAACCTTCCGCACAAAGCCATGGGGTTCCGCTTTACTTTCCAAAACGTACCCCCCCCACCCCCCCTATTTCCTGTGAGACTGTGAAACTGTGATGGAATATGCCCTCTTTCACGCGATTGCCCTGAGTGCTGCCTGACAAAAAGACAGATGCAGGCCCTGCCGCGCTACACTGGTTGGTCACCGGTTTTTTGGAGTCTACTCGATGATTTGGAAGATGTTTGCTCGCGCAATCGCTGTTGGCGCTGTCGCCGTCTCTGCCGCAACCTTCGCCGTTTCCCAGGCTGCACCCGCCGTCCTGACCATTCATGCGGATCAGCCGATCTCAAAGGTCAGCCCCACTCTCTACGGCCTCATGACTGAGGAGATCAACTACTCCTATGACGGCGGCCTCTACGCGGAGATGGTGAACAATCGCACCTTCCGTAGAGATTGGGCGGGCATTCAACACTGGATTCTTGTTGAAGAAGGTAGTGCGCAGGCAAGCTTAGATTTCGATGAGAAGACCGGCCCCAGCGAAGCGCTGAAAACCAGCCTTCGTGTCGAGGTTAAGCAGGCCGACTCGAAGAACCATGCCGGCGTGCTCAACGAGGGCTATTGGGGCATGGCGCTGCGGCCCGATACCACCTACAAAGGATCGTTCTACGCCAAGTCAGGCTCGGAGGAATTGGGCGCGGTGACCGTGAGCCTGGTGAATAATGCGAGCGGGCAGGCGATCGCCACTGCGACTGTCGCCGGAGTTTCGACCCAATGGAAGCGGTACGATTTTGCGCTCAAAACTGGCGCGATCAAGGCTTCGGCGGCCAACCACCTCGCCATCACCGTCGCGCACCCAGGAACGCTCTGGTTGAATCTCGTATCGCTCTTTCCGCCCACGTTCCATGACCGCCCGAACGGCAACCGCGTCGACTTGATGGATAAGCTGGCGGCCATGCACCCGGCCTTTCTGCGCTTTCCCGGCGGCAACTATCTTGAGGGCGACCATATTTCGGAGCGCTACGAGTGGAAGAAGACGATCGGCCCTCTTGTGGACAGGCCGACACATCCTAGCCCCTGGCGCTACCACTCCTCGGATGGACTCGGCCTGCTTGAGTTCCTCGAGTGGTGCGAGGATCTGAAGATGCAGCCGGTGCTGGCGGTTTATGCCGGCTATTCGATGAAACAGGAGCCTGTGGCTTTAGGTCCGGATCTGGAGCCTTATGTTCAGGATGCTTTGGACGAAATCGAATATGTTACGGGCGGCGCGGATACGAAATGGGGCGCGGTTCGCATCCAGAATGGTCACCCAGAACCGTTCAAGCTGACTTATGTCGAAATCGGCAACGAAGATAACTTCGATAAATCGGGAAGTTATGAGGGCAGGTATCCGCAGTTTTACAAGGCGATCAAGGCCCGGTATCCGGATCTGCAACTGATCGCCACGATGCCAGTGAAGAGCATTCGGCCCGATGTCATCGACGACCACTTTTATGTGCGGGCGACCAAGTTCTTTCAGGACACAACACACTACGACAAGGCTGACCGCAGCGGCCCCAAGATCTTCGTGGGCGAGTGGGCGACCCTCGAGGGTACACCTACCCCGAACTTTGGCGCGGCGCTAAGTGACGCAGCCTGGATGACCGGCCTCGAACGCAACAGCGACATCGTTGTGATGGCTGCCTACGCTCCCTTGCTGGTCAACGTGAATCCCGGCGGCATGCAATGGGCACCCGACCTGATAGGTTATGACACCCTGCGTAGTTACGGCTCTCCGGGATACTATGCCCAGGTGATGTTTGCCTCTCATTTAGGCGACCAAACTGTTGCATCGAAGTTGGAGGCAGCCGGGCCAAAGCTCTTCTACTCGGTCACGCGAGATACAGCGAAGAAACGGCTTTACCTAAAGCTGGTCAACGCTGCATCGACGCCACAACCCGTGGAGATCGATTTTGCCGGCGCTACATTGGCAACTAAGGGTAAGCTTATAAGTCTCAGTGCGGAAAGCACGCAGGCCACCAACACGATCGATCAACCGGATGCGATCATTCCCGTCGAGACAACGCTGAACGTAATTGGCAACCATCTGCATCGCACTCTACCGGCGTATTCGATCCAGTTGATTGAGGTCGACGAACGATAGATGAGGTAGCAGGTAGAATCATTCTCCCGGCAATAGAGGGGCGCTCGATCACGACAGGAAACGCCGACGTGGCGGAGCCGTGGTTAGCGACGCGCGACTGGTGTGCGCAAAGATTCCACGATTGCCTTGGCTGATCGCAAAATACCAGAGACCTGTCGCACTGGTTTGTTGACGGCGTCAATCACAATGCTCCCTGCATAATCTACCCTATTGAGGAATCCAGAAAGCATGTCGTCCACGCGGTTGCTCTGTCTCCGCACCCGATTCAGGATCTCGCCAGTCGAGGATTGCAGCTCCGCGACCTGCTCGCGAAGGCGGTGTGTAATGTCCACGACGTCGGCCGTAGCAGCCTCGATTTTCGGGCCGACTCGAGTCATAAACCCCTGAGCATTGGCCACAAGAGCTTGAGTATTAGCCAGTGCTCCCTGCGTATTGGCAAGCAAGTCCCTGGTATCGAATAACACGGGCATAATCGAAGCACGCAGGTTTTCCACCTCTTCCCGAATACCGTTGGCGGCTTTGCGCAAGGCGAGGAAGATCAGGAAAAGAATGATTGCCTGCAGCGACACAGCCAGTCCGGTAACAACAACGAAGGCAAGCAAAACAAGCTCGTGGTCAAATTTAAGCATGGGAGTGGTCTCGGGCAGTCGATCTGCGGGCTGGAGTTCTGTTCTAACTTAAGTTGGCGCTCCAAAAAACTTGGCCGGCGAATGAATTCGTCTCACGGTGCTCACCACCGGGCCAGAATGGGAATCCGGCCCGGGTGACAATGCCGAATTAAAGCTCAGCGGTAGGCGGCTCGGGAGCTGGGGACGATTTATAAGCCTGACGCCCGGCCTCAACGGCCGCAGTGACTCGGCCGGTTTGTTCTGTGACGAGATTCTTTCCGCGTTCGACGAACTCTTCCCACTGCGCCCGACCGCGATCGACATACTCGCCGGCCCGTTCTTTACCCTTGTCGACCAAGTCGCCCATCTGGTCGGCAGCCTGTCGAGTACGATTGCGCAAGTACTCGGCTCCTTCGCGGGTGCCGTTGAGCAAATCTTCTCGTGTTTCGCGGCCAGCCTTGGGAGCATAAAGAATGCCCACCAGCGCGCCTACGCCCAGTCCAGCCGCGAACCACGCCAATCCGTTAATCTTATTGTCTTCTGCCATGTGAAATTCTCCTTTGGCTCAGCTTCCGTATGGCTTGAGCCTATCAAAGTTTTACGGTGCGCCGCCAACTCGAGCCCTGCCGCGAACCATTAACGAGCATGACCGGCTCCCCCGACAACCTATAGGATGCAGATTCAGTATAAGGAGCTGCAACACATATTGTAGAAGATAAAGTTAATAACAACCTATTTTGCTTAAGAATCGCAGAGCGTTGTGCAGAATTGACCGTTCGAGCAAGCTGTCAGCGGGAGCACGAGCTTCATTACGGGAGGGGCGAATTACTTGCCGATGGAGATGCAATCGCTTCGGACACCAAGGTGACCCCTCTCCCTCAGGCGAAATACCTGTTGCAACGAATATCTTCCTCATGCATCGAACACCAAGGATCGTTGAGCAGTCAGGATCGCAGAGGAGGCCAAACATGTCGCTCCGCTCCGTGAAGCAGATTCTTAAGACTAAACCCACACTCGAGGGAGCCGGCGTTCGTCTGCAGCGCGCCTTTGGCTTCGGTAAGACCGCGGAGTTCGATCCATTCCTGCTGCTGGATGACTTCCGCAGCGACAACCCCGCCGACTACCTGGCCGGATTTCCCTGGCATCCTCACCGGGGAATTGAGACGATCACCTACGTTCTGGCCGGCGAAGTGGCGCACGGAGACAGCCTAGGCAACAAGGGTCGCATGACCGCCGGAGACGTGCAATGGATGACCGCCGGGAGCGGCATCCTGCACCAGGAAATGCCTTCAGGCGACGCCCACGGCCGCATGCACGGCTTTCAGCTTTGGGCCAACCTGCCCGCGGCGCTGAAGATGACCAGCCCTCGCTACCAGGACATTCCGGCTGCTGCCATCCCTGAGGTAACTGATGACGATGGGGTCAAGGCGCGGGTGATCTGCGGCGAGTTCTGGGGTAAAAAGGGACCGGTCGAAGGCGTCGCCGCCGATCCGCGATACGTGGATATTTCGGTTCCGCCCGGAAAGCGTAAACGCATCAAGGTAGAGACAACCCGCAACGCGTTTGCCTATGTCTTCGCGGGTGCAGGAACCTTTCAGGATGCCTCAGCTCCCCAGGCCGTGCTGACAGAGTCCGCTCTGGACCCCAGTGCGGCTCCAGAGTATGACGCGAAGAACCACTCGATTGTGCTTTTCGACCGTGGTGATGAAATCGTGGTTCAGGCCGGTCCCGAAGGCATCCGCTTTCTATTGGTCTCGGGCCAGCCGCTTGAGGAACCTGTAGCCTGGCACGGGCCGATCGTGATGAATACCGACGCTGAGTTGCGCCTGGCGATGAGCCAGTTGCAAAATGGAACCTTCATCCGGCATAAGTGAGTTTGAGCAGCCGCTTTGCTCGATGCTTGACGCTCGAAGTCTTTACGCGTCCACCGTAAAATTACTTGACAAGATTTCGCTGGGCGAGACTCCGCGCTGGCGCAAGATGCGTAGGCTTAACGCATCGTAACGCTTGGCTAGCCGTTGGCTATTCTTGTCCATCACTAGCCGGCAATGAAACCACGCCGGACTCTCGAAACCGAGGGCGCGGTTGAGCAGAATCTGCCGCGCCGTCGACTTCAGCAGGTCTTCGCCGCGCACAACTTCAGTGATCTTCATGGCTGCGTCGTCGGCCACGCAGGCCAGCTGGTAACTTGGGACCCCGTCCCGCCGCCAAATCACAAAATCGCCAAAGTCTACGCCGGCCACAAAACTCTGAGCGCCAAGATTCCGGTCTTCAAACTCCACCGGTTCACCGTCGGGAACGCGAAAGCGCCAGTTGAAGCAGCCCGGCTCCTCAATTTCACTCACCCCGGAATCAAATGGGGTTGCAATCCTGCTGTTTGAGCGGCAAATGCCTGGATAGACGGGCTCGTCGTCCAGAGCCTCCGCCCCACCATTGTTCCGCGATCCATCGGTGCCTGGTACTGAGATTTCATGCGGGGCACTGATTGCGGCTTCAAGGTCTTTGCGCGAGCAGCGGCAGGGAAAGAGGAATCCACCCTGAAGCAGCTTGCGCCAGGCCGCAAGATAGACCCCTCGACGCTGGCTCTGCACGTAGGGCGCGAAAGGTCCGCCCAGATCCGGCCCTTCCTGCCAGCGAATCCCCAGCCAGCGAAGGTCTTCGAGAGCGGCCTCGGAGTAAGGGATTCGGCTTCGGTCAGGATCCAGGTCTTCCATGCGCATAACCAATATTCCGCCTGCATCGCGCGCCCTCTCGTAGGCAGTCCAGAAGGTACGCGCATGGCCCACGTGCAGATAACCGGTGGGCGAAGGCGCCAGCCTCCCGCGATAGCTCAACCTCTGTATTGAAGAACAGCCGTTCATGCTGATTATTAGTGTAGACAGAGCGCCCACACAGCGATGAGAGAAGGAATGTCCCATCCCTTGTCGCTCTGGGGCATTCGATTCGGATGAGAGTCTTGCCGCTTGCTTACTGGATGAAAACTACGTTCATACTCCAGGGAGCAAGAATCAGAGTCCGCGGAAGAGTCGGCGAAGTATTCGAAGTGGTCGTCGGGCCGGCCCAGACCGGTGTGGTCTCATCGGTCTGGTTGTAGATGACCTTGTCGTAGGTGGTGACTGTAACGCTGGTAGCGGTGGTTTGCGCCGACAGCTTGATCAACTGCTTCAAATCGATCTGAAACACATCCCGCTGCGGCTGCGCCGGTTGGCTCTTGGGACGCATCGGTTTTCAGGTTCGAAAGATAATTTCGTTTCAGAACATCTCCGGGATCGTATGGAATGCGATGCGCGTGGGCGCGGCCCTGAAAGCCGTCAACATGGTGGCTGGAGCCAGCGTGCTTAAGCCATACTTGTTATTGATCGTGTCCATCGCCGCCTGAAGTCGCACGCGGCTTTGCTCGTCTTCCGTCCCTTCAAAGAGGTTGAGCGAATGCAGTCGGTCGGGCACCAGCCCATTCAAATGCACGCCGATGAAGTATGGGTGCTCAAACTCGTGGCCGGACGGACGGGATTCCCATAGCCGGAGCAGTGCGGCGATCAGCGTCTGGTTGTCCTGACATTCGCTCAGCTTCAGTTCGCCTTTCCATCCCCGCGTGGGCACGCCGAAGCGGCTTGTCGGGGTATTGTCTCCGCGCGGAACCGCAAACCCGATGGCCAGCCCGATGCTGCTAGCCCACAGATCTGCCGCCCGCAGCCGCATGGCCGCCTTATGCAGCAGCTTGTGCGCGACGGCCCAGGCCTTTTCCGCCGTGCGCATCTCGGGCGCGAGCACGTGCTGATGGCTCAACGACTTCAGATGCTCGGTCTCGGACATATCGAAGTCTTCGCCCCTGAGCCAGTGCCAAAGACGCTCGCCCCATACTGAGCCCCATAACTCGCCCGCCTGCTCACAGTCGAGGCCAAGCAGTTGATCCATGGTGCGGATACCCTTGTCGTTTAACCGCCTTTCGGTCTTCGCGCCAACTCCAGGCAGGTCGCGTAGATTGAGTTGCCGCAGTGCTTCGGGCAATATGTCCAGCGGCAAAGCTACAAGGCCGTCGGGTTTCTCCATATCGCTGGCCACCTTGGCCAGGTAACGGTTAGTGGCCAGCCCCACCGAACTTCGCATCATCGGCCCAACAGTCTCCAGAATGCTCTTCTTGACTTGCCGACCCAGCTCCATCGCCGCCAGCAGCGGCCTCTCCCGACCCATCAGCCGGCAGGCCATCTCGTCGATCGAGAGCACGGCCGTCACCGGCAAACAGCTTTCCACGGCCTCAACGACGCGGCGATGATAGTCGACATAAATCTCGTGCCGCGCCTCCACCAGCTCGATCCCAGGGCACATCCGCTTGGCATCAGCAACACCGGTTCCTGTCTTGACTCCGCAGGCTTTAGCTTCGTAACTAGCTGCAATGCAAACAGTTGTATCCGCCAACATGGGCACAACGCCCACTGGACGGCCTCGTAGCTCTGGCCGGACGTCCTGTTCGACAGACGCGAAGTAGGAGTTCAAATCGACGAAGAGCCAGTTCAGTTGCGGGCCGCAGCCACCCCGCGCTTCGGGCTCCCTCGGAGCCGGTTCGGGCTTTTTCTCGACGTTGTCAATTTCGTCGATCCACTCTCCAACCATCGGAGGCGGTGCTGGATTGAAATCCGTTACCATTAATTTCCTATATTCGCCTTTTATTCTCTTGAATGCAAGAATGAACTGAAACAGACTGTCGATATACTCTTCGGCGAGCCGCAGATACGGGGTGGAAACGCTCCTTTGATGCTCCAGCCGAGAGAGTAGTTCAGCGGTGGCATCCCGGAAGATGCTTTGGGATACAGACAATGAACAGCGTGATTCACTGGTTTATGTTGTACGAGAACGCCCTCGCCGTTTTGGCTTCGCTCGGAGTGGCACTGCTGCTGGTTTGCAGCCTTGAGTGCACCAACTGTTCATGCCGGGACAAGGATGAGTTTTTTCACCATCGCGAACTTTAGGATCGCGGTCCAACCTGCCTAACGCGCTTACTGCCCGGCCTCGTCGTCGTCCGTTTGTTTTAAATACTGTTCAAAGTGCGCCAAAATGCGGTTGTAAAGGTGCGTCCGCACATCTGGACCGGTGATCGAGTGCGTCTTGCGCGGATAGATCTGAAGGTCGTAGGGGATCTGCGCCTCAATCAGCTTCTGCACCATCTGCACCGAGTTTCCCAGATGCACGTTATCGTCTCCCGTGCCATGCACAAGCAACAAGCGCCCCTTAAGTTTCGCAGCCGAGTTGACAACCGAGAAGTTCTGATAAGCAGCGGCCGATTCTGTAGGCTGGCCGAGATAGCGCTCAGTATAAATCGAGTCGTAGTCTCGCCAGTCGGTCACCGGGGCTACCGCGACACCGGCGCGAATACGGTCCGAGTGAGTCATGGCGTAAAGAGTAAAACTTCCACCCCAACTCCATCCCCACCAACCCAGACGCTTGGGATCGAGTTGAGAATACTTGGTCAGCACCGTGTCGACCGCGGTCAACTGGTCTTCCAACTGCACCTCGCCGAAGTTATGATAGGCGGCCTGGGCAAAATCGCGGCCCCTGCCGCCCATGCCTCGGTTGTCGGTGTGCAACACCGCAAAGCCGTGCTCCATCAGAAGCTCATCGAAGAGCAGGTTGTCGTTCCAACGATTGATGACCCCCGGCAAGCCTGGCCCTCCATAGGGATTGACGATGAGCGGCACTGTAGCGATAAGCGCGTCGGCCGGCTCAGGGACCTCTGGCATGAGGAGCGTCGCGTAGAGCTTCGTTCCGTCGTGGGCTTTCACCTCCAGTTGCTCCGGTACCCGCAACCGGAAAGGCTCGAGCACCCGGGTCGACCAGAAGACCTTGCAACCGCCCGCCAACTTGCACAATTCGAGCACGGGGGGTTCAACGCGGGACGAATGCCGGTCCACAAACACATTGCCGGCGGGTGCAAAGTTGCCACTATGAAAGCCGGCGCCGGTGCTTAGCGACTTCCGTTCACCCGTGAAACTCACCTGCCACAATTGTTGATCGAGCGGACTGCCCTCGTTCGAGGTGTAATCGACAAGCCTACTCTTTGGATCTACGCGCGCTACCTCGCTGACGTCGAAGTTGCCCTGAGTCAGTTGCCGCACCAGCTTGGCCGTCCCGCGAGCCGGGTCGACTTCGTCGTAGCTGTAGAGATAAAGGTGATTGTGGCCGTCCGCCCACTGCGTCAACACAATCGAGCCGTCGTCCACCGAAACGTCGTAGTTATCATCGAAGAACTTTTCGTCGCTCAGTTCGAGCACCGAGTGCGCCTGCCCCGTAGCTGCCTCGGCAAAGTAAAGATCGCGATGTTTCTGATCGCGCGTGAGCGTCTCAATCCACACCGTCTTCGAATCTACCCATCCAAAACGCGGAATGTAATCCTGTCCCGCGTGAATTGGCAATTTCACCCACACCGTGTTGCCGCCTTGCGCTCCCACCACGCCAACACGAACCTCGGGATTGGGATCGCCGGGCTGGGGATAATGCTGCCCGTCCACCCGCGCGTGGGTGGGAAGCCAATCAGTAAGTGGATACATCGGCACGTTCGTCTCATTCATTTGCAGATAGGCTAACTTCTTCGAGTCCGGCGACCAGAACTGATTGCTTCGCGTATCCAGTTCCTCCTCGTAGACCCAATCGACCTCGCCATTCAGGTTCGATTCTTTCGCTGGAGCGACCGCTACCGCAGGCTGGCCGGGGTACTTCAATTGGACAACAAAGAGCCCGTGGTCGCGTATGAACGAAATCGATTCCCCATTGGGTGAGAATTTTGGATCGTCGCCCGAGGCCATCCCGCTAAATCCAACCTCAACTCCCGTGCCATTGTGGAGATCGTAGAACCAGAGCCGGCCGTTGGAATCGAAGAGCAGGTGTGCGGAATCCGGTGCCCACAGGTAGCTCGCCATCTTGTATCGGTCGCGATGGTCCCGATCGGTCTCAGAGGTGCTGGTTCCACTAAGCGCAGCCAGTTTGGCCTGGCTAACGAGCACATATGCCTTGCCCGAAGCGGGGTCCAGATCTACCAGCTCGCCTCCATCCAAATAACTCAGGTGCTTTCCGTCCGCCGACCAGCTGAGTTGATCGGGTGGCCGCCCGATCAGCGGTCCATGGCCATAGATTCTCTCAACAGTCAGAGGCTTTGCGGCTTCCTCCGAGTGCACAGGCTCCTGGCCGGAGGCCGAGAGGATTGCGAGCAACAGAACGGAAGCGTTTGCAATCAGAACTGCGGCTGCACGCATCAAGAGAAATCTCCTTAGGGAGCGAAGCTTGTCATCGCCCGACAATCAAATACCATGTCTTCCTGCGAGCAGTGTAACTCACAACCTATGCAAGAGTTGCGTCTTACTGGTCAGGGGTAGTATCTTCCGGGTCATGCACTTGGCAACTCCACAAGAACGGCGCAAGCTAGGTCAGGCGCGGCGCAAGCAGATGGGCCGCCAGCAACACGACGAACTCAACCCCAAGGCGCGTAACGCGCCCGCGCTTGAATTGCTTGCAAGGTCCATGAAGGGTCGTGTACCCGCACTCATCAAATTCAAGTACAAGTTGATGACGGAATCGCCCTTTGGCTACTTCCGCGGTGCAGTTCCGGTAATGGCTGCCGATCTGTCCGTGCTGCCCAATGCCGGCATCGTCTGTCAGCTCTGCGGCGACGCACATGTGCGAAATTTGGGCGCCTACGCCGCACCCGACGGCCGGCTGGTCTTCGACATCAACGATTTTGACGAGACCATACGCGGACCATTTGAGTGGGACCTGAAGCGGATGGCTGCCTCGCTCACCCTGGCCGGACGAGCCTCTGGCCACAAGGAAGCGTCGTCTCACCAGGCAGTCGAGAGGTTCGTCGCCCGCTACGCAGCTCAGGTCGGCGCCTTCTCCAAAATGCCATTGCTCGATTTGGCTCATTACCAAGTCCATCGCCTGAGCCAGGTCGCGCCCATCCGCCAGGCGCTGATGAAGGCCGAGCGCGCCACGCCGACACACACTCTGGAGGAGCTTACCGTTCCTGTCGCGGGTCAGCCCAGCGCCCCTCGCCATTTCAGGGAAGTAAAGCCGATTCTTACGCGTGTGACCGGCAAGCAGGCGGCAGCCGTGCTAGCGTCCCTCGGGCCTTATCGCGAGATGCTTGAGCCACAGCGCCAGCACCTGCTGTCGTTCTACCGCCCCGTGGATGTTGCTTTCAAGGTCGTCGGTACAGGCTCTGTTGGCCTGCGCGACTACTGCGTCTATTTCGAAGGTAACGGCCCCGGCGATCCACTGTTTCTGCAGATCAAGGAGGAACCTGCCTCTGGCTACACGCCCTATCTGCCCGACGCGCGACCGCCTCATCACAATGGTCAACGCACCGCAGAGGGCCAGAAGGCAATGCAAGCGCAATCGGACCCGTTCCTGGGCTGGACGCGCTTCGATGGGCGCGATTATCTTGTTCGACAGCTTAACGACCACAAGGGTTCCATCGACCTGAATGACCTGGCCGGACCTGGCTTGGAAGCATATGCAGAGGTCTGCGGCGAGCTGTTGGCCCGCGGTCACGCCCGCTCTGGCGACCCGCTTATCCTCGCCGGCTACATCGGCTCCGGCGACGGCTTTGCTGAAGCCTTGGCGAAATTTGGCTCAGCCTATGCCGACCAGACGGAGAAGGATTGGAAGGAGCTGTGCCGCTCCGTCAAGTCTCGATAACAAGTCAAGGGCAGGGCCGCTCTATGAGTACCAGCACTTAGGCAACCGCATTGGCGGATAGGTCGCTTTGTTCTCCACATCCAGCGCGTGAGGAAAACCCGTCCGAGGCTTAATTGAACTCACTCGCCGCCTGTTGATAAAGGTAAACTCCATCACTTCTGGAATCTCGATCCCTCCGAATTTAACGCTGCCGCGACAGTTATTGGGATGAATATGAGCTACATGAAAATGCTGCAATAGCTTCCCAAAGCAGGAGGAAAATACTCTAAATGCAAATGGATCGAAGAAGTCTTGAAGATGATGAAACTCGATGGTCATGATTCTGAACTGATCGAGCAGGCTATCGGGCGTGCTGAGAATCACTTCATACTCGCAGCCCTCTATGTCCATCTGCAGAATCAAATCGCCAGTGTAGTCCCTGATGTATTGGTCTCTCCAGGCGGCAAGAGTCATAAAATGTCCGCCATCAAATGCGCCA
Organism: uncultured Occallatibacter sp.; assembly: GCA_964438125.1. Classification (GTDB taxonomy): domain Bacteria; phylum Acidobacteriota; class Terriglobia; order Terriglobales; family Acidobacteriaceae; genus Telmatobacter. Next base: position 59,284 of record CAYTJN010000003.1, read on the forward strand.
AGAAACTTCTTATCAAATGTAAATTCCGGCCGGGCCGCCGCAGGCTTGTCGACGGAGTAATCCGCCAGAAACGACTTGATCCCGAGATCCGCAAGGTGACTCTCGAAGTTGCTTGATTTACTAACTCCGGGTGAAAAACAATATTCAATTCCTTCTAAGTCGTCGGGGATTAAGTAACCGCCGTCGCCTGGGCCGCCAATGCGAACAAGATCGAATCCGCAATCCTGCGGTCTCAACTTATGAATCAGATCAAGAACATCGGCGTCTTTCGTCCGTCTGGTGATATAAAAGTCCTGCATATTGAAACCCAGACGTTGAAGCACATAACCGATCTTTCGGGTTGTATTGACCATTGCGGAAACTTTCCTTTTATATGTCAGAATGGCCAAAACCAAAGATGATGCCCGTGAAGATTCGGCCCTATGCGCGACCTGCAAACTCGCGTGTCTCGGTGAAGACTTTCACTCTTTCTCCCACCTGGATATAGAGAGGCGCCTTAATCTCCAGGCCGGTTTGGAGCCGCGCCAGCTTGGTTACATTGCCGCTGGTGTCGCCGCGCGCGCCGGGTTCGGTGTATGCGACCTCCAGTTCCACCTTCTCAGGCAACTGTAACCCGATGGGATTGCCGTTGAATTTATGCAGTTGGATGATCGCGCCCTCGACCAGCAATTCCAGCGCATTGCCGACCATATCGCTACTTAACGTATGAGTCTCAAAACTCTCCTGGTCCATGAAATGCGAGCCCTCGCCATCGGAGTAAAGGTAAGACGCCTCGACCAGTTCCAGGTCTGGTTCTTTGAAGCGCTCGCCTGCCTTGAAAGTCTTGTCAAAAACTGCACGAGTCAGCAGGTTGCGCATCTTCAACCTGACCAGCGTCTGGCCGCCCCGCGCCGTGGGCGTCGAAACCTCCGCTTCCATACAGTAATATGGCGTGTTTTCAAACTCGAAATACATCTTGCGCTTTACGGTAATCGCTTCAAGCAGTGCGGCCATGGCTTCCTCAAAAAAACGGGCTTTAGCAGCGAAAGACCCTCTAGGGCCCTTCTGCGGCGTCCAATCAATTATAGGGGGAGACGGCTCCTGATTTGCCACTCAGCCCCCCAACTGGCCATACTGTCACCAGCCCTTTCTGAGGGCTAAATCCTTTCCCTAGCGAGAACTACCTTGGCTCGTGAGCTACTTACCGCGCGACTTGAGCGCAAAGAATGCCTCTCAGAGGTTGCCCAGTGCTACCACTTCGACTTCGTCATTGACGATCTGGAGAAGTTTCCGTTTTCCGCCGGCCAATTCATCTCTGCTGTGGCCGTGGACGACAGGGGTAAACAGCAGACCCGCGCCTACTCGATCGCTTCAGCCCCCAAAGGCAATCACTTTGAGTTATGCGTGAATCGAGTTCCGGAGGGTTTCTTTTCCAACCACCTGGCCGACCTGCCCGACTTGCCCCTCGGCGGAACCATCCAAATCCACGGCCCCCACGGCCACTTCACGCTTCACGAACCCATCACTGATTCTATTTTGGTCGCTACTGGAACGGGCATTGCCCCCATGCGCGGCTATCTCCAGGCTCTTTTTCCCGAGGATGGATCGGACCGGAGCAATGGCAAGGAAATCTGGCTGGTCTATGGGACTCGTTATGAGACCGACATCTACTACCAGACCGAGTTCGAGTCCCTCGCCGAGCAACACTCAAACTTCCACTACATGCCTACTTTGAGCCGCGCGCAAGAGAGCTGGATTGGGCTGCGTGGATATGTACAGGAGCACGTGGCACGAATTATTGAGGAGCGCGCCACCCGGCTCGGCCAGCCGCTGCCGGCGCTCCAGGTCGACCCCAGTCGCGTGCAGTCCGAGCTGAACTTCGACATCTACACCTACATCTGCGGCCTCAATTTTATGGTCTCAAGCGTCCGCGAGTTGCTGACCGGCGTCGGCTGGCATAGAAAGCAGATTGTCTTTGAGCGGTACGACTAGGGACTTGGAGCGTTACAGATTGAACAGTTCCCGCAGCCGTTTCGTCTGGTTGCGGCTGACTGGAATCTCGGTCTGCTTTTTGTCGTTCATGCGCAACTGGTAGCTGGATTTGAACCACGGCA
>CAYTJN010000004.1:0-57881 GCA_964438125.1 uncultured Occallatibacter sp.
TGCTTGAACTCCAGCGTGTAACGACCACGCGTCCCATGCCTCATCTTCGCTACCCTTTCGCATTAGAACAGCTTGCTAAGGGATACGTTTTGCGTGGGCAAGATCAAATAAACAACATTTGAGCAGAAAACATCACTGATAATAGTCATCTAAAGCCGGGTTGAGATTTCGGTGCCGTAATGAATCAGAACGCGATTCAAAATCGGGATGAGGCGGGGCCGCAAGGGATCACGCAATTGTTGTCCGTCACCACAGTACTACGAGTTCCATGCGCGAAGAATTGGTGTTCAACTATGTTGTCTTGTGTCCAACTATGTTGTTTTGTGTTCAACTATGTTGTTCCAGACCAGTTTTTCGGTCTTTCAGAACCGGCTACTCTACAGTGACCGATTTGGCGAGGTTTCTTGGCTGGTCCACGTCGCAGCCGCGGCGCACAGCGATGTAATAGGCAAGCAACTGTAGCGGCACAATCTCGATCAGCGGCGAAAGCAACTCGATCGCTGGCGGGATGTGAATCACATGCTCCACGAGGCCCCCAATGGTTGTGTCGCCCTCGGTGGCAACCGCGATCACGCGGCCTGAACGAGCGGTCACCTCTTGAATGTTCGAGAGAGTCTTCTCGTAACGCAGCTTAGAAGCAGGGTCAGATTCATCGCGCGTGGCCAGCACCACGACGGGCAGAGTCTCGTCGATCAGTGCGTTCGGGCCGTGCTTCATCTCGCCGGCAGGGTAGCCCTCGGCATGGATATAAGAAATTTCTTTGAGCTTCAGCGCGCCCTCAAGAGCGATTGGGAAGTGGATGCCGCGGCCCAGGTAAAGAAAATCCTGCGCGCTAGAAAACTCCTTGGCGAGTTGCTCGCACTGGGTGGAGCGTGAGCGCAGCACCTCTTCAATCTTAACGGGGATTCGGCTGAGTTGCTCAATCAGTTCGACGGATTGAGCAGGGTCGAGGCGGCCACGCAATTGGCCGAGCTTGAGCGCCAGCAAAAACAAGGCAGTCAGCTGCGCGGTGAAGGCCTTAGTCGAAGCCACGCCAATCTCTGGGCCCGCGTGAGTGTAGATTGCGCCATGAGCCTCGCGGGCCACCATCGCATCGACAACATTGCAGATGGCCACAGTCTTTGACCCCAAAGTTTTCATCTCGCGCTGCGCGGCCAGAGTGTCGGCAGTCTCGCCGGACTGGGTGATCAGCAGGCCGAGGGCGTTGCGGTCGGGGATGGGGTTACGGTAGCGATATTCACTGGCGTAGTCCACATCAACCGGCAGACGGGCCAGCCTCTCGATCATGTATTTGCCGGCGAGGGCCGCGTGCCAACTGGTGCCGCATGCGGCAATGTTGATACTCGAAGCCAAAGCCAACTCTTCGTCCGAGATCTTCATCTCGCCGAGAAAGACCTTGCCCGAGTCGAGCGAAACGCGGCCCAGCGTGGTATCGCGCACTGCCCTGGGCTGCTCCCAGATTTCCTTGAGCATGAAATGCTTGTAGCCGCCCTTTTCCGCCTGAATGGGATCCCATTGAATGCGGGTGATGGCGCGCTGGATCGGGTTGCCGTCAAAGTCGGTGAGTTCGACGCCGGCCAAGGTCAGGATGGCCATGTCTCCGTCGGCCAGGAAGTAGATATTGCGCGTGTGGTGGAGCACGCCTGGAACATCGGATGCCACAAAGTACTCGCCTTCACCCACTCCGATAATTACCGGCGGACCGAAACGCGCGACTACGATCTTGTCCGGTTCGAGAGCCGAGAGAACACCCAGCGCAAATGCCCCTGTGAGACGCTTGACAGCGCGTCGAACGGCAACCTCCAGTGAAATGGGCAGCCCGGCAGCGTTTGCATCCTGCTGAACCTGTTCGATAAGGTGGGCGATGATTTCGGTGTCGGTCTCGGTGACAAACTTGTGACCCTGAGCGGTCAGCTCGCGCTTGAGCTCAAGATAATTCTCCACAATGCCGTTGTGGACAACCACGATGCGCCCCGTGCAGTCGCGATGGGGATGGGCATTTTCTTCCGTGGGGCGGCCATGCGTGGCCCAGCGGGTGTGACCGATTCCAAAGGTCCCATCAAGGGGATGCTCGCGCAGCACTTCTTCCAGGTTGTGCAGCTTGCCCGGAGCGCGCCGCACCTCAAGGGTAGAGCTGGAAGGACTGCCGACGGCGATGCCCGCCGAGTCATAGCCGCGGTATTCGAGTCGCCTCAGTCCTTCGATAATGACTGGAACTACCTTTTTGGGACCAACATAACCGACAATTCCGCACATGCAAGGATTTTAAACGACCGTGCATATGCCGAAACCGTCGCGGATGTCGTGATGTGTCTAATGATCGAGAAATAAGACGAAACGGTCGTACCACGTGCGTTACGACCAGGCGAGGAGTCCGTTGCTGCCGTATGCTCCTCCAGCCGGATGAAGGCCGGGCCATGCTGCGCCGCCTTTTGTGCCCTCGGCAATATCGGAATCGATTGCCTCCAACTCCGTTCCATCTACCTCCACGGCGACGCTACGCAAAATAAGGTTGACCGTGAGAACAACGCGAAGACCTCCCTTCTGCCGCACCACAACACCCTCCATCCCGGCAAGTGCGCCGGACCGAATCCGGGCTCTCTGTCCGACGGTAATCAGATGGTGCGGCTCGGCTCGGCGAAGGTGAAGCCCAGCGCGAAGAGTCTCAATCTCCGCCTCCGGTAATGGGGCCGGTTGCCGCCCTGGTCCACCCACAAACGTCAGGACCCCTGGGACTTCCAGCACACGCACCCGGACGCTCTGGTCGATTCGAACAAAGAGGTAGCCGGGAAACAGCGGTAGATCGAGAGTGACTATCGAACCATCGCTCCACCTGCGCCGCGGGTGGTAAAGGGGCAGATAGTGCTCGATTTCTCTCAAGGCCAGGTACTGATCAACGCGCTTTTCATGGCGGGGCGAGGTGTAGACGGCGAACCACTTCGGTGCGAGTTGCTTATCCGGTGGGCAACCGATGGCAAGAATATCCCTTTGAGGATGGGTTTTCCGTTGTGTGGTATCAGACAGCATCTCGCGCCCTTCCTCTGGGTGAGCTTCTTTCAGTTTACCAATAATCACACCTAAGACGACTTTTGTTTCCAAATTTGCTCAGCCGAGGGAACGCGCCGATGTTGTTACACTCAGCCAGTGAGCCGCCTTATCCTCAATGCCGATGACTTTGGACTGACTATTGGGGTCAATCGCGCGATTGTTGAACTGCATCGCGCCGGATCGCTCACCAGCACCACGCTGATGGCCAAAGCAGCAGCAACCGAAGAGGCCATCGCACTGTCGCGCTCCACGCCGTCGCTGGGCGTGGGCTGCCACGTAGTGCTGGTCGATGGTGAGCCGGTAACGCCAATGTTTAACTTGCCAACGCTTGTGAATCCACGCACGAATCGCTTTCAACCGACACTGGGTCAATTCCTCCAGCGATTGTTGACGCGTCGCATTCGCTCAACGGAGATCGAAGCAGAGGCCGCAGCTCAAATCGCCTTGCTTCAGAGCCGGGGATTGCGTCTCACTCACATTGACACGCACAAACATACTCATATGTTTCCCGCCGTCCTTCGACCGGTATTGCGCGCGGCCAAGGCGGCCGGCATCCGTGCCATTCGCAATCCCTTTGAACCAGCATGGAGTTTGCGCGCAACTCCTGCCGCTCCGATGATTCGGCGCGCTGAAGTCAACTTGCTGTGGCTGCTTGAGTCCGCCTTTCGCCGCATTGTCGCTGAGGAAGGCTTCGCCACTACCGACGGTGCTATTGGCGTACTGGCCACTGGTTCTCTCGACGCGGCAACTGTCGATGCGCTTCTCCGCAATCTTCCCCCCGGCACATGGGAACTGGTCTCACATCCCGGTTACAACGACGCCGATCTGGCCAAGGCGCATACCCGCCTGCTCGACTCACGGGAGATCGAGCGACAGGCTCTGGCATCGATTTCCCAAAGAAACGAGATTGAGTTGATTGATTTTTCACATCTGGACAAAGGATGATTCCGGCTGCTTCGAACTCCGGCTTCAAATCACGCTGACGGCGAAGAACAGGAACCCCGTTCGCTTCGATTGCGTACCTATCCTCAGCAAAGAATCCGGGAAGCCCTGCTTCAGGTCAGGAGCGCGGAGGTATTTTGGGAATTGACCTCTTTTGGAAGATCTTGGTTTACAGTTGGGCCACATCTGAATTATTGCTTGGCCTCGCTACGCGCACGCGGCGCAGCGGAGGCCAAGTCAAGGATCGCGGCTCGCTCATCGTCCTCTGGGTAACGATCTGCCTGGCAATCTTCGCCGGAGAGAAAGTGCATGACTCGACGCCTTCCGACATGTTTGGCGGCGCGCATTGGCTGGTAATCGTGGCCATCGTTGTGCTGCTCGCCGGCATCGTTTTTCGCACGACGGCCATTCTTTCGCTGGGCAAGGCCTTCAGCTCCAATGTCGCCATTCACACCAATCAAACCATCTATCGCGGCGGCCTCTACCGCTTCCTGCGCCATCCCGCCTACACGGGCTCTTTGGTGGCCTTTCTCGGCCTGGCGCTCTCACTGCGCAACTGGATTGCGTTCAGCGTCTTGTTCGTCCCTGTCACGGCCGCCTTTCTCTACCGGATTCATGTGGAGGAAGCAGCTTTGAATGAGGCCTTTGGTGCGGAATACGCGTCTTATAGCCAACAGACTTGGCGATTGATTCCCGGCATCTACTAAGTCCATAACAGATCAGTTGAGATCGAAACGTCCTCTTATTGCTTTGGACCCCGGGGCCGCTTTTCGCAACATAAAGAAGGGTTTATGCGCATTGGCATTACCTGCTATCCCACCTACGGCGGTTCAGGAGTGGTCGCCACCGAGCTCGGCATCGAACTAGCCGCATTGGGCCACGAGGTGCATTTCATCTCCTACTCGCAGCCCTTCCGGCTGAGCGGCCGGGACAGCGGGATCGAATATCACGAAGTTCATGTCTCCAGTTATCCGCTCTTTGAATTCCCGCCCTACGATCTGGCGCTGGCCTCGCGCATGGCCGAAGTAGCTGAATTTCATGAGCTCGATCTGCTCCATGTGCACTACGCCATTCCCCACTCGGTCAGCGCACTGCTGGCCCGCCAAATGCTCGCCGCACGCGGCATGAGGCTGCCATTTGTCACCACCCTCCACGGCACTGACATAACGCTTGTGGGTCTTGATCGTGGCTATCTGCCGATTACTCGATTCGCCATTCAAGAGAGCGACGGAGTCACGAGTATCTCCAACTATCTAAAAGAGCAAACCCTCACCGACTTCGGCATTTCGCGCCCCATCGAGGTGATCCCCAACTTCGTTAACTGCGACGAGTACGCGCCCATTAAGGATGAAGCCGTTCGTGCGGCGGCCCGTCGGCGCCTTGCTCTTCCCGGCGAGGCGCTTCTCATGCATCTGTCGAATTTCCGCCCGGTCAAGCGCGTCGTCGACGTGGTGCGAGTTTTTGCGCAAGTGGCCCGCGAGCTTCCATCGCGGCTCGTTCTGGTGGGCGACGGCCCCGACCGCTCCGCCGCCGAGTGGCTGGCACACGATCTGAAAATTCACGATAAAGTTCACTTCATGGGCAAGCAGGAACGGGTCAACGAGCTTCTCCCTCTGGCCGATTTGATGGTGATGCCCAGCGAACTCGAGTCCTTCGGCCTGGCCGCGCTCGAAGCCATGGCTTGCAAGGTGCCTTCCATCGCAACCCGAGTCGGCGGGGTGCCTGAGCTCATCGACGACGGCTTAACTGGCCAACTCTACCCGGTCGGCGATGTAGAAGGAATGGCCGAAGGAGCAGTCGGCCTGCTCAAAGATCGCGACCGCCTTGAAGCCATGCGCAATGCGGGCCGCAAAACCGCGCAGCAGCGATTCTGCGCCTCGCTTGTTGTACCGCATTATGTGCGTTACTACGAGCAAGTGCTCGCAGGCCAGAGCCCAGAGGTTCGAGAGCCGGCAACCCTTCACGAAGCCGGCTGGAAGATGTGAACCGGCGAACGACCTACGGGTTTGTGTCCTGGGCCTCTCCTGCGATCAGCTTGAGGGTGATCTGCTTGCGTCCGCGATAGAAGGTGACACTGACAGTGTCGCCCGGCTGATGTTTTTCCATCAGGGCGGTAATCTCCTGCGGATCACTAACTTCCTTGCCGTCAATGGCCACGATGAAGTCCCCGCCGAGCATAATCGGCGTATTACCCACATAGGCTTGTTGGTTGCCGCCTCGCATGCCGGCCCTCTCAGCGGCGCCGCCGGGGAGCACCTTCTGCACCAGGACGCCAGAATCGACCGCAAGACCAATCTGCGAGGCCAGATCCGGCCCAATCGGATAAGACACGATGCCCAGCGAAGGCCGCTTGACGCGTCCAAAACGGGTCAGGTCGTTCAACACCGCCTTGGCCGTGTTGATGGGGATGGCAAAGCCGATTCCCGAACTCTGATTGGCGCCGTTCGAGGCGATCATGGTGTTGATCCCGATTACCTCGCCGCGCGAGTTCAGCAGCGGGCCGCCGGAGTTGCCTGGATTGATCGCAGCGTCGGTCTGGATTGCGTCCTCGATGGGTGAACCTTCTGAACCGCCAATCGTGCGGATCGAGCTGATGATGCCTCGCGTCATGGTGCCGTTGAAGCCAAAGGGATTGCCGATGGCGTAGACCTTCTGGCCCACCGCCAGATCGCGGGAGTCGGCGAGCGTGACCGGTTCGAGGTTGGGCGCGTCAATCTGCAACAGCGCCAGATCATGCACAGAGTCTTTGCCGATTACCTTCGCGTCGTAGTTGCGCTTGTTGCTCAACTGCACCTTGATGCCGCGATTGGCGCCTTGCACAACGTGATAGTTGGTGAGCACATGGCCGGCCTTATCGAGGATGAACCCCGAGCCTTGGCCCTGTTGCGGCACCGGCTCAAAGAAGAAGTTGTAGACCAGGGACTTCGAAGTGATATTCACCACCGAAGGCAACACCCGTCTGTAAATGGCAATGTTGTTCTGCTCTTCGGCATCATAGGCAGGCGCAGCCTCAGCCTCCGTTAGTTGCAATGCACGGCCGGAGCCGCCCGCCCCTGTGTGCAGCACCGGCAGGTGGGCCAAAGTCGAAGGAAAATGCGTGGTAAGGAAGTAAAAACCGCCCACGATCAGAACAATTAAAGCAAACTGACGCAGTTTCATAGCTTCTTAACCTCTTCAGTGAACAGCAAACATTGCGCTCTCGTAGATGTCTACGCGAGAAAACCGATTCTCCATATCTGCCGGCGGGTTGTGCGCCGAGATGTGGAAGAGCTTAGCGGTGAACCTCTGCGGGCCCCCTGACCACGAATCGCTTTCGATTGACCACTATTCTAAGAACTCAACTTGCTGGGATTTGTCGCTCTCGGCCTTTAGGTGCTTCCATAACCCTTCCACCTGGGCACCAAGATTCGAAACGTCCCCTGCATTGTCAATGATATAGTCCGCTCGAGCTGCCTTCACGGCGTCGGGAATCTGATGGGTTAACCGTCGTCGTGCGTCGGCCTCGGAAGCCTCGCGGCCGGCCCCACCTGCGCTGACGCGCGCAGCATAGCGGGCAATTTTAACCTCGTCCGGCGCGATCACCACAACAATCCGGTCGATGCTCCGTCGCCAGTCAGCCAGCACGCTTTCAGTCTCGCCACGGTCTCGGGCACCACGCTCCGTCTCAAAGATGAGCGCCGATTCAAGAATGGCCACTGCGCCGGGGTTTCGGGCAAAGACTTGGTCCATCCATCGCCGTTGAGCGGCAATCACCGCCGGATGAACGATAGCGTTCAATTCATCTATCCGCCCTCCCTCAAAGGCCAGCTCGGCCAGCCGCGCCCGGTTCAATCGGCCATCGGGACCAACGACCTCGGCGCCAAAGACGCGGACAATTTGTGCGAAGACCGGTGGGCCCGGCTCCATCAGCTCCCGACCCAATTCGTCGGCCTCGATGACCTCTGCGCCCAGCCCGCGCAGCATCTCAGCAACGGTACTCTTGCCGCTGCCCAGCCCGCCGGTGAGTCCGACCCTAAGCATTGGAAAATCCTCATTTCTAGTGCCGCTCACAATTAGGGAAGGGCACAATCATCGGTCGTTGTCGGGAATGACCGCCAGTTTCGGAGTGCACCTCGACTTGATTTTTTCGTATCCCTTGGTACCTTCCTTATCCAAAGCCGCCGACTCACCCTCCGATATTGGTTGCGCGCAATATACCCATCCCTTTGAGTTATGTGCGTATAAATAGACCGCTGAATCTGTGAAATATGGGGTCGATTCATTACCTTTTTTCGCTTGGTAATTGGCTGATCGTCCGCAATCGTATGCAATTTCGGTCCGCCCATTTCCTCCGAGATATACGCAGCCTTCCTCAATTAATCCATAATCACATAGTTGATCGGATTGCTTACACGCTATAGGCATATGCTTGACGAAATCATGAATGAATCGATTACGCAAAGTATCGTTTTTCAGCGGATATATCTCCAGATCAATATCCTTGCTCAAGTCAACCCACTGTAACCGCTCGGGGTGTGTTGGAGCGAAGTGGACCATATTCTCAGTCAACACGATCTGGTTTGGGGCAACCTTCTGCAGATCGAATCCATCAAGGCTCCGCTTAAGTCTGAGACTGTTATCCAAAACGAGAATGACAGAGGCAGACGGATTGTAATGAAAGTACAAGAGAAGATAATCATCCAAAATCTTGATACCATCAGGCGAGCCGCAGCAATAAGGGTCATCCTTTTTCAATTGCAATTCTGAGCGAATGATTTCGCCGGTATTCTCGTCATACCGTACCAAACGGGGAAGACCAGTCAGCGAATCGCCATCTCGTCGCACGTATACGAAATAATCATAGGGGTTTTTACTAGCGCCTGTGCCATCCACCAACTCATCCAGCTCAGCTTTACTAAATGTAGTCACGGGAATCCCCGCCTCTGTTAGGTCCATCCGTAGTGAATATTGGGAATAGCAGCCGGGAATGGAAAAAAGAAAGACGGCAAGCCATCCATGTGAGCGGATTCCGCAGGAAACAAACATCAAATCACATTCTCCCTTCAGCTAGTGAAAGGTTCCCTAGAGCTCTCGCCTCATCTTGGCGGCGCGAACGGTGTTGGCCATCAGCATGGCTACCGTCAGTTTTCCGACGCCTCCTGGAACCGGCGTGTATGCGCCGGCCAACTCGAATGCCTTGGGGTCGATGTCACCCACAATCACCGATCCATTCTTCTGAAAAGTAGCTTCGCGTTTGGCGTTTCCCGCGAAGAAACGGTCAAACTCTGCCCGGTCATTGATCCTGTTAATGCCGACATCAATCAACGTTGCACCGGGCTTGACCATCTCGGCAGTAATGAAACCTGCCCGTCCGATCGCGGCCACCAGAATGTCGGCCTGGCGAGTGATCGCGCCCAGGTCGCGCGTCTTTGAGTGGCAAATGGTGACGGTTGCATTTTGGTGGAGCAGGAGCATGGCCGCCGGCTTGCCGACTAGGTCACTTCGACCCACTACCACAGCGTGCTGGCCGGCCATGGGAACGCCGCTTCGTTTCAAAATCTCAATAATCCCAGCCGGCGTGCAGGGCGCCAATGCCGGCCGTCCAGCCTGCAGACGGCCCGCATTCACCGGATGGAAACCGTCCACATCCTTGTCTGGTGAAACGGCATCGAGCAGGGCCTTCGCATCCACCTGAGCGGGCAGCGGTAACTGAATCAGAATGCCGTCGATCTCGTCACGTGCGTTGAGTTGACCGACCAGCGAAAGCATCTCTTCGGTGGTCACAGTCTCGGGCGGCGTAATCAAGTCGCTGTAAATGCCCAGCTCAGCGCAGGACTGCACCTTGCTGCGGACGTAAATCTCCGACGCAGCCACGTTGCCCACCAGCACCGCCGCCAGCCCAGGCCTGATGCTGTGCGCGGCCAACGCACGCACCTCCTCGGCCACTTCCTGCTTGATTGCCGAGGCAATCGCCACGCCGTCCAGAATTCTAGGCATCTTTGCTCCAAAGATCATCGTATCGCCTTGCACCTCAACATGGGGATGGCGCGTTACCCTCGCCGAAACGTCAGATTGCACGACCCCGATCAAGCATTCCCGGATCACTCTCAGTGTGATTTGGCTCACATACTACGGTGAGTTGAGAGACGAGAATTGTCACCTATGCGGAATTCATGATTGGTAACGCTTGTCTTGGATTCACAGAACCTCGGGTAACGGCGTATGAGGTTGGGGGTTGATGCATGTCTACAAGGATGCTGGGCATCTTTCTTGATTTTCGGGACTCAAAGATTCCTTGCTGGTATTTCTGTTGGTGCCAGCAGGCATCGAACGATATCGTAACAATCGCACTGCCTTCACCAGAAGAATCGCCGCGCACCGTGCCTGGTTCTGATGACTCGAAATACGCAGGGCCTTCCATGCGGACTTGCTCGATAAAGAGAAGAAGGCCGGAATTTAAGAGCGAGTGAGCGACGTGCCCGTCAAGCGACCTGGATTCCAGAAGTGCAACGTTTTGACTTTCCGCCTGGGCCAGACGCACCCGCAAGGCGATGGCGTGAATGCAGAAGCTAATGTATTGTATTTGCAGATAAACTCAAATTGAGTTGGGGTTGTTCGAGGGGACCGCATCAACAGCGAAAGCCAACCGATAGAGCTTGAGAGTCACAGAAAGTGCTTTTTTCGGTGGCCCACCCAGGTCTTAGGTCCCATGCCCGGCCTGAAAGAGCTGAACGTTGCCGGCTGGACCTGGCTTGTCGCGCTCCTGATCATTCAGCTCTGCGTTCCTATTGGGCTGCGCTCCAAAGCTGGAACGGGATTGATCCACGTGCTTCCGAGCGACTTCATCTATGTTTACGGCATTGGATCAATCGCGAAGAATTATCCTCTCACCAGTCTTTACAACTACGCTTTGCAACTGAAAAAATTCAACGAGATTTCGCCCTTCCCCTCCCACGAAAGCAATTACGGACCGTGCCCGTATCCGCCGTTTGTCGCCTTATTCTTCAGTCTTTTTGCGCGCTTCCCTGTCGTGCCGGCCTTCTTTCTGTGGGCGTCCGTTTCAGTCGCGCTCTATGTTGCAGGAATCGCCGCTATCGTGAGGTGCGTTTTTTCTCAAGAACGAATGATCGCCTCTCTCGTCTTCTCTTTTGCGTTGAGCTTTTGTCCGTTCCTTCACAACACTCTCATCAACGGTCAGATTTCCACAATTGCGGTCTTTTCTGTCGGCGTCGCAATCTTCGAGGAAAAGAACTCCCGGTTATTCTCCAGCGGGCTCGCGATGTCAATCCTGGCCTACAAGCCGAGTTTGCTCTTTCTTCTTATTCCCATGTTGCTTCTGACTGGGCGGTTCAGAGCATTATGCGGATTCATAACTGGGTCAGCGATCCTGGTGTCTGTGGCCACAGCATTCGCGGGAATTCAGATCTGGCCGGCATACGCGCAGTTTTTACGATTCTTTGGGCGTTTCGTAGGCTTCAAGAATCAATCCGCGCATGCCCTCGAGGAATACATTGACTTGAAGTCGTTCATTCAGGCTAGTTCTGGAGGCTGGTCCACATTTCGATTGGTTCTATTCATCTCCGTATCGATCTTGATCGCGATCATGCTGGCAGTTACGATTTGGAAATCCGCGAAGGGTGGACGGGCTGCTCAGAACCTGGCTTGGGCTACAACACTTACTTGGACACTGGTTTTGAATGTATATGTCCCGGTCTACGACTCGATTCTCTTTGTCATCGCGGCGGTGCTGACTCTGGGAACACTCAAAGATCTGGAGTGGAATGACGCCCTGGGCTGGATGACCTCTTTAGCTGTTCTTATCGGTCTCGCCTCGTGGGAGTTGGAAGCCATCGCGCAGAGCAAAGGAATCCAATTCCTCCCGATCCTGCTCGCCATTTTTGGATTGGGACAGGTCTATCTACTCGATCGCGTGATCGGAAAGAAAGTGCCGCGAAAGGTGTCCCCACTTACACCGGCTGAAAGACTCTCGACTTGTTCATCGACACCCCTTTTATAAAAATACGTAATCCCCTTCAGAATAATTTCAATTATGCATCATAGTGCGAGTGCCCACGCGCTTCTTCCTAAAGTCTGCAATGCATTTATCGCCGTGGAACCGAAACTCACGTCTCCTCGGCGCGCCGGATTGGATTATTAGATTTCACACATTCGACGGTGGCTCTATGAAGGAATCTCTCCGGCTGCCGAAGTGTTAATCATTAGCCTAAAGTTCGCCGGCGCGGACGGATTGCTATTGTGCGGGGGATTCCGATGTTGCAAATCGAAAGGCGAAGGGACGCGGCGGTTGCTCCATCCTGGGCACATCTCCGTCTTCCACCTTTCCCTCAGGTTGCTCTTCGGGTCTTACAACTGGCCAACAACGAGAACGTGCAACTGCACGAATTAAGCGAGCTGATCTCCTCTGATCCAGCCTTCGCCAGCGAAGTTCTCACCATCGCCAATTCGCTCTTATACGCTCCACGCTTTCCCGCCAGCAGCGTCTTGCAAGCCATCGCAGTGATGGGCGCCAATAACTTGCAAGGCCTCTGCCTCACCGTCGGCGTGCGCGGATATATGGGCAAAGCCCTTAATCAGCCGGCCATGAGGGCGATCTGGCGCCACAACCTGGCCTGCGCCCTGATCGCGGATCAACTGGCCTCGGTGGGCTTCATGAACAGAGATGTTGCCTACACCTCCGGCGTGATTCACGACATCGGGCGACTAGCTCTGGCGGTAATTCGCCCCAAAGAATATAGTCTGCCGCTGGGAGCTCATAGCGGTCCTCCCGCCAGCATCCTCAACGCCGAGCGGGAGCTGTTCGGTTGGGATCATTGCGAGGCTGGCCGCCAACTTGTCATCGACTGGAAGTTGCCCTCGGAGTTTGAAGCCGTCGTCGGCGACCATCACGCACCGCGCGAGCACGATGGTCCCTGGGAGATGGCAGACCTGATCAATGTGAGCTGCCGTATGGCTGATACGGCTGGCTTTCCTGCGTTTGCGGGCTGCGAGATCACGCCGTTTTCCGAACTGCTGGATGAACTGCCGACCAGGGAACGCAGGCTCTTCCACTCCTCCATCGAGACATTGAGCTTCGAGGTCATCAAGAAAATCAATGCCGTGGAGTCAGTTTGATTTCACCATTGCGTTGAGCGCCTCCGGAAGAAAGATGGATCATTGGATGAATCAAGTCGCCCGAAGTGAGGAGACAAGAGTTCACCCGTGCCGACGCGCTCACTTATAACCGGAAGAAATTCCTTGCCAAAAAAAGCAAGTTCGCCGGACGCTCGGCCAGCCTGCGCATGAGGTAGGGACACCAGTCGCTGCCGAAGGGAAGATAGACGCGCACGTTGTAGCCTTCGCGCACCAGCTTGCGCTGCAAATCACGGCGTATGCCATAGAGCATCTGAAATTCAAATCGGCTGGGGTCGATTGAGTGCTGGGCGGCGTAAGATTTGGCTGCGGCAATCATGGCCTCGTCATGAGTCGCAAGGCCGTGATAGGTCTCACTCGATAGCAGCACTTCGGCGAGGCGCACGTAGTTCGCATCGACCTCGGCCTTGCGCGGATACGCCACCTCCGCCGGCTCGTTATATGCACCCTTGCACAGCCGCACCCGAATGCCATCGGCCAGGAGTTGGTCGATGTCCGCCTGCGAGCGGTAAAGATAGGCCTGGATCACGACTCCAATTGCGCCATGCAACGCGGGCTTGGCGTGGAGCCTTCGTACAATGTCGAGAGTCGCCTGTGTGAGCGACGAGTCTTCCATGTCGACGCGCACAAAATTACCCATTGCCTTGGCATGGCGCACGAGATTCTCTGCAAAGTCCTCAGCCAACTCACAAGAAAGCCGCAGCCCCATCTGGGTCAACTTCACACTGACGTTGGCGCTAAGTTTGCGCGTACCAATCGCATCCAGCAGCCGATGATAGACCATCGCAGCAGCCACTGCCTCAGCTTCCGAAGTTACGCTCTCTCCCAGCGAGTCGATCGTCACCGCCATGCCCTGCTGGTTCAAGGTCTCGGCCGCGCGCAAAGCATCGTCGATCTCCGTGCCCGCTACAAACCGTGAGCTGAGCTGGAGTCCAATCTTCGAACGTTCGGCGAAGCGACGCAGAGGCCGATTGTGTGACAGCGCAATCAACAGCGAGCGAAGAGGAGGCATCGTCTTCCGTCAACTTATTCGATGCGGAACAAGGCGCAACCGTGCGGTGGAATCATTCCCGCGTCCAAAGTTTTTGCCAAGCCTATGTGTCTCTTGTTCCAAACATCGAACGCGGCGTGCTCTTTGTCGGAAAGATGAAAGGTTGTCCAGGGAACATCGATCTTCTGAGGGGTATCTTTCAAATTGAAAACGGCGACATAGCTCCTGGGCGGCGCACCTCCGGTTACTGCCCACCAATACCGTGGCCGCAAAGGATCCTCAGGGTAAGTGGCAGCTTCGCCGCTTCTGACGGCCCTCTGATTAATTTCAAGAACCTCTTTGTTAGCCATCAGCGACCGTGTAAACTCGTCAAGTTTCGTAAGGTTTCCGCCGAAGATTAACGGCGATCGCGAAATGGACCACAGCGTGAACTCTGTCCGCTGCTCGTCTTGCGTTAGCCGCGATTGGCGCGGCTCGCCCCATCCTGGATGAGGCGTGAGGGAACCCTCAGGCAGCATGTCCGCATCCGGCCAGCTTCCCGGCTTCACATAGGGGGCCCATTTCGCGATCCGGTCGAACTCGTCACGCAAACCGAAGGGGAACTCGTCCCATTCCGGCTTCGAGGGCAGCTTCCATCCATCCCAGTGATCGTTGGTGATGCGCCACATCTGCGCATACTGTGCAACCTCGGCCGCATGCTCGATCTTAGTCGGCCCCGGCGACAAGCTCAGCACAATCGGCCGTCCTGTCTTCCTGATCGCGGCCGCGATCTGCCGAATCTCGGTCGGCCGGTACGGGTGGTCGCTGATGCAATCCACTTTGAGATAATCGAGACCCCAACCAGCGTATAGCTTTAGCATCGAGTCGTAGTAGGCCTGTCCGGCCTCGTTATCGGCCACCCCCCAATTGCCTTCATCCCAGCCGCAGGGTGAGTTGAGGTCGGCGGCATCCGTGGCGTGAAACTTCGTTCCCGCTATCGGCAGATTCTTCTCTACAGCCTGCTTCGGAATCCCGCGCACAATGTGGATGCCGAACTTCATCCCCTGCGCATGAACCCAGTCAGCCAGCGGCTTGAATCCTGCACCGTCTGCCGACGAAGGGAAGCGGCTCTTGACCGGAATCAGAATCCCATTCCCGTCCAACAAATATTGCTTGTCTGCCAGATGGGCGCCATCGGGATTCTCCATGTACCATCCCTCATCGATCACCGCATACGTCCATCCGTACTGCTTGAGCCCTGCCAGCACAGTGACGTTGGCCTTGTAGTCGGCCTCGCCGATGGTCAGCCCGTAAGCATCCCAACTGTTCCAGCCCATCGGCGGCGTGGGTGCAGGATTTTGTGCGGGAGTGAGAGTCGTGGCGGCAAAAAACAATAGGGCAGCGAAGAAAATCTGTCTGCGTTCCATGCCGGAACAATACCATAAATGGGCCATTCCGTTCGCGCAACCCAGGAAGGATCGGTTCCCTAACTTCCACCGCAGCGAACATTCCCGCGTCGGAATTTGCCCACAGGAAAGCATCCGCCAGAGGGTCCAAACGCCTGACTACTCGGAAGCCACTCCGGAATTGATTCCATAAAAACTCAGCGCCGCGTCGCCCTGTTCGAGGAGCCGCGTTCTTACGAGTGAGCCATATCGATCTTCGAGCCGCTCTTTGCGTCGATGTTCGGCGATGACCAGGGCCTCAGGCATGAGCAGCCCGGCGGCGGCGCCGCCCAGCAAACCCAGCGTGACTGCGTACTCCTGCGCCGCATCGTAAGGCGGGTCGAGAAATACAATTCCAAAACCTTCCAGCTTTCGGTCCAAAGCGCCAAGACGCCGCAGAGTCGCTGCCACTGGAGAGGCGTGGATGCGGAATCCTGCCGTCAGCCCCAGCCCTTCAAGGTTGGCACGCAGAACCTTCAGCGCCGCAGGTGCTCGCTCAACGAACTCCACCTTCTCCGCTCCACGGCTGACGGCCTCGATGCCCACCGCGCCCGAACCAGCATACAAATCGAGAAAGGTTAGGCCTTGAGCTCCGGAAGTCATGCCAGTGAAGCGTGGAGCAAGCACGTTGAAGAGTGTCTCGCGCAACCGGTCGCTGGTAGGCCTCGTTGCAAGCCCCGGCGGAGCTTGTAGAGTTCGAGAACGGAACGATCCGGCAATCACACGCATCACAGTTCAGCATACGGGAAGCGCGGCAGGGCCGAACCCTCTACAATCAATCTGTATGCGAGGCTGGTCAATTCCGTTTGGCCGTTGGATGGGCGTGGAGATGCGTGTCCACGCATTCTTCCCGCTGCTAGCGATCGTCTGCCTGGTCATCAGCGCGCCCGACGGTATGGCGCGCGGGCTGGCGCTCTTTCTGGTGCTTGTTTCAGCGGTTGTGGTGCGAGAAACCGCGCGGCTTCTCGTAGCCGCCTGGCTGGGCTTGCGCCTGCGCGCCATTCTGCTCTTGCCTATCGGCGGACTCTTTGCCTATGCCGACCCCGAGAGCCAGGAAAAATGCAGCCAGGGCGGCGGGCAATTCGCCATGGCGCTGGCCGGTCCTCTGGCGAACCTTGCCACAGCGCTCATGCTGGCCGTAGCGTTTCTGGGCGCAAGCGGAGATCTCAATCTCTTCAGCCAGCCGTGGATCTCGGCCGCCTGGCTAGTACGCAGCATGGTTTGGATGCAGGCGGGCCTGGGCCTCTTGCATCTGCTGCCCGCTTATCCGTTGGACTTTGGCCGGCTGCTTCGGGGCAGCTTCGCCCGCGAGCATGGATTCTCTCCCTCGGGTCGCGCAGCCGCCAGCCTCGGCCAAGTGCTGGCGCTGGGAGCCATGGTAGGCGGGATGTTGCTCCATAGTCCCTGGCTGGTTATCGCCGGCTTCTTCATCATGATCGGCGCGCAGATCGAAGACCAGGGAGTTTTCTTCCAGTCGGTGGTGGACACCGTGCACATGCGCGAAGTGATGCTAACTGACTTCGCCACTCTCTCGCCATCCGACACGTTGGCCGACGCGCTGGTCCGATGCGTTCATTCATTGCAGGAGGATTTTCCCGTCGTGCGCGGACCGCATCTGGTGGGCATCATCTCGCGCCAGCGCATCGTCGACGCGCTGCGCAGTGACGGCAACGGGTATGTGCAAGCGGTCATGTCAAAGGCCTTCCAGGTTGCGCGGCCCGAGGATACCCTGGGGACCACCATACGCCGCATCCAGACCGGCCGCGGTCTATCGCTTATTCCCGTCACCGAGAGCGGTCGCGTCGTGGGTATTGTGAGCGTACAAAACCTGATGAGCTCAATGTCGCTCCTGGCCGAGCAGCGCCGCCTCGAACGCGAAGAAGCCCGCGAAGAAGCCCAGTAAGGAACCGGAAGTGAACGCGACCCCCACCGACTCCGAAACTCCGCTCGCGCCAGGTCTTTATCTGGTTGCCACCCCCATCGGTAATCTGGGCGACATCACCCTACGCGCTCTGGACGTGCTGCGCCGCGTTGACCTCATCGCCTGCGAAGACACCCGACAGACACAGAAGCTGCTCAACCACTTTGAAATCACAACTCATACCGTGAGCTGCCATCAGCATAACGAACACCAGCGTGCTGCTGAACTGATTGAGTCTCTCAAAGCGGGCGGCAGCATCGCCATCGTCTCGGATGCAGGAATGCCCGGCATCAGCGATCCGGGAGGGTGGCTGACAGCCGAGGCCATCGCCGCGGGCGTGCCGGTCATTCCCATTCCAGGTGCCAATGCCGGCCTGAGCGCGCTGGTCGCCTCCGGATTGAATTCAGGAGAGTTTCACTTCATCGGCTTCCTGCCGGAAAAGGCCGGAGCCCGGCGAACAAGGCTCGAGTGTCTCGCCGATGAGATACAAAGATCGGATGCCGCCCGTACGCTGGTTTTTTACGAGGCTCCGCACCGGATTCTCGAGACTCTTGCGGACTTGGAGAGCGTGTGGGGTGCCACCCTGCGCGTCGTAATAGCCCGCGAACTGACCAAGATACATGAGGAGTTTTTGCGCGGCACTGTGGCCGAAGCACGCCAGCAGCTCGCCATACGCGATCGCATTCGTGGAGAGATCACCCTGCTCGTGGAGGCGCGGCCGCTCGCTCAAGATCACTCCAGCGATGCGACCATCAAGATTACTGACCGACTTGCACGCATCCAGGCTGAGGCCGGTCCCGAAGCCAACATTGACGAAAAGGAGGCTCTCAAGCGGCTGGCAAGGGAGCTGGGCCAGTCCAAGAGCGATCTTTACCGCGAACTGCAACGGGAACGTGCGCGCCGGCGGTAGTCATCGAATGATTCCTTACTCGCTCCTCGCAGTCCTTTTCAATTCTTCGATTTCATCAATCAACAACTCGAGTTGCTCACGTTTGCGGCTGCTCATATCAAGGAAACGAATTCCGACTTGATGCCGGTCATGAATTGCCTGCGTGACACCTCCGAGTCGAAAGGGCAGCCCCTCAAGGTGGAACTCTGTCTCGACCCGGGTGTAAATGCCCACCGGAAAGAGCTCATCGGTTCGGATGCGGCAGCCACTCAAGCTCAAATCGAGAATCTGGCCGGTCAGTTTTGAAGCAACATTGATTAAATAGATCACGGCAGAGGTATTGACCCCTTCGCGCGACTCCACACGCCGATCGCGCCCGGAGGGCCTTACCAGCGCCGGGCCGGGAAGGAGACGGTCGGTTCTTTGCGGTTCCCCGATTTTCTGCAAGCCTTGAGCGGCATTCTCTCCATCGACCTGCCCGCTCGAATCTGATTCCTCCGCAACGCTCGACACCCCATTCAATTCCGTGACGATTTCTTCGGTGGAGGCCTCTTGCGTCTCAACTACTCTGGGCAAAATCGACAATCGCCGCAACCCAGGTGGAGCTTGTGAAGCCATCCCCTGCGATTGAGGTGCAAGCGTGGAGTGCAGTGGCAAAGACGGTTCACCCTGCTGGGCAACGAATGGCGAAGGTGCTCGCGCTGCTTCGAGTTCCATGGCCTGTTCTTCAGCGGCGCGTATTGCCGCGGCTTCTTCTGCTGCAGCTTTGTTTTCGGCCGCTTCTTTTGCGGCATTCTCTACTTCGGCTATTGCCTCGAGAAACTCCTCCCTGCGCCGCGGGGAAACTTCCAAAAATCGAATGCCGACTTGGTTCCGGCCGTCCGTCCATTGGGTTGTACCACAGAAGCGGAAGGCAAAGCCTCGCACCTTGAATGTGACCTCGACTCGGACTTTGCCTCTGACCGGAAACCGATCCTGGGTGCGAAGACGACAGCCAGTCATGCTCAGATCGACGACACGGCAAGGGAGGATTGCGCCGTGCTCGACCAGCAGAAGATGAGCATCGGCGTCCACTTCAAAGCGGGGAACCGCCCGCAGATTTTGAGGTCCGGCCGAAAGCTCTTCCGCCCTGTCTGCCGGTTCCATCAACTCCACCGCGTCTGTTCCGCGAAAATCAACCCTTTCCTGCCGTTTCCCACGAATGCAGAGGGGCTGGCTGCGCAGCCTCACGGCCCTTCAACCGGTCGTACTGATACAAATCGCTGGTCGTCCCCAGCGACTCGTTGTACAAACTGATGGCGCCGGTCAGCTGCTTCAACTCTTCCGTGAACAGATGAATCCCTTGCAATTGACTGGCCGTCGCGGGAAGCTCAGATTGGGCCGTCTTAATGAACTTTTGATAGCCTCGATCCAACAACCGCGCCACCCGACCTCCAACCAATGCTCCAGGATGCACGGCAACGACCACCGGCATTTCTTTGTCCGCAGAGGCCACGAGCACCGCCCCAGCCCCGTGCTTGCTCACCAGCACGCCACCTGGAACTTCGGTCGAAGGCGTCACGTCGAAGGCGTGCGCACGCAACGTCTCGAGCGTCTGATCAAAGTTTGGATTGCGGGATCTATTGCTCACGGCACCCTTCCACTCTGCGAGATATCGAAACGAAATTGGCGAAATCCCTTGGCGTCGCCACTCGCACACAATCATCTCGCATATCCAATTTCGCATACCAGCAGATCTCCCTGCAATTGCGCTAAGAACTGAACCGCCCGACAAAATGGCTGCTGGTTGGCGATCGCATGGCCAGACGCCGATGATCCTCTATCGTTGCGCATGCAAAGAGTGCTGCCGCCACTACAGTGATATTGACGGAAGATTCACATCCATTCATTGAAAACTAAAGGCGGGGAAGTAAAGGTAGGAGGGTCTGCTATTCCTCCCTGCTGTTACAATGGTAGAGGCCGCAGTGTGCGGCGATGCATCTTATTTTTGTACCCAACCGCATGGCCTGATCGGCCAAACCCGAGAGAAGGAAAACCGCACCTGTGACCCAGACGATACGCAATATCGCCATCATTGCCCATGTTGACCACGGCAAGACAACCCTCGTAGACGCCATGCTGCGGCAATCCGGCACGTTCCGCGCCAACGAGCAGGTGGCCGAGCGCGTGATGGACTCGAATGAATTGGAGCGGGAGCGCGGCATCACCATCCTGGCCAAAAACACGGCCATCGTTTTTGAAGGCGGCAAAATCAACATTGTCGACACGCCGGGCCACGCCGACTTTGGCGGTGAGGTCGAACGCGCGCTGAAGATGGTGGATGGAGTCATGCTGCTGGTGGATGCCGCCGAAGGTCCTCTGCCGCAAACCCGCTACGTACTGGCCAAGGCTCTTGAAGCCAAGCTCAAGCCCATCGTGGTCATCAACAAGATCGACCGCCCCGACGCCCGCCCGCAGGAAGTGTTGAACGAAATTTACGATCTGTTCATCGACCTCGATGCGGAGGAATCGCAACTGGATTTTCCCGTGCTTTATGCGGTGGCTAAGAACGGTACGGCGAGCCTCGATCCGGCGATTCCAGGAGTCAATCTGCAGCCACTATTCGAGAGCATCGTCTCCACTATTCCGCCAGCCACCGGAGACGCCGACGGCACATTGCAAATCCTGGTCACCAATTTAGATTATTCCGATTACTTCGGTCGCATTGCGATCTGCCGCGTCTTCCAGGGCACGCTGCACGCTGGCGACGATGTCACCATCTCCAAGCGCGACGGCTCGCTGATGAAGACGCGCATTACCAAGCTGTTCACCTTCAGCGGTCTCAAGCGAATAGAAACCACCGAAACCACCATGGGCGACATTGTGGCCGTGGCCGGCGTCGAGGGCATCACCATCGGCGAAACCATCACCAGCGTCGAAAACCCAGCGCCGCTGCCCCTGATCGTCATTGACGAGCCTACCATTGCGATTCAATTCAGCGTGAATAATTCACCCTTTGCAGGCCGCGAAGGCCAGTACGTCACCAGCCGCAATCTTCGCGAACGCCTCGAAAAGGAACTGCTCACCAACGTTTCAATCCGCGTGGAAGATACTGGTTCGCCGGATACGTTCAAGGTGCTGGGCCGCGGTGAGTTGCAACTTGCAATCCTGATCGAGATGATGCGTCGCGAGGGCTTTGAGCTATCGGCCGGAAGGCCTGAGATTGTCACCAAGACAGTGGACGGCGTGCGCATGGAGCCGGTCGAGCATCTCACCATCGACGTCCCGGAAACTTACACCGGCACAGTGATCGAGAAACTTGGTCCCCGCAAGGGCGAGATGACCAAAATGCACAATCACGGGTCTGGCCGCGTCCGCATGGAGTTTCGCGTTCCCAGCCGCGGCATCATCGGCCTGCGTAGCGAGATGTTGACCGAGACTCGCGGCACCATCGTCATGAACGCGCTCTTCGATGGCTACATCCCCTATCAGGGCGAAATTCCGCAGCGGCCAACTGGCGCGCTAATCTCGGATCGCCAGGGCCTGACCACGACTTATTCGCTGAACGGCCTGCAAGAACGTGGCATGTTGTTTGTGGGCGCGGGAGTCGAGGTTTACGAGGGGATGATCGTCGGCGAGCATTCGCGCGACAACGATCTCGACGTGAATGTGGTGCGCGAAAAGCACATGACCAACATGCGCGCATCAAGCGCCGATGAGGCCATCCGACTGGTGCCTTACCGTGCACTCAATCTCGAACAGGCCATTGAGTTCATCGCCGAAGACGAGGTGGTGGAAGTGACACCTAAATCGCTTCGCCTGCGCAAGAGGGTTTTGCAACAGAACAAGCGTCCCAAGCGCTGGGAAAAGAACGCCGAGTAATCGCGCAGCTAGTAGCGGATGGCTTCAAAATCCTGGGTGCCCCAGGTCCCGATTTTGGGACCTGGGATAACTCTTAAAGCTATGTATATTTTCAAGAGAAATCCTTACTCTGGCAGCTTAGAGTCCAACACTTCTTGCGCCCGCGCAGCGCGCCATGCTGCAAGTCTTTCGTAAAGCGCCGCGTCATTCAATGCCAGAATCGCTGCCGCAAACAGCGCCGCGTTACCCGCTCCAGGCTTCCCAATCGCCAAGGTAGCGACCGGAATCCCTTTAGGCATCTGCACCATCGACAGCAGCGAATCGAGCCCATTGAGCGGAGTGGCCGCAATCGGGACCGCGAGCACGGGCAGCAGCGTTTTGGCCGCCATCACACCAGCCAGATGAGCCGCGCCGCCCGCTCCAGCGATCAGCACCTTGATTCCCCGAGCCTTCGCCGTTTCAACATATTCGAAAAGCTGGTCTGGAGTACGATGCGCACTTAACACCCGAGCCTCGCAGGGAATCTCAAGTGTATGCAGAATCTCGACGGCCGCGGACAGCACTTCGTAGTCATTCTTGCTGCCCATCACAACGCCTACCAATGGTTGGTCGCTCATGGTGCTTATTATACGAAAGCCCTCGTTCTAGCACCACGACTCGAGGCCGTTCAACGATGCAATAGCGTCTGCACGGCAACCTCACCCACCGCGAACAAAACGCTAACCGCTGCAAGGAAGCCCTTGGCGCGTTGCCAGTTTTGCTCGTGCCGCTCCATGCGCCGCTCCAGGTCCGCGATTCGTCCGCCGTTGCCGTCGCCCGTCAAACCGGTCATCTGCGTCTTGAGCACGCTCAAGTCGCTCAGCACTTGCGCTTCGAATTCATTCATCATCCGCATTTTGTGGACTCCATCCGCCCATTGGTCTTTCCCGCCTGCGATTAGAGAGGAAGGTTGATGAACAATGCCGCTGAAAACTCCGAGTAGTTAGGCGGTGTAGAGCCGTCAAACATCCGAATGTAAAATCGGTCGTTGGAAGTAATGCGGGAGAAAGTCACGGTTGGCTGAGTCGACCGCGCGACCAAGCTGGGATCTTGTCCCGGCATAAAAACAAAATCCCGCGTTCGAATCTCGAATCCACCGCCCGTGGGGGGAGTTATGCCTGTATTGATCGTCACTATGCTTCCACTCAGCGCAGTCACAGTTAGCCCGGTAAGATTGGCAAGATAAGTAGGAGTGACCGGTGCCGGAAGCCACGCGTCTGCGGGCACTGTCGCGTTGGTCTTGATTGCCAGATCTTCCGCCCAGTCATTGGCGAAAGCAAGAACATATTCCACCGAGTCGGGATAGCTCGCCTTGTAACTCAAAGTGACTTGACGCACCACCATTTGCGTATTCAAGCTCGTTGAAGGCGCATTCAGTAACAGCGCATCCCCTGGCCAAACGTCGGTGGCGAAGCTCACTCTATTCGCCTTGTATGTGCCGCTCCACAACGCGCTCACGCCCGCCGATGCAAGCTCCATGGTCAAGGCCGCATTGCGGCAATCCGCCGAGCTGCGCGCCGGGGGATGAGTCACTGAGCCAATCCATGCGGCCTCGCTCGGCATCCCAGCCGCCGCGAGCGCCTGCTGGCTGGCGGCATTCACAGCGCGCCCCACGGCCCTGCCGATTGTCCTGTAACTCACCGCAACCTGCTCGCCGGCAGCCGGCGTAAATCCTGCGTAAAACACAACCTTGCCGGTGCGCAGCACATGGCATTGTGCCGCCTCGCCTGTCGTGCCAACTGTTCGTGTAAACGGGCCGCCGTTCGGGGGTGTGCTTACCACCCAGCCCGACCCGAGATCAGTCAAATTGAGCGCCCGTACGGTTCCAATCAGGTTAATGCTACTAGCAGCCACCACATTGCAAACTCCGGGAAGGGTTGCAATCGCGCCATCATAGAGCGTCACCGGCATCCCGCCTACGCCGTTGACAAACTGCTGAATCTCTAAATGTACATTTCCCGCGATTGCGTTCCATTGTCCTCCATAAGTGATTGCCCCGCTATCTCCGAAGGAACGATAAAATGCCAACTCTCGTTCGCTCTCCACGCAATGTACTCTCACCCGCAAGGTGTACTGGTTGGATGGATTGATTGCATAGGTGGTTCCCACCGGGCTTCCCTGGATGAGCGGCTGAAGCGTGACAGCTCCCGTGCCTTGTTGCGCGGTCGCCAGAAAGCCCGCTACACACGTGGCCTGTGTATTGAGTCCGCTAAAGAATCCGGCCAGTATCCCGGTACTGCCTCCGAAAAGAGTTATTCCCACTGCCTCCAGCAGCAGGGTCCCCCCCATCTCCACCGGATCGCGCCAGGTCAGCAATGTCTGCCCATCAATGCCATCACCGCCGTTCATGACCAAGCCACCAGCACCCACAGAAAGAGTGCCTGGGGCACCTGTATTAGCCCATATGCAGTTATTGATCTGGGTCTCATTGAAGAGTTCGTTGATGATGGTCGACTTCGATGAAGGCGGAAAGAATGGGTCCGCTGCCAGATAGAATTGCGTCGTTGTTCCATCGCCCAGGAAATACTCGGTCACATAGGCAACCGGCTCATGTTCGCCGCAGACTGTAATGTCGTTTGCCAGAGCGCGCTTTACACTCCCTGTGAATGCCAGGCTTGAAAGATTCAAACTGCCATCAGTCTCGTTCAGGGGATGAACCGTGCTCTGCACTGGCGTGACAGTCAACGCCCCGTTAATCGCGCGGTACGCCGCCCGCGCCATATTGGAGACTTGCCCCGCATTTTTGCTCCACGATGCGCCCGGTTCCGGGGCAAAGTAACTCACCGTTGCACCGGACGAAATCCCTTGAGTCGCAAGCCTTGTAGTTCCCGTCCGAGTTACTAATGCTGTGATCAGCGTACCGACGCCTTCACCCGTCGCGCCTGCGCTGGGAGCCATCAGTGTTTGATCCAGCAATAGTTCGTCGCTCAGCGCCTGAATCGCAATCCGGTAGCGTGGACCCTCGATCGCCAGACCCGCATATTCAGGCAGCGGAGTTACCGCAATGTACCCCGTAAAATAGCAGGTTCCATCGTCGCCCGTTACCGCTAAGGACTGGTTTCTGACGGGTGTAACCAGGTTGCCGTTGATTGCCAGGCTAAGCCATAGTTGGCATCGAGAAGGTTCGTTCAGCTTGCGCTCGATCGTCAAAGGCCGCACTGCATCAAGTGCGGTCGTGTAGTCAAGTCCGTTGATCGTTATTTTCATTGGGACTTTCTGCCATCCTCACGATTGTCATCCTGAGCGAAGCGTAGCGAAGTCAAAGGACCCGCAGTTGCTTGTTACCTGACTCTGAACTAATAGAAGCATCTGTGACCGCTAACCTGCTTGCCGGTTTAAACCAGCGCATTAGTCGCAGGTAAAAAACTCCGGTAACAGACCACCCGTTCGCCGTCTAGTGGATCGGTCACGGGTAACGCGAGAAACTGGCCTTTCAGCACGATTCGCGCCAGCCCTTCCTTGTTCTTTCCGTCAAGGGGTAACGAGGCCTCTTGTGAGCTTGCAACTGTCTGCAGGCGTGGATAATGAAAGAAGATTCGTTCCCCTTGGCCGCCTTCCATTACAAATAGTGCCGACCATTCTTGGTAGAAGCTGCCGCCTTCACGATCCACAAACCCGGTCACGGGTTGAAACTTAGAGCCTGCCGCAGGAGCTCCACCCGGCAGCGGTTCGGCAAGTGTAAGTCCCGTAGAAGTTACTTGTGATACCAAAGCTACATTAAAGGTTATGCGCCGAATATAATCCACGTCGGTAAGTGCCGAACGGACATACGCTCCCGAGACAGGCGTTCCAACATAGCCCGTCTGACCCGTGTAATCGGCGTCGAGTGCGATGATCGAACCCGGCGAAAACTTTTGAGTGTCGGCCGCTGCCAGCGCGATGAAAGTAGCTGTCGATCCACTTTGCACGGTGACCGCGGTCGCGGCCTGAGCGCCATCCGCAGACGCTCCGGCACCGCTTGCTGGTTGCAGCAGATTCATATGTTGCGAGCCAGTCGCCATCGCCATTGTCAGCTTTGTCCAACTCAGGAATTCGAGGCTGACCTGGGCTTCTAGAGTCTCGCGCACCTGCTCGAGCGCTCCTGCAGGGATGCCCGTCGATATAGCTGACGTCTTGCTTCCGGGCTTGCGTGTGAATTCCTGGATCCATCCCAGACTTATCCACGGGGACGGGGGAGCGTCGAGGCTGAACGTGCCTTGCTCGGCCGGATCGAATAGTACTGGCGTCTGCGTTGTCCTGTTCACCGGCGCAAAATAACCTCGCACCCGTCGTACTACTGGCGCGGGAGCCGAAAACCAAGTTGCTGCCATTTACTCCCCCTGCTCCTGATAGCTGTAAACTGTTATGTTTGCCGATCGGCCGAGTCGGTCCCTTTGAATTGCGACTGGCGTGAACCCAGGCTCGTTCCAAAACACCTTCGTCAGCATGGACGCCGGTGGCGTAGTTGTGTAGTTCAGCTTCGGCGTCCAGAACGGCTGCACAATCACGGCCAGTTCTTCGTCCATCTCGCTGAGTGAGCGACCACGATCCAGCCCGCCAAAGCTTTGAGTCCCGCAAGTCTGGTAAAGAATCTCGCATTGCTCCGCCACCATGGCGGACCCCAGATTCAGATCGACGCCTAAGCCAAGCCAGCGAAGAATAAACACGTCGCTTGGAAGTTGACTCAAAGGCGCCTCGGCTTCCTCCACCAGAATGCCCGGTCGCACAGATCCACGCATCAGGATCGTCCGCTCGGGATTGATCGCCGCCAGCCGCGTGCGCATTGCCATATAGAACGAATCTTTCGCATTTTGCATGAACTTCCAATCCTTTGGAGCGACGCTGTTGAGATCGCCTTACCAAGTCCAGAAGAGGATGTTTGTCGTCGAAAGCACATCACGCTCGACAACCGGCAACGGATCACAGTCACTGACCACTCTCGTCACAGCGCCTGCTGGCGCGCCTCTCGCAACAACAACCTGTAAAGATAGACCTGGCCAAAGGCCTCGTTTGCGGCGATCGACTCAATCAGATAATCCTGCCCAGCCACAGTAACGGCCAAAGTCATCGCAAAGAGAGATTGAGCCGATTCGAGGTCCAGTGCATTCACTTGGCTCTGCACCCCTGTCGCAGATACCAGGAGCTCCCACTTCGATTCGTCGCCCTCTTGCCAGCCCGGATGCTGTTTACGCATCACCACCGGGCTCACCACCACATCGGCAAAGGTCGTTGCCACCAGCCCTACCTCGGATTGGCTGGTATCCGTATTCGTGCGCGTCACCCGCAAAAGAGCCGTGGTTCCTGTCACACTTCGCAGCAGGGCATCGGCCAGCATTTGCGGCGCGCTTACCGGGTTCCGCGGCGCCGTATCGCTCATCCCTCACCCCAGCCTGTTCGCTATGTAAGGACGCAGCCAGGCTTGCACCGTTTCGTCCACTAGCGAACTCGAGAAATACTGCATCTGCATCGTATCGATCTTGGTCTTGCTCGCATTCAACGCCGGCGTCGATTGCGCATTGCGCACAATCTGCGCGCATGCCGTCTTTACGTCGTCGCCGATCGTCGCCAGGCCGGCGGTATAAGTCACGGCTATCTCGTTGTAGGGAAGCCCCAGAAGATTCCATGGCAGCATAAGCTCTCCGGTACTTGGGTCGTAGTCCACGGAGTTAGGTGCGATCGCCGCCCATTGCCCAGGTAATGAGAATGCCAGTGCGATCTCTAACATTGGATCGTTTGGAAGCTCACCGCGCCGCGGCTTTGCATAACGGCCTTCGATGCTTACGATTGGTGTTGTTGCTGTTCCTAGAGGCGCCAATGGAAGATAACTCAGCAGCACCGTTTGCGATCCGCTGGTCAATCGTAACCGCTCCGTGTACTGGATCACGTTCAGATCCGGCCGCCTGCAGTAGCTATTGATCAGTGCGGTTGCCGCCGTAATCCAGTCCGCCGTCGTTCCGGCTGGCAGTCCATAATTCGGGTAATCCGCTGGCTGCAGATATGCCATAACTCACCTTTCCTATTTCGATCTTGCGGAAGAGCGGGAATTAATGGTCAATAACTCCCACTCTTCCGCACTGAAGAGCCGCCGCTAACTCGCTGACTTGCCGGCTTTCCTACCCATTAACTACCGGTCCACCAGAACCTGGTAATGTGCGTAGTTAGCGCCCTTCACCACCACGGCTCCGAACTTCACCGCGACATATTGATAAGTCAGTGAGTTTGGAAGCCCGAGTTGGAAGATGCGCGGCGTTGGATCACCGAGCCAGTGATACTCGATGAGATCCTCTGTTACGATGTAGGCTGGCAGCACCGCAGTGCCCGATCCAGGCGTACCTGTATAACTCAGGCTCCAGTCGGGAATCAGCGGCAGATCGCCTGCCTGCGTCGAAAGCATCTTCACCGTGAGGCCGCCGGTGATCGGACCGGTGTTCATCACGACGTTGAACTCCGCTTTCATCTCCTGGTCGATCAGGTCCAGCAACACCGGGTTGGCGTAGATCGCCGTCGGCCGAACGTAGTAGCCGTTGCTGGCCACCATGTTCGCGACCGCAGTCTTGAGCCCGTTTACGATCGAGGCTGTCGCACCAATGGTCGTTGTTAGACCACCTGACTGAATCTGGCCAATGGCGCCCATGTACTGCGTCGTGGTCGGTGTGGCCAGACTGGTGTCGTTGCCGTTCCACAGGGCCACGTCGTGCGTCACCATCACGCCACTCACTGTGTCTACCAGGTCTTTGGCCTGAAGATAGGCGAACTGCTTCTGCTGATCGCCCAGTTCGAT
Organism: uncultured Occallatibacter sp.; assembly: GCA_964438125.1. Lineage (GTDB taxonomy): Bacteria > Acidobacteriota > Terriglobia > Terriglobales > Acidobacteriaceae > Telmatobacter. The sequence goes on from CAYTJN010000004.1 coordinate 28,984, forward strand.
GTCAAAGAGGTTGTAGTTGATCTGCGAAACGATCGCCTTCAGGGGTACGCTTCGCTCCACACGCGTCGCAGCTACTGTCGTCGGTACAATCGCACGAGGATTCACAAACCCTGCCATTCCCGGATTTGGAATCGCCGTCTCCTCGAAGAAGCGCGATGGGTGACCAGTCGCCGGAACCTGCTTGATGCGTTGCCCAAAGGGGCTTGAACGCCGGCAGATGTCGAATATCTCGGTCTGATACAAGGGAACTTCGAGAGCGCCAGGCCCGATGAAATCTGCTGCCGCGTGAATGTCTGCAAAAGTTGCGTTCATAAGCTCTTTCCGCCCCCTTTATGGGGCCGTCCCAGCTGACAGCTAATCGCTGATAGTCGCCAGTTCTTAGTCGTCAGTTTTATGTTGTCGGTTATTGCAGCCAGTTACCGAGTTCTGTCGTAAGCTGTCTGCTGCCTGCTGCCTCTACGCGATCGCGCCGGCCCTCAACAGTTGACTCTTCACCGCGATGCGCTGCTCCAGGCTGAGGCCGGCCAGCGCCGCATCCAGAGTCCTCACATCTACCGGGCCTTCGCCGATGCCTTGTTTGGCGAGCATCTCGCTGGTCGACGAAGGAAGCGTCCTGCGCAACGGGCTCAGCACATTCTGAGCAGCGCCAGCTCTTAATTCGGCAAGCTCTCTCTCGGCCGTAGCCAGCTTCTCCGCCAGCTCTGCCTCCCGCCGGCCCTGCTCGACGGTCGCCGATATTCTTTCCACTTCGCCAGTCAAGGCGCCCTGCCGCTCGTCCAGCCAGCTCAGCGTCCGTTCCAGCAAGGTGGTCGCCGCCTCCAACCGCTCCGCAATGAGTCTTTCTTCCTTTTCCATGCCATCCCTTTCTTCAGTTGACAGCTCACAGCTGACAGCGGACAGTTACAATCCGTTAGCCATCAGTTATCAGTTGTAGGTTGCTTGGTGTCGGCGCACGGCTTCCGAACTTGAGCTATGAGCTGACTACTGTTTGCTGCTTCTCGCTAACTCGCCATGCGGAAGCTGGTTGCCCGGTAGGCCGCCTTGTCCCGCAGCAGAATCGCCGCTCCGGTAAAGGTCACGCGAGTCAGCTTCCACACCTCGGCCCGCATATCTTCCACACGAGCATCGGCCAGTTCGTAACTCATCCCCAGCGACTCCGGCATCTGCGCATGAATAGCCTCAGCTACCTCGGGAAAGTCCCGCGCGTAGAGATAACCTCGCACCATCAACCGCTGCCCGATCAGATCCGCGTCGGTCAGCAGCCCGATCTTGCACCGTGCATCGTGGCCATCCCATCCTGGCCGGTAGTCCACCGCCATGCCCAGCAGTGAAGGCAGCGCCTTTTCCGCAGCCTCACGTGTCAGAATCACCCGGTGTCCACGCGCCCCCGCAGGCGCTTTGTCGCTGGCCTCGTTCACCAGCGTCAACACTCCCTCAAACGCCACCCGGTTTGGGTGCCCGTCCACATAGGGAATCTTTACCGCCATCGCTTCCAGTCTCATCCGCTCTCCGCTCTGCAAGGATCGAGGAAACAACCCCTGATTCCTCAGTCCCTGGTCACTGGTTCTGTCCCGTCGCCCGTCAACTGTACCGTCCCGTTGCGCCCCTTTGGTCCGAGCCCTCTCATTGCCCGCACTTCGTCCACCGTGTACACACCCGCAGCCAGGAGCTGCACCTGTACCGCCAGTTCTGTCTCCTCGTCCCTCGCATTGAGCTCGTTGAAGACAAACTCGAACTCCCGCCACCCAACGCACTTGCCAAATAGATCGCGAGTGATATGTCCGGCAAGCAGCAACGCCAGCGGCGAGATCGATCCTCTGAATGCCTCGTCTGCCATCTCCGAGGCCGTCGAACGATTCACATCGCCTTCCAACCCCAGCAGCATAGGAGGCAAGCCAAAAGCGTTCGCTACCATCCGGATCAGGAACTCCTGCCAGGCTAGCCGCATATCCGCGTCCGTCCCCTGGGCAAAGCGCAAGACTTCCGGCTTCTGTTCAGTCGAGATCAACGGCACGCGCCCCGTTCCCTCGATCTCGTCTTGCCACCATCGAATCAGCCGGTCGTGCTGCGTGGGCGTGGCTTCATTCAGCCACAGCGCATATTGGGCCACCGTGTTCGCCGCCAACTTCCCAGCGAATCGATGCGCGCTGAGAAACTGGTTCACCGTCTCGAAAGCCACCTCAAGCGGTCCCAGCCCAAAGGGCGTAAAGCTGCGCGGATTCATTCGCACATACATCAGTTGGTCATCCCGCAACTCGACCGCGCTCGACCCCACTTGCCCTGGTAGCGCTTGCGCGTACCGGGGAGAATCCGGCTGCCCATCCCACCTGGGATTGATCCGAATCGAAGCCCCATCCACAGCCCACAGCATCGCGGGCCGTTCGCCGTCGCCGGTCGGTTCCATCTCGACCGCCCCGTATCCACCCGTCAACGCGTCCTCGATCACCTGCTCGATCAAAGTCCGGAAGCTGTCGACCGAATTCGGCTCTTCCAGCATCCGCCGCAGCGCCCGCAGTTTTCTCTCGGCGAATTCCAGATCTCCCGGCCTCACGCCGCGCCGCACCCGCACCTGCCAGTCCATCGCCGCTATCCGATCCTTGATCACATTGATCGCCCGGCGCACCACCGGCGTCTCGGCAAACCGGCGCAGGTTCATCGGTGTTGCTTTGGGCAGATGCTGCCCCGGAAACACAACTGGCGACAGGATCGAAGGCAACGCCAAAGTTTTGCGCTCCGCTTCCGCTTCGCCCGCGGCCGCCGTCAAGTCCGTCTTCGGGACGCTCCCGGTTGCCTGGCGCCAGATCTCCCGCAACTGTTCTCCTACCTTCACGCGCACCTTCCTTCTTTTGCCGCCCAAAAACAAAAGGCACAGCCCCTGAAAGGGCCATGCCTTTTTGCTGAAAGCGATCAGCTTTCAGCTAACAGTGATCCGTTCGAGCCATAACTTGAAGACTGGAAGTTATCAGTCCGTAGTTACAAGCTTTCTACTTACAAAACCAACTCTACAACAAAGACGAACAATTATCTGCAAAACTACTTGCGGTTTCTCAAGCAAGGTTTCCGCAAACTCAAAACCGGGGAACTGGCGCTGTGAGCGATCGCTCTAAGCTGCTTCGCTCACACCCGCAACTCCCGCCGCGCCGTCTCTGCCACCCGGCCCAGGTCCGATGTCGTCAACACTCGGATCTGGTGCTCTTCCATTGTTTCCACGCCAAAGCGGTACATCTCCAGCCGGTCCGGCTCCTCGTCCGTAGCTCCCAGCTTCGCCGCCGGTTCGATCACCGCAGTCAGCTCTAATTGCGCCTTTTCCACTCGTTCCACGCCCACCCTCAATCCCGCGGACGAAAAGGCCAGGACCTTGGCCATCTCCACGCCCGGCTCAAGGCTCACCGCATGAAACATCCGGATAAACGGGCTCCCCACGGACGGGTCTTTGTCCGCGGCGTGGCGCTGTCCATTCGGCCGGTAACCCGCGTCAATCCGAAGCGGGTCGCCCGGCCGCGTATACTCCGAGGCCGCGATTCTTTTTCTCATCAGCTCCCAGACCCCGGCCCGTTCGAACTCCGTCCGCATCTTAGCCTGGATAGCAGCCCGTCCGCTTAATCGTGGTACACGCTCTCTGAGAGGCGGATCGACATACATCTTCATCAGCTCTTCCATCCCCGCTGGAAGACTCTCCGCGAGATAGGCTTTCGGCTCGGTCATCTGCACGCTCAACGAGAGCGATTCGGTCAGCAGCCGCATGAGTTTACCTTCCGGCTCTTCCTGAAACCGTCTGCGCAGCTCGCTCTCCATCCCCTCCAGCAAAGCGGTATCTGCCTCCGGGTTCAGGCAGCGCACTCGCCGCCAGTCGCGAGTAAACTGGATGAGCATGGGCTCAGCGCCGCCTTGCTCGCGCAGCATCACGCCGATATGCACATACTCGTTCCTCACTGCGTCCGGCACATATCGGAGCAGTTGAAACTCGCATGTCCGCCGCTCATTTACATTCTTCATTGATGTCAGCCCTCCGCTGTCAGCGCTCAGCCTTCAGCGATTAGCTTCTGTCCTCCGCCTATAGACTTCGGTCTCCTGCCGTCGCTCCTGCGGTTGCTCGCCCACGGTCAAGACCGCTAGACGACCACCGCGGGACCGCAATACGAACACAGCGAGCTGATAGCTGAAACCTGAAAACCTGCCTTCAATTGACTCTCCCCGCCATATTAGTCCCCCACCTCGTATCCTTCCAACCATCTTCCCCCATTTTTCTCTCCATCCCCACCCATTTTGGAAATGGCGCCCGGTCCGATCGCCCGAATCCCTCAATGAGTTCCCGGATCCTGCTTCGCCGCGCGAGTAGTTTTTCCACCAGCGCTTCCATGTCGGTCAAGTCTCCGCCGTACCATTCCGGGGGAACCTCGTTGGCCGCCGTCCACACCGTCTCTGCGGGCATCGTCTCCAGCCGCGTCAGCCAGGGCTCAAACAACTCCCAGCCCGCGATCTCCCGGTAAACATCGTTACGAAAGTAAACCCCTCGCAGAGGCGCATCTTCAAAGCGCCACTCCCCGGCGTGAAAGCAATACCCGAAGTCAATGAAGACCGCCCGATACCGCCTCTCTCTCTGCTTCCGCGCAAAAACGGCCTGCCTGCCATTCGCATTCCCGGTCCACTTGTCCAGCGCCAGAATACCGGCAAACTCGGCCAGGTTTCTCACCTCGGCCATCTGCTCCTCGGGCAGGTAATCCACCACCTGTCCAGGCATCAATCCGCCCACAAACCGCGACCCGAACTGCAATCCCGGCTGGCACCGGACGCATCGTTTGCCCAGGTCTATCTCCAGCTCCTGCGTATTCTCGACCAGCCAGCTCGAGACCTCCACCAACTCGACTTCGGGCACCGTCAGGCCGACGGCGCGGGCTAGCCTTGAGGCCAAAAACTCATTCGCCAATACCCGCGTATGCTGCGGGTTGTTCTGGAACTTCACCACGTAGATCTGGCCGTCCGCGCCCAGCATCAACTGGCCCTGCGCACCGCCCCGCATCCGCCGGATATGCTGCACCGCCAGAACTGCCAAGTCCGTCTACCGCCGTTTCCCTGTTCTCATCAAATTCTAAAGGCTCACACCGCGAAAGACAGCTTTTAGCCCTTAGCTCCTGCGTTCCAGAGTTCACGGCCGCGAATCTAGAAGCTAAGAGCTGCCTCTCCCCAGCAGCTCCGCCCTCGCGCCAAGCCCAATCGCCATCGCCATCACCCGGTCGTCGTGCGTCCCCGCCCGTGCTCCTGAACTGCCATCTGCCAGGCGCACAAAACTCCGGCATTCGGCCAACAGTTTCCGGCTCTGGAATCGTTCCGGTTGCTCCACCAGTCCCGCATCCAGCCGCCCCAGTGCCGCCGGCCGGCTCATCGACGTGGTCAGCCAGCCTGCCTGCCCCCCTTGCCGCCAGACCCTCTTATAGCCGCAGACCGTATCCGCCAGCGCCAGCAGACCGCTGCCGTGGTTGTTTCTCTCGATCACCAGCCAGGCCTGGTTATACTCGCACGCCAGTTCAGTCATCAGCCGCGCCAGCTCCAGACCGCCAACATGACCGGCGAACTCCGCGCACTGCAGCCCAGTCTCCATCTCCAGAACCTGAGCCGCCGAGTAGTCACCGTCGCAACCGCCCCCGGCCGGGTCCACCGCCACCAGGTACTCCTTGCCTTTCAGCGGCGGTAGCCAGATCTCCAGTTCCCCATTCCGCCGTATCTCCACCGGGGCCGTCGCCGTCGCCAACCGTGCCTCGATTGCTGCCAGCTCAAAGATCGAATCTCCGCTTGCCAAAAAGCAGCTCTCTTCGTCCTCGGCATACTCTTGCCGCGCCAACCCGCGAAAATCAGCTCGAATCTGCCGCCGATACCCTATCTGTTCCAGACTTAGCTTGTGACGCAGCTTCAGCGCCCGCTCTTCTTCAGACAAGCTCGCCTCGTTCACCCCCGGTGCCCGGTAACGGCGTTCCATCCACCAAGGGAAGAAGTGCCGCACCATTCCTGTCTCGCCGGCCTTTTGCCACTCCTCGTGAAAGCAGCCCCCGACCCCGTCGGGCGTTGATTCCAGGATCAGCTCCGAACCCGATTCCGATCCTGAAGAAGGAGCCATCGCCGCTCTCAACCCGGCCAGTGTCTCCGCCGGATCGCCTGGCCAGCGAGCCAGCTCAGAGCAGTGCAGATTCTGCACCGTCAATCCCCGCCCCGCGTTCCGCTCTCCCGCCGAAACCACCCGATACTGTGAATCGATCACCGGAAAGACGATCTGCCGGGCGTTGACCCGCGAGGTCCGTAAAGGACCCTCGCGCAGCTCCTCCGGCAGCCAGTCCAGAAACCGGTGAACGATTCGAAAGATCTCCTCGGCAGCCTCTTGTGTATGCGCAACCTCCAGAGTCAGTGTCCCGGGCCGGGTGATCGTCTTCAAAAAGAAACGCGCGGCAGCCCAGGTCGTCATGCCCATTTGCCGCGCCTTCAGCACGATGTTCCGCTCGCCTCGCCGCCGTTCAAAGGCCCGCTGCGCCGCATTGGCCTTCAGCGGCCCAGCCACACCCTCCCGCGTTCTCACCACCAGGAGTCGTTCAGCCAGCGCCATCCCCACCGTTCTCCCACGAAGCCTCGCTGGACGCCGATCCAATATCTCCCCGAATCGCTCCAGTTCTTCGCAGTCCATTCCCTCCGGGCAGAGAAGCCATTTTGCTGATGCGGCCGTGTCTTCTTCTCTTGTTTCCGCCACTGAATTTCTCCATTTCAACCGCGCAAACAAAAGCCTGGTCCAGCCACGAGAAAACCAATGCTACAAGCATCTCCACCCGTATGGCGTCGTGTCCCTACCAACCTTGGAACTCCGTGTACCACCCGTTGCCCCCATCCCCGCCGGTACCAGCCGTGGTGTAGGTCGCCGCCGTATAGCCGGAACTCGTGCCCGCCGTCGTTGTGCAGCTTGCCAGCGCCCCGCCGCTCCAGGTTGGATTCACAGTACCTGTTCCCAGCGTTCCGCCGCCACCCACAACATTGAACTTGACGTTCGCTCCCGTACCGCATCCGGCGCCTGCCTGTACCACCGTGCAGCTTCCATTCAACGCTCCCGATGTCACCCCCAGCGTCACCTTCGGCTGCGTAATGCAACTACCGCTTGTCGCTAGTGCCTCAGGAACCGTAACCAATCCGCCCGGTCCACCGGCAACGGAGACGGTCGGCCATGCGGTTGCGTTGGCGAGCGAAGAAAGAATCACTACCCCACCGCCGCCACCTGATCCGGCGCCTGTGGAGTTTGCTGTGGGAGGCATTCCGTTCGCGCCGCTGGCATCGATGAAGCCTCCCGTACCGTTGAACGAGCCGCAAGTTTGAATGAACCCCTGGCCCGGATAACCACCGGCGCCGCCACTGCTGCCACCCTGCACTCCCGTGCCCCCAGTGAGATTCAACCCGTCCAAACCTCCCGCGCCGCCATTGACAAACGCCCTTTGAAGCAAAGTGATGGGGGTAGCACCCATTGCGCCGTTGCCTCCGCTGGCCGCCCCGGCAGTTCCCCCACCGGTGTAGAGCGCGCCTGTCTGGGTGAACGAGTAATAGGACCCGACGCCTGCCGCGCCTGCCGCTGTTCCGCCGCCGGAACCACCGGCGGAGCCCCCGCCCACGCCTTTGAGGCCGGAAGACCAGGTACTCCGTGCTCCATTCACTAGAATGGTTCCAAAATCGTTGCAGGCACCCTGCGAATGGATGACAAGTCCATTCCCGGTTGAGGCCATGTTGTCGTACACATAAGCCCCTGAATCAACCTGGAAACTCGAAACATACATTTCGCCCAGAGTGATACTGCATGGAGCCGCTGAAGTGCAATTCACGACGCAGTGAGTCGGGCTCGTCGTGCAACTTCCAGTCGAGCTATACTCGTAGCTTCCATCCGCGCCTGTGCCCAGATTCATCAGCCATGCAGGAGTGTTGGTCGCCTGGGTGCAGCCGGCGGTCGTTGCCCCGCCATTGCCATCGGTGCAAAGCGGACTTGCGGTGCCAGACACGGTTCCCGCAGTCAGCAGCTTCGCGTCTGTTCCTTGAAGAGACGCTGAGGCAATCTGCGATGCTGTGATCTGCCCGCTGCTATTGCCGAGCGGAATCCCCGCCCACGTCCCCGGTGTTCCAGCCGCCACGTTGACCCATGCCGCTACTCCGTTAGCCGTTGCCGCGGAGTTCTGCTCCATGTCCCCTTGCGACCATGCCAGAGACGCCGGGGCGCTCGGAGATTTTGTCGGCATCTGAATCTCAGGCCCCAAAACTGGAGTTGAGAAGGAAAGCGCCGTCGCGGTTGAATAGTTCGAGGCCAGGCTGGTGACCAGATGCACGATCACCGCGCCCGGATGAGTCGCATCAATGAACGTGATCGCTTTGTTTGCATCGGTTCCGATCGTGATTCTCTGCCCCGCCGATAAGTCCGTGGCGCTCGTGCATGTCAAAACGTACGCGCCGGAGCTGCCTGTGCAAGTCGTGGCTCCACCATTGGGCGAGCCCGTCGTGCCAGTTTGATACACAACATCGATGGCATACCGATTGCCGTTGGCGCCGCTCCAATAAGCAGGAGGAGCCACGATCTGGCCCGCATAGAGCGTAGTCCCATTCGCCAGCGCCGCAAATGCGGTGTCGGAGTATAGAAAATCAGACGCCCGGATCCCATATTGATACAGTTGCTCAATATTCAAATCGCTCAGGATCTGAGTAGGCGCGGCGGCGTAGGCAAGTGCCGTGGTTCCTCCCCCGTCGCTGCTGAATGGAGGAGAATAGCTGAGCAATGGCATGATGCCGTCGACTCCGCTTAAGTCGCCTCTAGCCAGTGCTGGCAGACCAACCCACTTGCCGCCCAGACCTCCGCCGCCGCTGACCGATCCATTCACGATATTCAAATTGAGCGCCATATCGTTCGCCGGAGACATCAATATTCCAGGCGAGTTGGTTACTGTGCCGGGAGCCATCCAAACGTTCTCGAAGTCCAGATAGAATTGTTCCCCGTTGGCGTTCGTCGGACAGTCAAGCATGGTATACACGCCCAACCCCGAACTCATGGTCGTGTTGATCTCGTGTTTGACATTCCTCGCTGTGAGGCGCACCGCCCCCGTTCCATTGCAGGCCGAATTGTCCAGCATTACCGCGGCGCCGCTCGTCGATGCGCCATACTGGCCGCGACCGTTATCGGTCGTCCCATTCGCTATTCCGAAAGAGTCCCCGCCGCCTACTCTCCAGTAGATTCCAGCAACTCCCGATCCGTCCGATCTCCAGCCCTTGTCAAAATCCACATTGATTCCGCCGCCGGCAAAGTAATAGCCATACAACGAAGCTCCAGCGACCTCAGCGTGGTCCACACGAGTACCTGTATCCACACGGGACCCAAAGTAGAACCCCACTTGATAAGAATTCAACAACGATGACAAATCCGCCAGCATAATGTTCTTGATCGATTCCTCGTATCTGGCATTGCTGTCAAAGGCCACCATCACGTCAATAGAGGTTGCTGTTCCTGAATCAGTGAAAGTGCCCGGCGTAATCACCGACGGGAAGACAACCGTAAAGCTGCTTCCGCTGGCCGCCGCTACCTGCGCTACAACCTTGTTGAGATTTGCTCCCGCACTCGTACTAAGACCCTCGATGTCCACCCAACTTCCCACTGCTGGAACCGAACCGCCGCTCACAGTCAAGGTAGCGAGATTAGCCTGAGGATGCGGAGCCGGAGAGGACGGCGCGTAAAGAGGAGTCGTATTGGCGGCGGCGGTGAAGCCCGTAATCGCATAGACTGTACCGGCGGTCGGCCCATTCCAGAAGATTCTCGGAGGAGAGTAACTGCCGCTGCTGCTGCCCACCGTACCCTCAATTTGGCATCCGTCGTAGGCGTTGATTGTCGAGGAGATGACGTAAGAATGCTGGCCCGGAAACTCAACTATGCCGCCATAAATCCCCGTCAAGGTGCCGGTCGAAGAGACATAATTCGCGCAAGTGTTGAATGCCGCCTGAATGGCCGCCGTGTCGTCCGTCGTACCGTCTCCCTTGGCCCCAAAGGCGGAGTTAGTCACGTCGAAGCGTGGTCCTATGCTGACATTGTTCTCGACCGAAAGAGTACTGGCGATACTTACAGGCCCGGTGAACCCAGCCCCGGCGAGTGCGGCTCCTCCTAGGTTTCCGAGCGCGCCCAATGCCGTCGAAGCTCCCGTACCTCCGGCTGTAACCGATACTGTGCTCGCTCCCGAGATCGCCGTACCGTTGCCGCTGTAATAGGCGATCTGGCCGCTGGTTCCCGCGTTGATCGTGCCGTTCATGCTACCCGTACCGCAAGCCGCGCCGGTGTTGGATATGAACCCGGAATTGTCGATTTGTAAGCAGCTGTAGCCGCTGGTCGCCGAAAGTCCAGGGAACTGAATCGACGTGGCGCCGGTCAAAGAGGCATAGGGAATGCCGTTGTTCCCTCCATATACTTTGAACTGAGTTCCCGACCCGGACTCGTAGTTGATGCGGACCACCCCGGAGGCATTGGCAGCGTCGATGTAAGTGTCTCCGCCATTCGCGCTCTGGTATGCCTTGAAGCTATCCAATCCACCGGTTGCCGAATTCAATGCCCAGTTGTTGTACTGGTCCTTCGCCATTGTCCACTGGGCGCTGCCATTCCAGTCCTCGTAGCTGAAGGATTCTTTCTGGCTCGTCGTCAAACCCGCCTGAAGGATGGAGTCGATCTCCGCGTCTGCCTGGTTGGAAATCGTTGTCGAGCCTGCGAAAGTTGACGCCCCGCCCACGTTCAGCGTTCCGTTGAGCAGTGTGTTGCCTAGAACAGTAACTCCGTTCCCGCCCGTTGAGCTCACCCCCGGCAGCAGATTCGCAACCGCGCCAGCCGCGGTGTTCGCGCCCGTCCCACCGTTAGCCACCTGCACCGTGCCGGTTACATTGGAGGCTGTGCCTGAAACATTGCCAGTAACATTGCCCGTGAGGTTTCCACTTACATTACCAGTTAGATTGCCGGTCACCGGTCCATTGAACTGCGGTGCCGTCAGTGCTCCGCTCAGAGTGCCGCCGCTCAATGCCACGCCGCCCAGATTCGCCAATGCTCCAGCCGCGGTGTTCGCGCCCGTCCCACCGTTAGCCACCTGCACCGTGCCGGTGACATTGGAGGCTGTGCCTGAAACATTGCCAGTAACATTGCCCGTGAGGTTTCCACTTACATTACCAGTTAGATTGCCGGTCACCGGTCCATTGAACTGCGGTGCCGTCAGTGCTCCGCTCAGAGTGCCGCCGCTCAATGCCACGCCGCCCAGATTCGCCAATGCTCCAGCCGCGGTGTTCGCGCCCGTCCCACCGTTAGCCACCTGCACCGTGCCGGTGACATTGGAGGCTGTGCCTGAAACATTGCCAGTAACATTGCCCGTGAGGTTTCCACTTACATTACCAGTTAGATTGCCGGTCACCGGTCCATTGAACTGCGGTGCCGTCAGTGCACCGCTCAGAGTGCCGCCGGTCAATGCCACGCCGCCCAGATTCGCCAGCGCTCCGGTAGCGGTGGAGGCTCCCGTTCCACCCGCCCCGATCGGAACTGTGCTGGTGCCCGATACCGCCGTTCCCGTCGCGCCGTAATAAGCAATCTGACCGCTCGTGCCGGTGTTTACTGTACCGGATCCGCCCCCGCTACCTGAGCCGCAGGCCGCGCCCGTATTCGTGATATATCCTGAGCTATCGATCTGCAAACAAAAATGTCCACTTGCCGCCGCCAGCCCTGGGAACTTGATCGATGTTGTTCCCGTGAAGCTGGCGATTGGCGTTGAACCTCCGGCGTAAATTACAGTCGACGAACTCGATCCGGGCTCATAATTCATTCGAATCGAGCCTGTGGAGTTCGATGTGCCGATGTATGTGTCGCCAGTGTTTGTGCTCTGGTAGGCCTTGAAGCTATCTAATCCGCCGGTTGCGGAATTCAATGCCCAGTTGTTGTACTGATCCTTGACCATGTACCACTGACTGTTGCCGTTCCAGTCCTTGTAAGTGTAAGAGCCTTTCTGACTGCTCGTAAGTCCCGGCCAAAGATAATAATCCACCTCTGAGTCCGCGTTATTGCGAACCGTCATCGTTCCACCGGACTGCGAAGTTCCGTTTACCTGCAGTGTGCCGGTGAACTGGGCGTTTCCTGTGCTGCCAATCGTCGCCACGGTCGTCTCGCTCGCGCCCCCTGACCCGATGACTACGCCACCCGTTCCCGAGTGATTCGAGCCGTTCAGTACCACCGCTCCGGTCCCAGCAGAATTGATCACCGTCTGGTTGTTGGTGCTCGATTGCCCACTGTTATATTGGCCGATCGACAACCGGTTTACGTTATTCAAAAGATCTTCCACTTGATAGAATTGCTCACCGGCCGTGGCGTCCGTGTACCCCTCCAGCCAGCGATATCCATAATCGGTCTGGATCTCGTTCAGCAGTCCGCGCTCGTTTCCTTGTCCGATTCCCAAACGATAGTGATTGGTGACCGTGGCATCCTTCTGGCTCCCATACCAATCGCCATTCAAGCCATTGAAACTCCGGTGAAAGGTATCGAGGAAACTGTTGCGCGTGCCGTTGTCCGTCAGTTGCCCGGTAAACATCGTCCCGCCGGTCATCCAGTTGTTATACGAACTGCCCGCATCCGCTATCACCTGGTTCGTCGAGTTTTCGTTCCGTAACCCGTCGATCGTGTTGTTCTGCGCGTTCGCTCCCAGATGCAAGGCTGTCGCGCATCCCTCGACGTCTCCGCCGGTGAACGTGTTTCCATCCCCTTGCTGCAAGTTGATTCCATACGTCCCGGCAATCGGACTTCCATTGCTCGTTGGGCAGTCGATATGCAATCGAACAAATGTGCTCGCGTTCATCCAATCCGTCGTCGCTGCATTCGCTATCTGATGCCCGATAGCGTTCACCGCCGTTTGAAAACCCGTTAATTCGTTGTCTTCAAAACTTCCCCCGGTGTAATTTCCAGTCCCGTCCAGAGTGATGCCAGTCTGGTTCGAGTTACCAAGAAAGTACAGGCTTTCCAGATCCAGTTCTTGCGTGCGGTAAGCTACCAGTCCCTGTGCGGTGGCGCTGGTTGAACCTGTGATATTGATCGCCACATTGTCCACATGAAAGCCGAGAGTATCTGCTGCATAGGTTGGATCTCCGACCTGAATCATCGCGCCGGTTCCCGAGTAGAGAAACACAGTCCCGCCCTGGCTCCCGCTCGCCGTGCTTGCGCCGCGCAAAGAGCACCCTCGCAGCGACACGTTCCTCGTTCCCGCCGTAACAATCAGTTGGTTGCTCGTCGAGATCGTGGCGCAGGGCAGCAGTACCGTCGCATTCGCCGTCGACATCGTTACACTCGAACCCATCGATAAAGTTCCAGTGAAATTCCTCGCGTCGCAGATGCCGCCATTAGTCGAGCTCAGCCCACTCAAACACGCGCTCAGCTTGGCTCCGAAATCCGCTCCAGAAAACTGGTCGACCTGATAGAGACCGCCAATTTTTGTCGCAGTCAAAGCTCCCGTCATCGTACCGCCATTCAGCGGCACATCCAGCGCAACGTTCTCATCGACGTAGTGCTTGTCCGCTGCTTCTAGAGGCTGAGTCGGATCGCAACACAGTATCAGCGGCCCGGTCATCGTGGTGCCAGAGACCGCCAGGGTGCCGCCTGCCAGCGATGCGATTGCCTGATCCACATACGATTTGCTCACTGCTTGAACAGCCTGCGCAGCCGGCATCAACTGCGACTGAATCTGCCCGAGCGTCGCCTGCGCCGCAGCTGGCACGACCCAGTACTGCGTGTTGGTCGTGCCATTACTTAAGTAGTAAACCGCCGTGTAATACAACCCCGCCGGCGTGGCGCCCAGGTTAGGGGCAAGATTGACGCTCACAAATCCATCTGGAGCGATCGTCACTGTCGTGCTGCCGGCCACCACCATCTGGCCACTTGCAGTAGTGAACGACGGCCAGCTAACCATCAGTGTTCCTGCGCTCGGCTGTCCGTTCGCCTGATACAACGTCCCTTGGACCGTCGTCGTGCTGATCGTCTGAGCCTGGGACATAACTCCCAACGCCATTCCCATCAGGCATACCGCCATCGACAACATTCCTGTCAGTCTCCCGGCGCGGAACCACTCGTGATTCATCAGCTTCATCGGTCTCTCTTCTTTTCTGGGACGATCGCAAAGCACCATACCACATCTCCCCGTCATCCCCGCGATTTCATCTACTCACAAGCAATGAATTACAGGACAATTCCCGATCCGCCCTGGAAATCCGCCAAGTTTGTGTCCCCGCGAAGCGGATTTAGCTTGCCGCATCGATTCTCAAATTTCCGGTTCGCGTTGGGACGACCCGCTCTCCGCATCTGCTCCATCCAATCCGCCATCCCACTCCGGCTCCGCGGCCAGTTCCTCTGCCTTGCTGCTACGCGGCGGGACCAGCGCTTTGTCTTCGCAATCCTCGTGTCCCTTCGCAAGGTCGACAAGCAACGCCGTACTCCTGTTGTTGCCGGCAATCGACTTTTTCACCAGCGATTCGACAATCGCTACGCTGTTTTTTCTCAGCGCCTTGTCAGCCGCTGCCTTCATCTTTACCGTTACCCGCACAACTTTCTTCTTCTCGGTCCCCGCATCGCACGATTTCCAAACTGCCTGCGTCTTTCTCACCACAACCATTGCTCCGCCAATCCCGTCCTGACTTTCACGGCCTGGCATTCGTCGCAGAAAGAGAAAGGCGATCCCTTTTCGGAATCGCCTTGCATCGTCCTAATTGATTGATCGGAACCCGAAAATGCAGAAAGGCTCCGCTTGTGAGGATGCTTTCCTCGGCATCCCCCTTGTCCACCGGATCAACTCGGAAAATGACTCGATCTCTTCAAGAGCTCCATCAACCGGCCGTTTCGCCTTTAGCCGCTTTCGCCCAATCCATTGCGGCTCTTCGCCAAGGTCCAAAACGTCCCCGCCAGATCTGATGATGCTCTACTCTCTCCCCGCCCTTGCGAACCCGTAGAAGTAGTCCGAATAAATCAAGAGAGCTTACTCGATCTCTCCTGTCGCATTGATCCTTATTGAATGTTCTTAGCTTAACGAATCTCAGCGTAATTCAATGCAAAATGCACAAGACAGGGATTCTCTTCTTGTTTCAACCACTTATCCCGAGTCATCTGACTTCCATTAGTTGACAAGAATTCGTCCTGAGTCACCAGATCCTGAGTTTTGTGCAGAATAGGGAATCGAAAGCCAGCACTGTCCGAAGTCGAGCTCGACATCTTATTCGATTACTAAAATACGCCCGACCCACCTTGGCAGTTGCAACGAAAGTTAGAGTCAAAGATAGTCGACCCCAAATGTCTTACGATATCGGAATGACGGCCACGGCCCATCACGCCCCTACACTTCTGGTCCACGGCGGTGCCTGGGCCATCCCTCCCGACGAGGCACCCACCCACGAGGCAGGGGTCCGCCGCGCGCTTGAAACCGGTTATGCCGTCCTTTCTCGCGGAGGTTCGGCACTCGATGCGGTCGAAGCATCCGTCACCATTCTCGAAGACGATCCCGCCTTCGATGCCGGTCGCGGCAGCTTTCTAACCTCCGATGGCCGCGTCCAGCTTGATGCCCTCCTTATGGACGGCGGTCGCATGAAGGCTGGCGGCGTCGCCTGTGTAGAGCGCCTCCGTAACCCAATTCAAGCCGCGCGTCTTATCCTCGAAAAAAGCCCCCACGTCTATCTCGTCGGCACCGGCGCAGAGCAATTCGCCCACGCCCACGGCATGCCGCTCATCGATAACGCCGACCTGATCCTCGACCGCGAGCGAGAGCGCCTCGCTAAAACTCAGGCCCGCCCATCTGCACCCGGAACCGGTCAGTCATTCTTTGGCCAAGAAGCTTGTGCCGAAGGCGGACGCCCGTCTGATCAGGACTCCGGGGTGCCCACGGACAGGCCTTCGTGCGTGGGGGACTCGCACGACACCGTAGGCGCCGTCGCCCTCGATCTTCACGGCGACCTCGCCGCCGGCACCTCCACAGGTGGCACCCTCAACAAAACTCCCGGCCGTGTTGGCGACTCTTCCCTCATCGGTTGCGGCTGCTATGCGGACAATCTATCCGCCGCCGTCTCACTCACCGGTTGGGGCGAACCCATCATGAAGCTGGTCCTCGGCAAGTGGGCCACCGACCGTGTCGCCTCGGGCACCGCTCCCGAAATCGCTGCCCAAGAAGCTATCTCGTATCTCTTTAACCGTCTCGGTGGTCACGGCGGCATCATCCTTCTCGGCCCCGACGGCCGCTTCGGACTGGCCCACAACACCCCCGCCATGGCCTGGGGACTCGCCACGCCAGCCGGCCTTCGCACCGGCCTCACCGTTTAGGCAAATGGAAGGACTTAGGACTTGAAACTTGCGGAACAGGATCAACGCCAACTGGAACTCCTGAGAGAAGAAATCGGACGAGAATAAGCTCGATGCAGCATCCTGCAATAATCCCAATATGCTCGTATTGGCCTCAGCCTCGCCTCGCCGCCGCGAACTCCTCACCCAAGCCGGCTTCACGTTTCAGGTCCACCCCGCGCACATCCCTGAAGATCTTCATCCCAACGAAGACCCCATCGCTTACGTCACCCGCCTCGCCCGTGAAAAAGCCCACGCCGTTTTCGACGAAATCACAAAAACCGCTGCGAGCGAACAGCCGGGGGCCCCATCCTTTCGCCTTTTTTCTAGCGAAAGGGTGGGAAGCAATGAACTTCATGGCGCGCAAGCGCCATCTGCCGCACTGCAAGTGCTGGGCGCAGACACCACAGTGACCCTCGACAGCCACATCCTCGGCAAGCCGGAAGACCCCGCCGATGCCGCCCGCATGTTGCGTCTTCTATCGGGCCGGACACATCGCGTCGTCACCGGTGTCGCTCTCGTCACCGCCAATCAAACTGAGGTGGCCGCCGAAGTCACTGCCGTCCGATTCCTCACCCTTTCTGAGCAGGAAATCGAGGACTATATCGCCACCGGCGAACCCATGGACAAGGCCGGTGCCTACGCCATCCAGGGCCGCGCCGCCCGCTGGATTCCCCGCATCGAAGGCTGCTACTTCAATGTCGTCGGCCTACCAATCTCCCTCGTCTCCACCCTCCTCGCATCCCGCCGATCTGCTGAATCTCCCGATCTCTAATCCGCCGACCCATGCGGACGCCCCATATCTCGCGCACACAGCTTAAGAATGGCACTATCACACACCCCCTCGACGCCTCGAGCGCGTCGATGTAGAATCGCTGCAACCCATTCCACAGCCACGTAACAGGTTTCTCACCGTCTGTTCGCAAAGGAAGATGCATGCGTACCCCCATCGTCGTTCGGTCTCTTGCCCTGATCCTCGCCATCGCTTCACCAGCCATTCTTCGCGCCCAATTTCAGGATCCTACGCCTGAAGAGCTCAAGATGACCGAAGACCCCAAAGCCCCCGGTGCCGCCGCCGTCTATCTCAACATCGAAGAGATCACCGACGATCCGCTCCACTATCGGAGTTTTTATGCGCGCATCAAGGTGCTTCAGGAGAAGGGCAAGGAGCTCGCCACCGTCGAACTCCCCTACCTGCGGGGTGACACAAAGATCAACGACATCAAGGCACGCACCATTCACTCCGACGGCACCGTGATTCCTCTCCTCGGCAAGCCCGATGATCTATTGGGATTCAAGACAACCGGCAAAACCGGCGACATGCAGGTCAATCGCAAGGTCTTTACTCTGCCCAGTGTCGAGGTCGGCAGCATCCTCGAATATCGCTATCAATTGGACTACGGCGAGGACGAAGTCTCATCCCCCACATGGGAGATTCAGCGCCCTTACTTCGTCCACAAGGCGCATTACCTCTTTACTCCCTTCAAGGCATTTCTGCCCGGCATCCAGAATGCGACCAGCAGGTACCTCGAAGATGAACGTGGACGTGTGCTCAACTCCCTGATTTGGTGGTGGAGACTTCCGTCAGGCCAGAGCGTAAAAGCGGACGCTTTGGGACACTATAGCGTCGACGTCACTGACGTCCCTTCTATTCCTGACGAAGAGTGGATGCCGCCCATCAGGAGCTTCCTTTACAACGTTGAGTTCTATTACAAGAGCGAAAACAGCTCCTCCAATTTTTGGAACGTTGAATCCAAGCTCTGGTCAAAGGATGTTGATCACTTCGCCGAGTCCTCCAAAGCCATCAAGGATGCCGTCGCGGGGCTGATCGCCCCCACCGACAGCGAACTCGATAAGGCCAAGAAGCTTTACAAGGCCGTGCAGGGGCTCGATAACACGGACTATTCCCGTAAGAAGAGTGATTCCGAGCTCAAGCAGCTCAAGCTAAAAGTCGCCAAACACGCCGAAGACACCTGGAAACAGAAAAGCGGCTCCAGCGAAGACATAGCCCTCCTCTATCTGGCCATGCTGCGCACCGCCGGCCTCACCGCCAACGCCATGAAGGTCGTGGACCGTGAGCAGGGCGTCTTCGATCCCGCCTATCTCACTTTGAGACAGCTCGACGATACGATCGTGATTCTCAGCATCGACGGCAAAGAGATCGCCCTCGACCCAGGCGAGCCGATGTGCCCCTTCCAGACGGTGAGTTGGAAACACTCCTCGGCCTCAGGCCTCAGACAGGGTGCCGGCGATAAGAACTTGGTCACAACGCCCGAGTTGGCCTACTCAGACAACAAGACGACCCGCATCGGCGACCTTACCCTCGACGAGCACGGCTCCATCACGGGCACACTCCGCTTCGTAATGTTCGGCCAGGCAGCCCTTCGCTGGCGGCAAATCGCCCTCCGGAACGACGTCGACGAGGTCAAGAAACGGTTCGATCAGTCCCTCGAGTCTGAGGTTCCCGATGGAGTCGAAGCTCATCTCGATCACTTCGTCGGCCTTGACGATCCCTACGCCAGCCTCATGGCCGTTGTACAAGTTCATGGAACCCTCGGAGCTGCAACCTCCAAGCGTCTTCTCATCCCCAGCTTCTTCTTTGAGACACGCGGCAGCCATCCTTTCGTTAATCAGGAAAAGCGTATCGAACCGGTCGACATGCATTACGGCGATCAGGTCAGCGATCAGATCGTCTATCACCTGCCCGCCAACTTCACCGTGGAAGGTGCGCCCCAGGACAATAAGATTCCATGGGCGGGCCATGCTGTTTATGTCACCAAGTCAGTCATTGCGCCCGGCCAGATCACCATCGCACGCCAACTCTCCCGCGCTTTCTCCATCGCAAAGCCTGATGAATACCAAGACCTCCGCGGCTTCTATCAGAAAGTCGCCGCCGCCGATCAACAGCAACTCGTCCTGACCCACGCGCCAGTCGCAAAAGGAAATTGATCATGGCCCCCAAGCTCTCATCCAGACCACCCCGCGCGTTCTTCTTCGTGGCCGGTTTATTTCTACTGGCCGCCAATCCAGCCCGCGCCAGTTGGTTCGGGAACGACAAGCCAATTCCCGACTGGGGTCTCGAGGCCGCCAAGACCAAAACTCCCGACTACGCCAAGGATGCACCCGCAGTGATCCTTTTCGATGAGTACGTCGAAACCGTCGACGTTCAGGGCCGCGCTACTGAGCGTGAACGAGAGGCAATTCGTATACTCAAGCCGCAAGGCCGCAGTGATGCCCGGTGCGGTGTCTCCTACGACGTCGACGAAAAGATCAACTACTTCCGCGCCTGGACCATCGGCGCCGACGAGAAGCATTACCAGGCCCAAGACACCGATTTCTCCGATATTGGCGACACCGGAATTCCAGTTATGCTCTCCACCTCCAAGCGGCGCGTCGTGCATCCTCCCGCAGCCGATGTGGGCGCCACCATCATCTGCGAGTCAGAAGAGTTGCTCGCGCCCTATCAGCAGGAGACCGTTTGGCACTTCCAGAGCCCCATACCCTTCGTCTTCCAGGCCCTTGAAGTGGATCTGCCCCCAGGCCGCGCCCACTCCGAGGCCTGGCACAGATTCCAGCCGGCCAAGCCCTTCGAAGTCTTGCCCAACCACTGGCGCTGGGAACTCAAAGACGTAAACGCCCTCGACCTGCGGGAAGTCAAGTCCCACCCCGATTGGGAGGCCCTTGCGCCGCGCATGTCAGTCCAGTGGGGCGAAGCCGCCGTCGTAGGCAAAGACAGCCAGTGGCGCGCTATCGGAGAATGGGAGACCGCTCTCGAAGCAAACCGTCCTGACCCTTCGCCCGAGATCGGCGCTCAGACTCAAAGCCTCATCGCCGGCGCGCCAGATTTCTACACCAAACTCAGCCGCATCACCGAGTACATCCAAAAGAACATTCGTTACTTCGTCGTTGAACGCGGCATTGGCGGCTGGCAGGCAAATCATGCCGCCGACATCTTCCGCAATCGCTACGGCGACTGCAAAGACAAGACCACCTTGCTAATCTCCATGCTCCAGGTTGCCGGCATTCACGCGGTTTATATGCCCGTTGACAGCCACCGCGGGTATGTCGATCCCGACGCTCCATCCCGCTATAGCAACCACATGATCACAGCAATCGAACTTCCAGCGGACCTCGAAGACCCTCGGCTCAAGGCCGTAGTCAAAGCCAAAGACGGCAAGCGCTACCTCATCTTCGACCCCACTGACGAGCGTACCCCCGCAGGTAATCTCCCCAGCAATGAGCAGGGCGGCTATGGCACTCTTGCCGCCGGAGCCTCCAGCCAGATCGTCGCCCTCCCTGTGCTCGATCCGGACGCCAATGGCTCCGAGCGCAAGGGCTCCTTCACCCTCTCCACCGACGGCACCCTTACCGGCTCGGTCGATAGCTCGTCCGTTGGCCCCAAAGGTGCCGACTTGCGCAGCTTTCTAAAATACACCGATGACAAAGAGCGGCGCGAATACTGGGAGAAATACGTAGCCTCTACCCTTCCTGGCGTTACGCTCGATGCCTTCCAATTCATCGAGCCATCCGCTCTTGAAAAACCCTTGGAGTTTCACTACAAGGTCACTGCCCGCCAGTACTCGCATCAGGCAGGCCCGCTCCTGCTCGTGCGCCCCCGAGTTGTAGGATCTTATGCCATTCCGTTCGATGACAAGCCGCGCACCTTTGCTATCGATCTCGATGCTACCGGCCGCTGGCGCGACAGCTTCGACATCACCTTACCCGCAGGTTACGTCGTCGATGAAACTCCAGACCCCGTCGACCTCGATCTCGACTTCGCCAGCTACCACTCCAAAGTCTCGGCCAAAGGCAATCTGCTCCACTACGAGCGCGAATACGTCGTCCGCCAGGTCGAGATTCCCCCCACAAAAGCCGCAGACTTCCTCCGCCTTGAGTCCGTCATCCTCTCCGATGAAAAGAACGCAGCCGTACTTAAAAAACAGTGAGCGGCTACGAGCACTTCAGTGTAACTCCAAGAAAAACCGAGTCTGATCCGTTCGTCTTTCCGGCGTCCTGCAGACAAGTTCCGAACCGTCGGGTTGTCCTGCCCAAGTGAAATCTGCCGATCACTTCGAAGCTTCCAACAGGAACTTCGGCTCCGTTTGCAGATTTTGCTTCACAAACGGTGCAAAGTGTGGCCTATAATCCACCTAGAGAAGGGTCGCCGCCAATCTCGCGGTTTCCTCCTCGCTTTCCCATGGCCTTGCAGCAATCAAAAACTCGCGGCTTCGACCCACCCGCAATCCCCGACCGCCTGTATTTCAAGATTGGCGACGTGGCACGCATCTGCGGCGTCGAGACTTACGTCCTGCGTTTTTGGGAGACGCAATTTCCTCAGCTCAAACCGAACAAGAGCGGAACCGGCCAGCGCCTTTATCGCCGCCGCGACGTTGAACTAGCCCTCAGGATCAAACAACTGGTCCATATCGAGGGCTACACGCTCGTTGGTGCACGTCAGGCCCTCCAACAATCTCAGGCTCCCCGCGAACTTCTTCAGCCCATCCTTCAACCCGAACCGCAGCAGGAGCCGTCAGCCCGCTCTCCGCTGTTGGCTTTCGACTCCGGTCAATCCCCGTCTGGCAAGAGTTTCGAGGTTATCGCCTCGACCATCGCTCATGCGCGCACCGAACTCCGTGAGATTGCCGAGCTTCTCGCCTCACCGGATCCCCAACCGCCCCATCGGCGCTCTCGCATGGCCACGATTCCCTCCAAGTCGGGTTCCCTCTTTCCGGACTTCTGATCCTCAGTAGACACGCCGATCCAAGGCAGTTCGACTGGCCGCCATACCTCAAACCGGTTTCTAAAGAATCTCTACTCCGCCCGCTCGAAGGTGAGCGAGCCCGAATTGATGCAGTAACGAAGGCCAGTTGGCCGGGGGCCGTCGGGAAATACGTGGCCCAGGTGGCCGCCGCATCTGGCGCACGTCACCTCCACGCGGCGCATTCCCAAGCTGACATCCTCGTGCTCGGCGATGGCCTTTGAATCGGTCGGCAGCGTGAAGCTCGGCCATCCGCAGCCGGAGTCAAACTTGGCCCCGCTCTGAAACAGCAACGCCCCACAGCCCGCACAATGGTAGTTTCCCGTCTCGTGGTTCTGGGTCAGCTTGCCGGTGAACGCGCGCTCGGTGGCCTTCTCCCGCAGTATGCTGTACTGCTCCGGAGTCAGCTTCGCGCGCCATTCAGCCTCCGTCCGTTCGACCTTCTCGGGCAATTCCTTCATCGCTGCCTCCTCTGGCCTTTTCACGCCCATTGGATGCACCGCTCGCAACAAAGCTGCGGAATCAACCCCCTAGACCTCAGCCACCACTTCGATCTCGACCAGCACATCCTTGGGCAGACGAGCGACCTCCACTGTACTGCGAGCAGGCGGCGCGCCCCCATCGCCGAGAAAATATGCACCGTAGACTGCATTCATGGCGGCAAAGTCATTCATGTTCTTCAGGAAGACGGTGGTCTTTACGACTTGAGAAAAACTCGATCCGGCTGCCGCGAGAATCGCTCTCAAGTTCTCCAGCACGGCGGTAGTCTGCTCAGTGATTCCGCCTGCGACCACTTGCTGGGTAGCCGGGTCCACACCAATTTGGCCGGCAGTGAAAATAAGGTTTCCCACCCGCACGGCCTGCGAATAGGGTCCAATCGCCGCGGGTGCTTTATCGGTAGCAATCGCCTCTTTGCTCATGCCACGATTTTAGCTCCAGAACTAGCGCCACGCCGCAAGCAATCCCCCGGAGACGAGCAATACCGCCAGCCAGTAACCGCCATTGATGGCGAATAGCCCCCAGGGTCGTTTTTCATAAATCGTCTCGGAAAAGAGCGGTCCCGCGATGAAGCCTAGCCAGCAGATCAGCCCCACAAACACGCCTCGGCCCACCGTTGCCGCCCCTGACCAAATCACCACGTGCGCCAACATGAATGAAAGAATCAGCGCACCAATCAGCGACGAAAGCATTGCAACCACGATGCCCTTGGGCTTCTCGCCTTTCGTATGGCCGGTATACGCCATCCACGGCTTGGCAAAAAACAGCGAATACCAAAGTGCGCCCAGGAAGAATTGAATCAAAGCGGCAACCAGTACCGCAAGATGATTGAAGTGCAAGTGGTGCATAGGTGTGACCTCACATCAAGGGAAAGGACTTGACTCCAAATGAATCGAAGCGATTAAACACGGCGGAAATCCGAATGGGACCGTAGACAACTCGTGCAGTTGACTTTGCCGTAGCAGGGATTTGGCTGTCAAGCAGATTCGAGGATGCCTGGGAGCCCCGCACAACCCGCCCTTCCGAAAAGCGGCGACAAGACACAATGGATTCAGGCATTCCAGGATTTCTGCCTCTGAATAGCTGTTCCATTATCTTCTCCTCAACCCCTCCAACTCCTCCAGTGTCCTCGGCCAGTCGGCTCCCAGCAGCCGCGAAAGCCCGCGGTCCGCCAGCACCTTTCCATTCGTCTGGCAACGCGCACAGTAGTTGGTCTCGTTGTCGGCGTAACGGATCCGCTGCACCTTCTCGCCGCAGCGCGGGCACGGCAGCCCAAACCGTCCATGAACCGCCATCTCCGGCCGAAAAGCTGTCACCTTCTCAGGAAAGTCGACTTCGCCCTCTCCACGCAGCCGGTCCATCCATAGCTTGAGCGTGGCGCGCGTAGCCAAAAAGAGTGTCTCCCATTCCTCGGGCTTCAGCTTGTGCGTCTGCGCGATTGGCGAAAGCCTGGCCGCGTGTAAAATCTCATCGGAGTAGGCGTTCCCCACCCCACTGATTACCCGAGGATCGGTCAACGCTCGCTTGAGGGTCCGGTTTTCGGCGCTCAGAGCCGCGCGAAATCCCTCCACATCGGTCGCGAAGACTTCCACTCCGCCCGGATCGATTGCCCGCAAGGCTTCTTCACCCGCCAGAACGTGCAGCGATGCACGCCGCTTGCTCCCCGCCTCCGTCAGTACCAGCGAGCCCGAGGCAAAATCAAATGCTGCCAGCGCGTTCCGTCCTGCAAGCTTGGCTTGTGCCGCCCGCCAATGCAACCGCCCCGCGATCATTAAGTGAAGCACCAGCCACAGATCACCCTCTACGCCGATAGCGATCCGTTTGCCGATCCGGCGAATCTCCCGCACAGTCGACCCTTCGACGCTGGTAATCGGCGGTTCCACAGTCCGCAGCAAAAAAACGCTACCCAGCCGCACCCGCTCGAGCACCTGCCCAAGAATGCGCGCCTCAAGCGCCGAGATGTACGCGGCGATGTCAGGGAGTTCCGGCATATTGTCGACTAATTCGATTTCCTTCTGGGGGAAGTTCCTGCCAGGTAATCCGTGAGCCAGATGGCCGCAACGAGGAATGAGGTTGATATTGCAAAGGTCAGCACGATCATTGTCGAAATGGTCCATGGACGATACTGGGCTGTAACATCCAGACCCAATTTTGTTTCGATGGCATCTATGTTAAGGACGGCACGCCGCACCCCTCCATACAATAGCGCCAACTGAATTACCACGCCGTAGCCGATCAACCATAAGCAAATCAAAACCGCTCTCAACAGGTTCTTTCCCTTACCCGCGACGTTTGCCACCAATGCCAACGAGATTCCGAGATAGCTGAGGGGGAGTTGCCAGATCATCCCCGAATACCAGCGGGCGCGCTCATTCATCTGTGCCAGTTGGGTAGTAAGAGCAGAAATCTCCGGCTGCATCGGTATTCAACCTCCTACTCTCGTTTTTATATCTTGCTGGCCATTGCAATCTTCATCTAGAGAGAACAAAGAGCGAACGACGGTTCGTAATCTTTCTTGAACGGTACCACCCTATTTTCTCGAATACACTCCCGTTCCGATGGCGACACTCTCGAAAATGCCGGCAAACGGACCGTTCTTGGGGGTCTGCCTCTCTCGACAAGAAAAAAGATAAATGACAATAGACGACTTGCATTTGCGCGCATCTTATCCGAATGACGTGTGGTTATAAATTATGCACTGTTCCACTAGAGCAGCAAGCCTCCGATTTCCCCGCAATCATTTTTGGAGGAACCGTGTATGCAATCGAATTCAGAAACTCTCAGGAGACAATTACCGAAGCGCTTAAGTTCTTACCTCGTGACCTTCGTAGGGCCGGCCGTGATGCTACTACTGGTCTGTTTCAGTCTCCCGGCGCAGGCCCAGTATCGCACCTCGGTCGAAGGCGTAGTGACCGATCCCTCGGGCGCGCTTATTCCTGGTGCCACACTAACACTCACAGACCAAGCCACCAACGAAACCTTCGTTCGGACCAGTAACGACGCGGGCATTTTTAACTTCAGCGCGCTGCCCGCCGACCACTTCAACCTGGTTGTCGATAAGAATGGGTTCAAGAAAAAAGTCCTGACTGACCTGCAGTTGATTCCAGAACAAGCGAATTCATTAAACGTCCAAATGGACCTCGGTGCCGAATCCGAGTCAGTCTCGGTCGACGCTTCTCTCGCGCCGGCCATGGATACAGAAACCGCGAATATCGGACGGACTATTTCCGATGTTGAGATTCAGCATTTGCCGTCTTTCGAACGCGATCCGACTATGCTGATTCAGTTAGTTCCTGGTGTTATCGCGGACGGATCGCAGCAGGGCTCGGGCGGCGGTTTTGCCGCACCAGGAACTCAGAGTGGCGCCAACCACGGTGGCGGCGGCGGCAACCTCGGATCGTCGAGCAGCGTCTTTGCCACAGAAAATGGCCCTTCGGCAAATACCAACGGTCAGCAGTTTCAAAACAACGGCTATACCGTCGACGGCATCAGTACCGTGAGCGCCGTTTGGGGCGGCTCGACCATAGTAACTCCCAGCGAGGATTCGATCGCCAACGTCAGAATCCTCACCAATACTTACGACGCTGAAGTTGGTCGCTTCTCAGGTGCGACGACTGAAATCACTTCGAAGAGTGGTTCCAACGAGATTCACGGCAGCGTCTTCGCCCAGATCGTTCGCCCAGGGTTGAATGCGTTCCAGCGTTGGAACGGTCCTGGTTCCGTCGCATCCGTCGATTCATCAGGAAAGGCGCTCACCCCCGAGGCGCGCGGTCTGCTCAGAGTCAACGACCGTTACAACCAGTTTGGGGGCAGCGTTGGCGGGCCTATCTGGAAGAATAGGATCTTTGCCTTTTTCAACTACGAGGGACAAAGCCAGAACACCCCGCAGACAGGCACCGGGTGGTATACGACCCCGGAACTCGCATCCCTGGCCCCTGCGGGCAGCATTGCCTCAACCTATCTGAATTTCCCGAAGTCCACCGTTCTCGGAACGGTGATTGCCTCGGCAGACTGTAAAGCCGCCGGACTTACAGAGGGCGTAAATTGCAATACCATTGCGGGGCAGGGCATCAACATTGGCTCTCCGCTCACCACCCCCCTCGGCACGCAGGACCCCACCTATGCCGGCAACAGCTCCCCCGGCCTCGGTGGTGGACTTTCGAATGTCGCCGACATCGCCGAATACAGCACCAGCAATCCATCCAGCAGCGATTTCAAACAATACAGCGGGCGTCTCGATGCCGACGTAACCAGCAAAGATCGCGCCAGCTTTGCAATTTACTGGATCCCAACCACTCTTACGCGCTATAACGGCGGCTATGGCTATGACCTCTTCAATCACTCACAGATTGCCAGTGCCTTCTCGGGTATTTGGAACCATACCTTCACGCCGACGTTCCTGAATGAGGCCCGTGCCAACGCCGCCGGGTGGCGTTACAACGAATTAACTGCAAACCCACAAGCTCCCTTTGGCCTGCCGGAGGATTTTCTTGCAGGTGGCCAGAATGACGGTCCTCAAATCGGAAGTATCGGCATCGGCAACCTCGGCGTAAACGCTCCCAACATCTATGACCAATGGACCTACGGCTACAAAGATGTTGCTACGAAGGTTCTGCGCACGCAAACCATGAAATTCGGCTTCGATCTGACCAGACTCTATTATTTGAACGAGCCGCTCGGAACACCGAATTACACTTTCTACAATCTCTGGGACTTTATGAACGACGCTCCCGAGGCCGAGGGCGGCGCTTTCCAAGCAACCACCGGCGTTCCCGGAGGTTTCCGAAACGATAATCGCGAAAACCTCCTCGGAGTCTTTTTCCAGGATGACTGGAAGGTCCGCCCGAACCTCACCCTGAGTGCCGGGCTGCGCTACTCCTACTTTGGTCCACTTACCGATAAGGACAATAACATGGGAGTACTCTCTTTCGGGAGCGGCAGCGCCCTTTTGACAGGGATTGCTCTGCGCACCGGAATTGGTGCCTGGACAGCGCAAAAGCTGAATTTCGGCCCTCAATTCGGCTTTAACTGGAGTCCAGGTTCTCTCAACAGCAAGCTCGTTCTGCGCGGCGGATTCGGTTTGAACTATAACCAGGAACAGATCGCAAATTCCAACAATTACGACGGCAATCCTCCCGGTACGAGCTCAATTCCCGGTTCCAGCACCGGCCCCACAAATATCAATCCCAATATTAGTTATGCGGTTTCGAGCAGCCCAACCAACATCTTCGGGTACCCGGCGAACCCCCACGCGATTGTCACGTTTAACTCGGCCGGTCTACCCACAGCCGGCGGCGCCAACCTCGGCGGCTTGCCCGGCCATCTGCCCACTGAGTACATCGAACATTACTCGCTCGAAATCGAGTACGATCTCAGTCACTCTCTCTTTGCCAATCTCGGCTATGAGGGCAGCGTCGGACGCCATCTGCTCTATAACTATGACGCCAACGCACTGGGAGTAATTGAGGGCGCCCCGCTCAATCCTCTCATCAATGGCATCAACACCTTCGGCAGCGGTGGTTGGTCGACAAACAACATGATGCTCGCCGGTCTCAAGCACCAGTTCTCACACACGTTCTCTGCCGAAGCGCAATTCACATGGGCTCGCAGCTTGGATACAGACTCCGGCCCCTACTCTCGCGACCCTTATCTCTACCATCCCGCCTACTCCTATGGCCGTTCCGATTTCGATATCAATCACGGCATCAAGGTCTTTGGCATCTGGCAACCCGTCATCTTTCACGGCGAACACGGATGGATCGAAAAGGCTGCCGGCGGATGGTCGATCAGCGGCATCATGACCCTGCACTCAGGCTTCGGTTGGACTCCGGTCTTTCAAGCGCCGCACCAGATCTACTGCAACACCTGTAATTATGGATTTCAAAACCTGCGTCCCAAATATCTTGGAGGAGCTGGCAACAGCACCAGTAACGATGCCTTCAAAACTGGAAGCGACTTTCCTAATCCAGGCACCGCCATTAAAGGTACCAGCAACGATCAATTCTCCAATAACTACTTCACAGTTCCGAATTACGACGCTGCCATCACCGATCTTCCAGGACAGTCGTCAACCACCTTCATCCCTCCTCCTGGAATCGGTCGCAACTCATTTGCCGGCCCGGGATACAGGGATGCGGATGTCACCTTCGCCAAAGCCTTCGGCCTGCCCAATATGCGAATCCTCGGAGAAAACGCAAGGTTTGAAATCAAGGCCAATCTGCTCAACTGCTTTAACCTGTTGAACATCAACCCAAGCACCATTTCAAC